>NZ_JBIDFK010000006.1:0-186805 GCF_046635725.1 Gilliamella sp. CG22
GTTTTTCTTTGTTATAACAACCCAATAGTGAACAGGTGATTAATGTCAGTAAGGTGAATTTAGTTAATGTTTTCATTGCATACTTCTAAGGTTTAATCATTAAATGAGTTAAGGGTTCATGATATAATTCACCGTCATCGCCTTTGATAAAAGTGATCTCATCAATATAAGTTTTTCCGGGTACTTTTACCTTTATAGGATCATACA
The DNA here is from genome assembly GCF_046635725.1 of Gilliamella sp. CG22. Taxonomy (NCBI): domain Bacteria; kingdom Pseudomonadati; phylum Pseudomonadota; class Gammaproteobacteria; order Orbales; family Orbaceae; genus Gilliamella; species Gilliamella sp. CG22. The sequence continues at coordinate 208 of NZ_JBIDFK010000006.1, forward strand.
AAGCATTGAGTTTATCTTCCCCATTTAATGCCCAATCAGGGGTATCCAATACTTGATAATCGATATCGACATACACATTTGTCTGATTTTTTCGATATAACCCACTTTCATACGTTTTTTCTGTTATATCCGTTACTTTTACTATTTTTTTGGGGCCATAACAAAAAGAGCTATAGTAAATAGTTTTCTTACCATTATTATTAATATATTGATACCAATATTCACGCCCCAAATCGGTTAAATCATAGCGATAAATGCCTGATTGCCCTTCTACTGGCATTTGGTTTAATAAACCTAATTCAGCAAACAGTGGTAAGGTTTTCGCTAATTTACCTTTATTCCAACTCGCCCATTGAGTATCACTTTCTAATACCGGTTCATCGGTATACGGAAATTTAACCGCGCCTAAATAATAACAAAAATTGCCTTTGGTTTTGGTTAACGACATTGACCTTTCATATTGTTTTTGAATGAGCTCCCTTAGTTTTTCTTTGTTGTAGCAACCTAACAGTGAACAGGTGATTAATGTCAGTAAGGTGAATTTAGTTAATGTTTTCATTGTGTGCTTCTAAGGTTTAATTAGTAAATAGGCTAAGGGTTGATGATATAATTCACCGTCATCACCTTTTATAAAGACAACAGTTTCAGGATAATTTTTTCCTGGCAATTTCACATCCACTTGTGTATATAAAGCATTGAGTTTATCTTGCGCATTCAACGCCCAATCAGGGGTATCCAATACCTGATAATCGATTTTTACATTAACTTGTGTTTCCTTTCTTCCTGTAAAACGACCTTTTTCATACGTTTTTTCTGTTATATCTTTTACTTTTACTATTTTTTTAGGACCATAGCAAAATGAACTATTGTAAAAAGGTTTCCTTCCGCTATTCCCTCTATTATCAATAAATTGATGCCAATATTCACGCCCCAAATCGGTTAAGTCATAGCGATAAATGCCTGATTGCCCTTCTACCGGCGTTTGGCTTAATAAACCTAATTCAGCAAACAGTGGTAAGGTTTTCGCTAATTTACCTTTATTCCAACTCGCCCATTGACTGTCACTTTCTAATACTGGTTCATCCGTATACGGTAGTTTTACTGAACCAAGAAAATAACAAAAGTCGCCTTTAGCTTTATTTATGGCTCGTGATTCATCATATTCTTTTTGAATATGCTCCCTTAGTTTTTCTTTATTATAACAACCCAATAGTGAACAGGTGATTAATGTCAGTAAGGTGAATTTAGTTAATGTTTTCAATGTGGTTCTCCTGATATTCTTAAAATCCGCCCAATTTGGAGTGATGATGTTTGTAACTGTCAATAAACACCAACGGTTTATTGGTGACGGTTTGATTTTTGCTATTTGTCGACGTTTTGCCCTGTGGCCAGTAATTAATTTGTAAATAAAGCTCTTCAATGCCGTCATAACAAAACTCGCCCATTTTATAAAAAATTTCAAAATAACCAAGATTTTCACGGGTTTCTTTATTTATTGCATCACCATAGGCTTCAACTTTACCTATTTGGTTTATTTCTAATTTATCTTCATCTGTTTCAGGCTTTAATGGGACTTCCCGTTTAATTAATAAATCCGTGGCTGAGCTATCGGCAAAGGTTAAAATCGGGTATTCCTCTCCTTTGCTTATATGCAAGGTAATGGGCTCTTGATAGTCATAATTATAAGTGCGAAGCACCCCTTCGTAATGGCTCACGTCAGAATCATAATGAGGCAATGCCACCGACAGATAAATTTCGCGACTTCTGGCTTTAACACCCATTGCTTTTATTCCTGCAAGGTCAGGACAATCTTTATTTTTATATATGACTTTATATTGGTCTTTATATTTGTCTTTAATTTTGTCAATAATGTTGACACCTTCTAAATATTGACGCATTTTTTTGACATAATAAATCTTCTCTTCTTCTAACTGAATAGCAACATTAGCACCAAACATGGCAACCATAAAGTCATTAATTGCCATTGCCATACTGTCAAACGTAGGTAAATAAGGTAGACCTTTATCCGGGTGTTCATTTAAACCCAATAAACAGCGGTTAAACCAAAGTTGCATTTTATCCCATTTGTCTGATTTATCTTCAAAGATAATGAGTAAAATGACTGATACTACCCCCGCAATTAAACCTAACACAAAAATCCCCACCCCTAGCGGCCCTAAAAAAGCGGTTATTTGTAACCACGTACCTATCGTGCCGGCTAAGCTTAATACACCAGCCAGTACCTGAAGCCCTCCTGCTACACAATACGCTGTTTTGGTTGCCCCACTTTTTTGTTGTCCTTTGGCAATTAAGAAAATACCCTCCATTATCGATATCGCACTACCTAATACACCCACGACACCCGCCACCATGGCAGAGGTTTTAAACACCCCATTGACTAAAAGACTGAGATTGGCTCGGTTTGCAATAAACGACCCGGCTAAATGAGGTAACCCCATATTGATAAAGGTTAAAACTTCGTTGACTAACAGTGCAAAACTTGCTCCAACTTTATATATGCCAAACTGTAAATCGCGTTTAATTTCATAACGCAGGGTTTCGCTTAAGTTTGCATCTTCCAGTTTTTGCAAGTTTTCTTTGTAGTTGATGTAGGTGGCGGCTGATTGTAATCCGGCTGAAATCGATTTAACAAAAGCTATGCTACCGCCAAATGCCGTCATTTTAGCCGTCGGGTCAAAACCGGCATTTTTTATACTGTCTAAGATTGACTCGCCTTGTAGTTTGGCTATCCGATTATATATTGACACACCGGTATTTTTTAATGTTCGGGCAGGAAATATTGAATTCGAATTTATGCCTGAAAATCTATCGAGTATATAGTTTTCTAATCGTTGAAATAATACCGAGCCATTTCTCAGCACGGTACGGTCATTGATGACATCGACTAGTTTTAAGCCAATATCGATATAGTCGTTGGCTGTTATCACAAAATTCCAATCAACCACCCCATTTTGACTTTCTTCTGTTTGCGAATAAGCCGGATAAGGTGAACTTGTGCTACTGTATCGCAACGGTTCGAAATATTGATTAAATTCACGTAACTCTAACACCGGAATATTTTTCATTTGAAAATGAAAAATCAATTCGCCATTTATCACCAACCCGCTTTCAGTAATCAACTGTGATAATCGTTTTTGAATAACCAGATAAGATGATAGGGCTAGGTCTTTTTCTGTAAAGTTGGAATGCCATGAAAGTACACGTGATATGAGTATCGAATAAAGCTTCAACATAAGCTCGCCTTTTTCACAGAAGAATTTTTTATCTAATTGGTTTGTCTTTGTTTCCGCTTCCAGCTCTTGTAATATCGTTTTGGTTTCCTGCAATCGCTTCGCTTTCGCCTTTAATTCTTTTTCTTCCGCTTCGCCTAGATATTGCGCTATTTGTTCGTCGGATTTGTCTTCTATCGGCGAGTATAAATTACTGTGCGCTTCCAGCTCTTGTTTCATGATGTTAAGGCGTTTTTTTATGATTAACTCCCAAAAACTGTTACTTCGTCCATCAAGCAGATGATAAAAAATACCATCGTCATACTTGATTAAGTTCTCCCATAATGCTATTTGTATTGGGTTCGTCACGCCACCTATACATGTAAAATCAATGATTGCTAAAAAATCTGAAAGATAACCTACATGGTTGTTAGAGCAATTTGTATCACACTCTATAAACCAAAATTTGCAACTATTAAATCGGATCATTTTGTCCGGAGTATGTTTTGACAAGATTGGATATCCCAATAACCATAGCAAATAATACAAATAGTCCTGCGAAAAATGATTAATCGAACTGATTATAGCGTTATATCTGTTTTTTTCTAAATTGGTAAATTGAGTTTCAGCACCCGGTTTTAATAGTTTTTCATATTTTTCCAAATGTTTGCTGGTTCTCATTAAAGCATCGAGTTCGGCACGACCATTTATTATGCTGTTATGTTTAAAAGCTTTGACATCGAAATATTCAGCTTTTTTAAAAAAACCATCCTTTTTATTAATTTTTTTCAGATGGTTAATTTTTTCTTCAGCTGTCATCGGAACTTCAAAATATCCCTTTGATAGTAAGTATTCTGTTTTTGGCCAAACACTAGTTTGCCTGTTAATTCCTATCCTGGATTCTGATATATAGTCATACTCTAGCTCTTCTCGTGCTTTTGATAATTCTATTGCTTTGATTTGATTGCGATATTCATTTATCAATGATAACGTTTTACGTTTATGCAGTGTTTTTTCTCTAAAATAATCTGCATTTACTCCCGCAGCCAAAGTCGCATTGTAATAGTAATTATAATCTTGGCTTATCATTATGTTATTTGAATTTGGGGTATTTTTGGGTTGATTGACATTTTCATCATTGTCATCTTCATGACTTGGTATATCCACACGTTTAGATCCCAAGATTTTATTGAAATGTTCATCAATTTTTTGGTTATAAATCTCTTCGGATTTGATCACCAGTTGCGCTATGGGCTCAATCCTTAATTGTCGTTGTAAGCTCAGTTCTTCCGCTATACCAAACGTATCTTCCAGAACCACAACAGGGACTTTGTATTCACGCGTTTGTTCTAATTTCTCAATTTGCGCATCTAATACAAAGCTTGTCGCTAAAAACTCTTTATTATTTGCGTTTGACCTGTCTCGTAATGAGTTAAATTTGTGGGCTGTGATAAAGTTTTTCGAACTTAACAAACGTTTTTTACCGTCATGTGTGATGATAAATCGTGGATCAGCAGCCAGCTCTAATAATGAATTATCGGATTTGAGTTTTTGAAACTCAAAACTTCGCTTGCCCCCGTCAGTTAATTTGCTTGGATCTTTGTATGCTTCTTGATTCAGGTTAATTTTAGTAAAACGTTTAATCGCTTCTTCTAAAAGAATATCTCTCTCAAAATGTTCTTTTGTCGAAGAATCACCGGTTGTCGAAGAAGATCTTTTTCTAGAAGGTACTTCAATTGTGATCGACGATTCATTCATTAATTTTAGGTATTTTTCTATTGTACTGTTTTTACCTTGAGACCAGGCTCGACGAGTGTAAGCAATGTAGGCTTCGCCTTCATATATTGAGGTGTCAATATTGATAAAAGAACCGGGTATATGGTGATTGCCGTCTTTGGTACAACTTTCTGGGATCTCTTTAATGTTTCGCTCTTTTAAGTCAGTAATGGTTTTATGGCGAAATACGCCTGAAGGCGTCACTTCATATCCTAAAAACTCCCACCCTTTCGTTTTATGTTTGACTAAGATATAAACGTAACCCACGCGTAAGGTTCGATAGACATATTTGTGGGTGACTAAATCAATGGGTGGCTCTCGATTGTCTTCCAATAATTTAATGGTTTCACCCATTTTTTGGGCTAAGTTGAAATTTTTACTAATCGGCGCTTTTCTGACCAGAAAAATGGGAAATCCTTGACGTTCGCAAACGCCACAACCACCATTTGCTAAAGCTGAACGAGAATCTTTGCCATCCTTGTTTGCTTCAGCATAAATAATGCGATCTTCGAGTTCAGCGGCTTGCTCTTCTTTTTGTTTTTGAAGTTGTTCTTCTTTTGTGGTTTTGGTGGTTGTATGCTTTTCCATTTAATTCATTCCAATTTTTTTTTAATATTCCTTTTAACTCAACTTGGTGTGAGTTATTTCCATGTGATAAATATAAAAATATTTATTTTGCGATATTTTGAATAAGATATTGTTAAAATTGAAGCGATGAGTGTGAAGTTTACAATGTGGCAGGTTTTTACCTATTAATATATCTGACCTTAAGGCAAGATATTATGATTTATTTTGTATTCACAAATTAAGCTTAATTGATTTAATATTAGTTAAAAAATCAATAATCTAAAAATTTTTCTAGTTTTTCAGTTACTGCTTTCAAATTTATACAATTTTATATTTTAAATATTCTTTAAAAATTGTTAACAATATCTAAACGTAAAATTACCCTTTTTTTGAACATTTTGCAATAGTTAATTTTAAAGAGTAACACTATGAAAATTCATTAAATTTAAATGCAGTAACCTAGTTAAGTCTTATTTTCCAATACAAAACGAACTGAAGATACGACCTAATAAATCGTCTGAAGTAAATTCGCCAGTGATTTCGCTTAGCGCTTCTTGGGCAAGTCTGAGTTCTTCGGCAAGAAGTTCACCAGCATGGAAAGCCGTCAGTTGGTACTTACCATTGTTGAGGTGTTCTGACGCTTTTTCGAGTGCTTGCAGGTGTCGTCGACGTGCTAAAAAGCCGCCTTCAGTACTACTGGTAAAACCCATGGCTTGTTTTAAGTGATCACGAAGTAACGTTACCCCTTCCCCTGTTCGTGCAGAAAGTTGGATAAGTGAGTAACCATTGACTTGATTGTAACCTAATGCTTCACCAGTTAAATCTGCTTTGTTGCGTATGACTGTAACAGGCATATTTTTGGGTAGCCGTTCTATAAATTCTGGCCATAACTTTTCGGGATTGGTTTCGGTTGTGGTGGTGCTATCGACCATAAATAGTACCCTATCTGCTTGTTCAATTTCTTGCCAAGCTCGTTCAATACCAATGCGTTCAACTTCGTCACTGGCATCACGTAAACCCGCAGTATCAATAATATGTAGGGGCATACCATCGATATGAATATGTTCACGTAATACGTCACGCGTTGTGCCTGCAATATCGGTAACAATCGCCGCATCACGACCCGCCAGCGCATTCAGTAAGCTTGATTTACCGGCATTTGGACGACCAGCTATCACCACTTTCATCCCTTCTCGTAACAGTGAGCCTTGTTTTGCTTCTTGGCGAACTTCGTTTAAGCGAGTAATCACTTCATTAAGTTGTGCTTCTATTTTGCCATCTGATAAAAAGTCGATCTCTTCTTCAGGAAAGTCTATTGCGGCTTCGGTAAAAATGCGTAAATGAATTAATGATTCAACCAATTCATTAATTTTTTTCGAAAACACGCCTTGCAAAGATGAAATCGCTGATTTTGCAGCTTGCTCAGAACTTGCATCAATTAAATCGGCTATGGCTTCGGCTTGGGCTAAATCTAATTTATCATTCAAAAAAGCACGCTCTGAAAATTCACCCGGCTTTGCAATACGGACGTTAGCAATCTCTAATACCCGTTTTAAAAGCAAATCTAAAATGACAGGCCCACCATGCCCTTGTAACTCTAGTACATCTTCGCCCGTAAAAGAGTGAGGATTAGGAAAAAATATCGCTATTCCTTCGTCTAAGGTTGTGCCGTCAGAAGCTAGAAAAGGAAGATACTCCGCATAGCGAGGTTTTGGTATTTTACCGAGTATCGCTTGCGCAACGGTTTGCGCCTGTGGCCCCGAAATTCGCAAAATGCCCACACCACCTCGACCGGGTGGCGTTGCTTGTGCAACAATGGTATCTGTTTTCATATATGTTTGTAGCTGATTTAAATTTGAATGCCTAATAATAGCATGGACGCACGGCAAAAACAGTAGTGACTATGGGTTTTGCCGTTATTCATTGATTATTTAAGTGATAGAATCAGTCGGCTGATTATTCATCTTTCTTTGGATGATCGAATAACCAAGAATTTGCCAATGCTAGGGGTTCTCGGATTAATGCGACATATTTTTCTTCATTTCCCCACCCTAATGGTGCCGATAAACCAGATATTTCGTTAAAGCCTGAACGTTTAGCCAGCATTAGCGAACGCAGTATATGAAAATCATTAGTTACCACAACTGTCTTGCCTAACGGCAATACACGATTGGCATACACAAATTGTTGAGCTGTTCGCGTCGATTTATCTTCTTGGTATACCCGTTTTGGATCAATACCTTTATTAATTAGATATTGTGCCATCACACTTGCTTCGGTCGCCGACTCATTATTACCTTGTCCCCCACACACAACAACTTTCGTTCGTGGATTACGTTGTAAATAATCGTAGGCAACATCTAATCGTTGGGCTAAGGTGTAATGAGGAACAGCAGGCTTACCTACAACAAGTGCGCCTAATACAACTAAGGTGTCGGCATCTGGCTCTGGCTTTTGTTTAGAATAAAGATAAATAACGATGTTAGTGATAACAAAATAAGTCAAGATTAACGCTAAGCCATACTTAAATAATTTGGCGATCATTTCTTTTAACTCCTATTTTTTATAACAATGTTCAAAATGGTCATTGACTAATCCCATTGATTGCATAAAAGCGTAACAAATTGTTGACCCAACAAAAGAAAAGCCTCGTTTTTTTAATGCCTTTGATAGTTTATCAGATATATCGGTACTGACAGGCACTTCACTAAGGTCTTTGTAGTGATTGATAATTGGTTTACCGTCGACAAAAGACCAAATAAATGTCGAAAAATCTTCATTATTACTTTTCATTGTTAGATAAGCTTGTGCATTTTTTATAATACTATTTAGTTTTAATCGATTTCGAATCAGTCCTTTGTTTTCGAGTAAACGTTCAACATCTTTTTGGGTTAACGTAATAATTTTTTCAGGGTTAAAATCAAAAAAACAGCGCCGATATTCTTCACGTTTTTTCAATACGGTGATCCAAGATAATCCCGCTTGTTGTCCTTCTAAACAGATTTTTTCAAATAATTTTAGACTATCATACTGGGCAATTCCCCATTCGTTGTCGTGATAATTTATGTATAAAGGATCGTTTGAAACCCAGTCACAGCGTATTTTTGTTTTAGTCATCATCCCCAAATTCATCCTTAGTTAAAATAGTTTATTGATAGTACAACATAAAATAATTAAATGTTTTAATTATTATAAATCAAATGTTCAGTTTTACCGCATTCATTAAATTTTTTTATGATGAAATTAAATACAATTTTTTATGGCAGAATGTTATTTTTATAACAAGTTTTAGTTATAAAAGAGTCATTTTCTTTATTTTCTATTTTATATTAACCATACAATTAAGGTTTTTTCATGAGTCAATCTGAAATTAACGCAGAATGGCAGCCTGCTACAAGGCCATTAAACAGTAAAGATTTAAAAACATTAGTTTTGTCTTCTTTGGGGGGAACGTTAGAATTTTATGATTTTGTCATCTATGCCCTGTATATCGATACGATTGTCAAACCTCTTTTTTTACCTCATACGTTATCACCTTTAACATTAGATCTTTTTGCATGGGGAATTTTTGCTGCTGGCTACTTGGTTCGCCCTGTTGGCGGTATCATTATGGCTCATTTTGGCGATAAAGTCGGTCGCAAAAAAATGTTCACACTTAGCGTGGCAATGATGGCTTTACCCACATTTATTATTGGTATTTTACCCACCTACGAAACCATTGGAATTTTTGCACCGTTGTTATTATTAGTGATGCGTATGTTGCAAGGAGCAGCCATTGGCGGTGAAATGCCGGGCGCTTGGGTTTTTATTGCTGAACACGTGCCAAAACAACGTTATGGCTTTGGTGTCGGAACCTTAACTTCGGGTATTACTGGGGGTATTTTACTTGGTTTTATTGTGACCATTATTATTGATCTTTGTTTTAGCCACCAAAATATTTTAGATTATGCTTGGCGGATCCCTTTTATTGTTGGTGGTATTTTTGGTGTCATTTCGGTTTATTTGCGTCGGTTTTTATCCGAAACCCCTATTTTCAAAGAATTAGCTGCCCGTAAGGCAATTGAAAAAAATATTCCTGTCATCTCTGTTTTAAAAAATCATAAAACGGCGTGTTTGATTGTAGCACTTTTAACTTGGTCATTATCCACTGCGATTATGGTGGGTATCTTAATAACGCCTGGTCGTATTGTTGGTGGGATGTATCATTTTGCTAATCTGGATTGGCGAATTGGTGGTTGTATTGCAGCATTAACCTTAACTATCGGTTGTGTTATTTCTGGTTGGTTAGAAGACAAACTGGGGACAACAAAAACAGTGATCATAACATGGGGTGGTTTGGCTGTGATGAGTATCTATTTTTATAGTACTTTGTCACCAACAATTTCACTTACTGAATTATATTTAACTTGGGCAATATTTGGTTTATTTATTGGCGCTGTCGCCATGACACCAATCATTGGTACAAGAACTTTTCCACCTGCGATTCGTTATTCGGGTTTATCGTTTTCTTATAATTTAGCCTACGCTTTATTTAGTGCCATTACACCCACTTTAACTATTTATCTTTTAAGCCCCGACCATTTACTGGGTCATTATAGTTATCTTGGTGCAGGTATTTATATCTCGTTTGTCGCGTTAATTGCAGTTGCGGTGGGTTTTTATCCGTTAGCAAAAAAAGGTTGGTCAAATAAAGCCAATAATAAATAATTCTATCAATAAAAAAGCAGGATGTTTCCTGCTTTTTTATTCTATTTTAAATCCAGACAAATCGACATTTACCGCATGGTGACAAATTCTTCTGCGGCGGTTGGATGAATGGCTATGGTGTTATCAAAATCTTTTTTGGTTGCGCCCATTTTGAGTGCTACCGCAAAACCTTGTAATATTTCATCCATACCATAACCGATACCATGAATACCGATAATTTTTTCTTCATCACCAACACAGACTAATTTCATTCGACAAGGTTGGCGATGCTGTGTTACAGCTGTATACATCGCGGTAAATGTTGATTTGAAGACTTTAACGTTTTCTTGTCCATATTGCAAAATCGCTTCAGGTTCTGTTAATCCAACAGTACCAATTGCAGGATGCGTAAAGACAACAGTTGGAATATTGTTATAATCTAGATGTTCATCAGGTTTATTATTAAATAACCGTTCAGATAAACGACGTCCTGCAGCCACAGCAACAGGGGTTAGGGCTGTTGCGCCTGTATCATCGCCAACCGAGTAAACACCGGCAACATTAGTGTTTTGGTACTTGTCTACAACAATAAATCCATTATCGTTAACCTTAATACCTGCCGCTGCTAAATTCATATTTTGTGTTGCAGGTTCACGACCAATTGCCCAAATTAGACAATCAACAGTATAACTTTCTCCATTTTCAAGGTGTAATGTTAACGAGTTATCACTATTTTTAGTCACTGATTTTGGTATCGCAAACGTGTGGAGTTGTTGACCTTCGCTGGCTATGACTTCCATTAAGGTTTCAATGATGAGTGGATCAAAACTGCGTAATGGTGTCGCTTGGCGTATAAATTGATGAGTTTGAGAACCTAATGAATGTAATACGCTGGCTATTTCACAAGCAATATACCCAGCCCCCACGACAGCTACACGTTTAGGTAAAGCTTTGAGTGCAAAAAAACCATCCGATGTAATACCATATTCCGCACCAGGAATATTTGGTATACTCGGTTTTCCACCAACGGCTATTAATATGTGATCGGCGGTATATTGTTCGCCATTAACGTCAATAGTGTGAGAATCAACAAATTTGGCATAACCATAAATGACATCAACTTTATTATTAGTTAGTACACGGTCATAAGATTGATGTATTCGGTCGATGTAGGCGTTTCGGCTAGCCAGTAGTTTATCCCAACTAAATTGATTGATAGTCGTATCGAATCCATAATCAGAACCATAATGATTGATTGCTTCAGCAATTTGAGCGCCATACCACATGATTTTTTTGGGCACACAACCCACGTTCACGCAAGTCCCACCTAAAGATTTTGCTTCGATGATTGCGCATTTTTTGCCATATGAAGCCGCTCGGTTTACCGATGCAATGCCACCACTACCACCACCGATTGCAATATAATCATAATGTTTAGTCATTAAATTTCCTTCGTGCTGATTACTAAAATTAGCTATTAGCTTTGCATAAAGTGAAAAATAAAAAAAGTATTTATTTTAAAATTTAACAATAGTTATTAACGATTAATAATCATAATTATTAAATTTTTATTTAATAAATCATTTTTCTAATGGGTTAATTTTTAATAATAATTTATTGGTTTTAAATGATTTTTTAACAGCGTTGTTTCCCAGTTATTGTGATAGGTTTTTTAGTAATACATAAAAATATCAAAAATTAGGGACTATGTTAAAGCGTTCGTTTTTTGTCGGTATTGGTCGATGCCGCCCTTAGGATCGGTTTATAGAAGGGACAAGTGTTCCCATTGTTGACGTAATTTTATGCCAGTCTCAATATTTGTATTTTTGTGCTTTCTTTGCTTGCATCAAAGCCCGTATTTATTGTGTTTGTTATTCATTATTTTCGTCTTCATCATGTTTACGGGGTTGATAAAAACGGGCGAAAAAAGTCCCAATTTCGAAAAGTAAACAAATTGGTATCGCTAATAATATTTGTGAAAATACATCAGGTGGGGTAACAAACATAGCAACGGCGAACACAGCCACAATGATGTAAGGTCTTTTTTTCCGTAAACTTTTTGGTGTGGTCACGCCAGTCCAACAGAGTAGTATAATGGCGACAGGGACTTCAAAAGCGAATCCAAATACCACAAACAAAGTCATGACAAAATCTAGATATTTTGTGATATCGGTATTGATTGCAACATCAATCGGTGCTGTGTGGATAAAAAAGTAAAATGCAAGTGGGAATACCACAAAATAAGCAAAAGCAATACCTATATAAAATAGCACTGTGCTTGATATAATCAGTGGCACGACTAAACGTTTTTCATTTTGATATAACGCGGGTGCAACAAATCCCCACACTTGATAAAGTACATAGGGAATAGAAATAAATATCGCCACCACTGCCGTTAATTTAATGGGTGTAAAAAAAGGGGCTGCAATATCAGTTGCAATCATGCTACTACCTGTAGGTAATTGACTAATTAACGGATTAGCAACGATGTGATAAATATCATTAGAAAAGTAAAGTAGACAAATTAAAACCAATAAAATGCAGATAATACAACGTAAAAGTCGTGTTCTAAGTTCAACAAGATGTCCAATTAAAGGTTGAGATGCGTCGTCTGTCATGGTTTGTCTTTATTTGGGTTTTCAATATCGGTTTGGGTTGCTGAATCAATCTCTTTTTGTAACGATTCTGTCACACGTTTTAAATCATCAATTGATTCTTGAATTTCAGGTGTTAAGTTGGTTAAACCACTTTGTTCTGCTTTTTTTAAACTATCTTGTAACTCTTGCAGTTTTAGCTCTTTGTTGAGTTCAAGTTGGACCGTTGCCGACATTCGTCGTAATACTTTAATCCAACCTGCAACGGTTTTAATTGCAATAGGCAAACGCTCTGGCCCTAATACCACCAGTCCAATAATTAAAACTAATAATAATTGACCAAAGCTGATATCGAACACAACCTACTCTTTTTTTGTCGTTTGTTCATCGTTAGAGGAGTCTACAGTTTCAACTTTATTTGGTTGTTCTGTTGATGTTTTTTTATCATCATCCTCATTCATTGCTTTTTTAAAGCCTTTAATTGATGCACCAAGATCCGAACCTAATGAGCGTAATTTTTTGGTTCCAAACAGTAATACAATAACTGCAATTAATATGAGTAATTGAGGCCAACTTGGCATCATGATAATTATCTCCGACGTCATTTGTGATTTGATTATACACTTAAATTATCAGATTCCCAAATAACTCATCTAATGAATAATTAGCATAGAGATAAATAATATAATGAGTATTCCTATTGCACTGTATAAAATTCGTTCTCGTTTTTTTCGACACGTTAGTTCGTGATTAATCTGTCTAATTTGATGATTCATCTGTTTTGTCATGCGTGCGTAATCATTAAGTTTTGCAGGCAGTTCAGGCAAAAGTGTTCGCCATTGTGGTAATGAAGCCCATGCTTGCTGAATAATAGTTTTAGCACTATATTTGTCTTCATACCATTTTTCTAAGAATGGTTTAGCGGTTTGCCATAAATCGAGTTCTGGATATAGTTGACGCCCCAAACCTTCAATATAAAATAGCGTTTTTTGCAACAAGATTAATTGTGGTTGAATTTCCATTTCAAATCGTCTGGCAACATCAAATAGTTTTAGTAAAATTTGTGAGAATGAGATTTCAGCCAACGGTTTTGCAAATGCAGGTTCACATACGTTGCGCATAGCCATTTCAAAAGCAATCGGATCGGTAGATTCAGGAACCCAACCCGATGCAATATAGGTTTCAGCTATTTTGCGATAATCTTGATTAAAAAAGGCAAGGAAATTTTCAGCAAGATAGTACTGATCATCTTCTGTTAAAATTCCAATAATAGCGCAATCAATTCCAATGTAACGGGGGTTTTGTGGCTCGGTAATGTCAACAAAAATATTGCCCGGATGCATATCAGCATGGAAAAAATTATCTTTGAAAACCTGCGTGAAAAAAGCTTGAACACCTCGTTCAGCTAGCAGCTTCATATCAATGTTGTGTTGTTTAAGTGTTTGGCTATCACCAATTGGCACACCTTTAATGCGTTCCTCAACTAAGATGTTTTCTCGACAGAGTTCTTGATAAATGTAAGGTATATATAATATGTTACTATTAATAAAATTGTCACGTAAGCGTATGGTATTATAAGCTTCTTGTTTTAAGTCTAACTCTTTCATTAAGGTAAGTTCATAATCACGTACGATTTCAATTGCTCGCAACTTTGCACCGAACTTAATGCGTTTAGTAAACTGTTTGGCAAGCCAATACATTAAGCCAATATCCGCTTTGATGACTGGTATAATGTTAGGACGCAATACTTTAATGACAATTTCAGCTTGGCTGCGTTTTAATATGGCTGTATGAACTTGTGCAATCGATGCCGATGCCAATGGTTGTTCATCAAAATCTGAAAAATAATGATCAATTGGCTGACCTAGTGCTTTTTCGATTAATTGTTTTGCCACCTTCCCGTCAAAAGGATCAACTTGGTCTTGTAATTTAGCTAAACTGTCTGCAATATCTTTAGAAAGCACATCTCGACGAGTTGATATCATTTGACCAAATTTTATCCAGACTGGCCCAAGCTCTTGCAATGCTTGACGTAATCGCTCGCCAATTTCTTCATGTTTTGCTTTCGGCCTTATCCAAAATAAACATGATATTAAAATTGGTAACCACTTTGAAAATCGATTAGTTGGCAATAATTCATTTAATTGATATGCACGAAAAACGGTTAATATTTTATAGAGTCTGAAAAATGTCATTAGATTTCATCGCTTAAAATTTAAAACCAGTATGTAACGCCACAATACCACCTGTCATGTTGTGATATTTGACATCTACAAATCCTGCATCTTCCATCATTTTTTTCAATGTTTTTTGATCAGGATGCATTCGAATTGATTCGGCTAAATAACGGTAACTGTCAGCATCATTCGCAATAACTTTGCCCATTAACGGTAACATAGTAAATGAATAAAGATCATAAGCTTTATTTAAAATTGGGTATTGCGGTTTGGAAAATTCAAGAATTAATAAACGACCACCAGGTTTTAATACTCGCCACATGGATTGTAATGCTTTATTTTTGTCAGTCACATTACGTAGACCAAAAGAAATGGTAATACAGTCAAAAAAATTGTCCGCAAAAGGTAACTCTTCAGCGTTAGCTTGCACATATTCAATATTTTTGAATAATCCTTTGTCTCGAAGCTTTTCGCGTCCAACTTTTAACATGGATTCATTGATATCAGCGAGCACCACTAATCCGTCATCGCCGACTAATTGTGAGAATTTTGCAGTTAAATCTCCAGTGCCACCAGCAAGATCTAATACTTTTTGACCTTTACGCACACTGCTATATTCAATGGTAATTTTTTTCCAAATACGATGAATACCAAATGACATTAAATCATTCATTACATCATATTTGTCGGCAACGGAATGAAAGACATCCGCAACACGTTTTACTTTATCTTGTTTTAAAACTTGCGTAAAACCAAAATCTATTTTTTCTTGATTATCGTTATTTTGTTTGTCAGAAGATTGAGACATAAAATTTACCCATCACAAAGATTTAGGCTATTTTAGCATAAGCCAGAATAAAAGTGATGAACTAAATCAACAACCTTTCGACCATATTGGATACGGTTTCAAAATATTCTAATGATGAAAGATTTGGGTCAAAATCTTTTTCATGGATGACCAAATCAAAATGATAATTTTCTTTTAATGCGTTTAAAACTTGATGTTCTTTATCAAACACTTGCTGATAATAATGTGCTAACGTATCAAAATCGATTGAAGCAAACAGTAATTTATTAGCCTGTACTTCAGCACTCGATATCCGTTCAACATGTAACATTGCAATTTTAAGGTAATCAGCCTCACTCAAATAACGCTTATTATGTGAGTTTGTTAATTCCCGCTCGATATAATTAATATAGCCATTTGATACGTATTGCGTGTTATAAATATTAGCGAGCTGTATTGGGAGTTCTTTAAATATTTTTTGTCCTATAATCGCCACTTTTCTGACAAAAAAAGGCTTGGCAGCTTGTGCAATAAAAGACCAATTTTGGTAGGGGTTTTCGCGTATTTGAGTAGCACTAATATTTATAAAGTTGCGATCAGCATCAATAATAATTGCTGGGCAACCGAAATAAAGCTCATGATTTTTTATATCTTGAGGTTCACTGGTAAATATAACCGTTGGTTTGATTTTATATTCATTCAAAATAAGTTTGACACGATCACTCCAGTCTTTCCAGCCATTTGGATAAGACTGGATTCCAGCTTCATCTAAAACATGAATATGAATATTATGACGGTCTTTGAAGGTTTCTTTCAGCCATGTGAATCGATCACTGACTTTAGGTTGTTTTGATAAATGGCTTTTGTCAAACAGTTGTTGATCACGTGATGGTTCACAGCCAAGAAAAATATGTAATTCATTGACCTGACTCATCGCTTTTTCAATTAAATATATATGTCCACTATGTAGAGGATAAAACTTACCAAAAATTAAACCAACTTTATGTTTAGACTCCATACCACTTACCAATGCATTTAAAACTTGTTAACAATCTACAGAAAAAATATTCATTTTCTAACCAATTGATGCTATTTAACATATACTCTATTTTATCAAATCCCATTAACCTTTATAGGTATTAATGTTTTGAGCAAAAATAAAGTAATCATATTTTTTAATTATAATGTTGATAATAAGATACCTGTAGCAACAGAAATATTTAGTGCCGCCATATTATCATTACCGTGTAAATGTACAACTACATCTGCACATTCTACCAGTTTTCGATTAATTTGTTGAAAAATAACGATAGCGACTTTTTTATTAAATTTAATTTGGTGTAATTCACTCGATTTAATTGACTTAACCGGGCATGGTAATAAGGCAACAATCTGATAATCATGTTGTTTTAATCGTTCAAGCGAAGCAACAAAGTCATCACTCTTTATCGACTCAATCGCTTCGATTCCCCCTTCGGCAATACGCATTGCTGCGCCACTATTGAGTAAATTAGTCTGACGCAATATGACACCGTTTACACCATAAAATGCGGCACTTCGAATAATTCCACCTAAGTTATGGGGATTATTCACATCATCAATTGCTAAAACACAATCTTGGTTTTTGCCACTATTTTTTTCGAGGTAATCGACTAATGTAAGTGGTATACGTTTTTTAACAATTAAACAGATCCCACCATGATGCTCCGTTTGGGTTATTTTCGCAATTTGTTCAACCGATACGACATCGTAGCCTAAACGTTGATTGACTAACCAGCTAATTAAATCTTTAAACTGATAGGTCATATCTTGAGTAATAAATAATTTGACGATTGCTGAGCGTCGATGTTTGAAAACAGCTTTACAACTGTTTTCACTATAAACGAGGGTTTCTTCTTTACGTTGACGATATTCATCATAACCATAAGTAGGCGTTTGCTCATTATCACGAACTTTTTTCTGCCATGGAGAATCATGTTCGACAAATTGACCATACTTAAAATTTGATTCTAAATTACGATTCAGTTTTTCTGTCCCAGGTTTATTGGTTTTAGGTTTAAATACTTCAATACGGTCATTTACTGATTGTCTAATTTTGGTTTTAGACTGAAATGAATCTTTTTTAAAATTGTCTTTACGACCCGTCATTTTCTGCTGAGTTGAGCGAGAACGTTTCTGAGGTTCACTGTTCTTCGCATAAAAAATGGTTGGTTTATTTTTTTCAGAATTGTTGTTCATTTCAATCTCACTTTTGGTCAGTTATCGTGTACGAATGGTTGGAGCTATTTTATCTAATACACCGTTAACAAATTTGTGGCTATCAGCAGCACCAAACGTTTTTGTTAGATCGATTGCTTCATTAATCACGACTTTGTACGGTACATCTTGGCGTTTGGTTAATTCATATAGCGCAATTCGCAATATTGCTAATTCAATTAGACCTAGCTCTTCAACTGTACGTTCAGTGAGGTATGGCGCCATTTTATCATCTAACTCTGCTGTATTTTTACCCACCCCATTTAAGAGTTCTCGAAAATACTTGGAGTCAACGCCTTTCATATCTTGTTCTGCAATAAAACTGGTCTCAACATCGGCAAGATCATTTCGGGAAACTTGCCAAGAGTATATTGCTTGTACCGCACACTCTCTTGCTCGACGACGAGGATTGACTGATGCCACTAACTTACTCCTTAATTGCTTTAATAACGTTTAGCATTTCAAGCGCAGTTAATGCTGCTTCAGCACCTTTATTACCCGCTTTTGTGCCTGCACGTTCAATAGCTTGTTCTATAGATTCAGTTGTTAAAATACCAAATCCAACTGGGATCGAATAATCTAGGCTTGCACTTAATAAACCAGAACTTGATTCGCCAGCAACAAAATCAAAATGCGCCGTACTACCTCGAATCACGGTTCCTAATGCAACTATTGCATCATATTTTTTGGATTGTGCTGCAACTTTTGCCGCTAGTGGGATCTCATAAGCACCAGGTACCCAAATGACTGTAATGTTTTTATCATCGACTTGCCCAATACGTTTTAATGCATCGGTAGCGCCATTAACAAGACTATCATTTATAAAATGATTAAAACGTGCCACAATAATGGCAACTTTTGCTTTTGGTGCGATAACTTTAGCTTCAATAGTTTGCATACTAATTCCTTATCAATTGATTTTTAAATGCAATTTCACTATCTTTATTCGTGAAAAAATAACTGCCAAATTGTATCACAAACTGCAGACTTCTCCTATTAGCAAATAGCGCTACGAGCAAGATCTTTACATCAAATATCTAAAAATAAGACTGTACTATTTTTAAAAATAATTTAATTAAGCTCATATTGTAGATAATCAATTTAGAATAATTGATGTTTTAAGACTGATCACTCATTTTAGTTTTTATTTTCAAGGCGATGTTTTAATTGACCAGTCATGAAAAATAAAAAAATGAATGAGAATTAAATTTATTTTTTAGTACTTGCAAGCTATTTTGAAAGAATTACAATGGTGGCTAAATTTTTTATGAGGGTAAGATTAATGTATATTGATAATATTCGAAATGAGTTAAATGAAGCAGCTGATGTGTTAAATAAATTTATTTCAGATGATAAAAATTTAGAACATATTCAGCAAGCCGCTATATTATTGGCTGATTCGTTCAAACATGGTGGTAAAGTGCTATCATGTGGGAATGGCGGTTCTCACTGTGATGCTATGCATTTTGCAGAAGAGTTAACAGGACGTTATCGCAACAATCGCCCTGCTTATCCTGCAATAGCGATATCTGATGTTAGTCATATTTCGTGTGTAGGTAATGATTTTGGGTTTGATTCGATTTTTTCTCGGTATATCGAGGGTGTAGGTCAAAAAGGTGATGTACTACTAGGTATTTCTACCTCAGGTAACTCTGCTAATGTGCTAAAAGCAATTGAAGCAGCAAAACAAAAAGGGATGAAAGTGATTACGTTAACTGGTAAAGATGGCGGTAAAATGCATGGTCTTGCTGATGTGGATATTCGAGTTCCTCATTTTGGTTATGCTGATCGTGTTCAAGAAATTCATATTAAAGTGATTCATATTTTAATCATGCTAATCGAAAAAGAGATGAGCAAGTAAATGTGCGAATTATTGGGCATGAGTGCGAATGTGCCAACAGATATCTGTTTTAGTTTCACCAGCTTAGTCAAACGTGGTGGTGATAAGGGCCCGCATAAAGATGGGTGGGGTATTACTTTTTATGAAGGTAAGGGGTGCCGTACATTTAAAGATCCTGAACCTTGCAGTTATTCGCCTATTGCCAAACTTGTTCAACAGTATCCAATAAAGTCAAAAGCAGTCATAGCCCACATTCGCCAAGCAAATCGAGGAGGCGTAGCACTTGAAAATACGCATCCTTTTACGCGTGAGTTATGGGGAAAAAATTGGACTTTTGCCCATAACGGGCAGCTAACAGGTTATGAAGATCTTGATATGGGGATATTTGAACCTGTAGGTCTGACTGATAGTGAATATGCATTTTGTTATCTCATTAATCAACTTCACAAGAAATATCCGCAAAAACCCAGTAATGATCTGGAAGTATTCAGCTATATTAAGCAATGCGCTGACAAACTAAGCCAACTTGGGGTATTTAATATGTTACTCTCTGACGGTCAATATGTTTTTGCTTATTGTTCAACTGACTTACATTGGATAACACGTAAAGCACCTTTCGGAAAAGCAAAACTTCTTGACGAAGATGTTGAAATTGACTTTCAAAAACACACTACACCTAATGATATCGTCACAATCATTTCAACGTTGCCATTAACTTCTAATGAAACATGGTACAAGCTGAATACTGGAGAAGCGATTTTATTTAATAAAGGGGAAATTAATCCGTTTTCTTCATTTTAACTCACAATATTGAAACTTCATTTTAAATTAATACTGTAGAAAGCCGACAACTGTCAATTCGATTAGTATTAAAATTATTAAAGTTGCATATCAAAATCCGATTTTTATATCGAGCAACTTATATAAATAAACGGCGATAGGTATAAGCCAACAAACTTCGCCATAGCCAATTCGAATTAATTCAATCCCACGCAATAGTTTTACTTTTAAATTACTCTGATTTGTTGTTCAACATTTTCTTACAGGCTTGGCAATAAAAATACCTCATTTAAACAATGCAATTAAAAGTGGTACTACCAATAATGTTTTTGTAATACCAATAATCAGAATCCCAAAAGACATTAACAATAAAGCCGACATGTTAGACCCTGTTTCTGTGGCAATATTTGCCCTTTCTGTTATGTAGTATTTGGGATTATATTGGCAATCATTTTAATCTTTCAGCTAAATAACCTTGATAGTCAGGAATTTCAATTTCTATTTCTTGCGTAAAAATGGAGGATTGAATCAGTGCATTAGCGGTTGCTTGATTAGTCGCAACCGGAATATTCCAGACCGTTGATAAACGAAGTAAAGCTTTGACATCAGGATCGTGTGGTACCGCATTGAGCGGGTCCCAAAAAAAGATAAGAATATCAATTTTTCCTTCGGCAATTAATGCGCCTATTTGTTGATCGCCACCCATAGGGCCACTAAGCATAGGTGTAATATTTAGACCTGTTTCTTGTTTAATTAATGTTCCCGTAGTTCCTGTACCACATAAATGATGATGAGAAAGCTCTTCTCGATTTTTTTTACACCAATTTAATAATGACTCTTTTAAGTGATCATGTGCGACTAAAGCAATATTTTTTTTGGCAGCTAACTGACGAGTGGTATAACGCATAATGTTGTCCTAATCTATTATTATTGCTGATGTTTTTAACAGAGTATCAATTAAAATTCAAGTTTTATTTGATTAAATTAGGGACAATAAAAAAGGCACCGAAGTGCCTTTCAAAAATATCAAATTGCAATTAATTAGAATTGATAGATTAAACCAAGTGCAACAGTATCTTTTGTTGTCGCTTTAATTTCTGATTTGCTAAATGTGCTGCTATCATATAATGCACGACGTGCACCGATATCATCTTTATCTAACAAGTTGATTTTATAATCTACAATAGCTTGTAAGTTTTTGTTGAATGCATAAGTTAAACCAACATCAACATATTTAACAAGGTCATTACCTTTAAGCCCTGCATCGCTAGAATAGCTAGAAGCATCTTTAACTTTGTGTTGGATATAAGCAACAGATGGAGTTAAACGACCAATATCGAAGTCGATTCCGTATTGAGCAACAATTTCAATACCTTTGGTTTTTAAGTCATCTGCATTGTGATTAGATGATGCATTATCCCAACCATATTTTTGTTTACCTTGAATATATAGCGCAGCTAAATAAACATTGTCATTGTCGTATTTGATACCTGCTGACCATGCTTTAGCATTTTTGTGACCACTAGTTTGAGTGTAACCAGCACCAACAGATAAACCAGTATCAAGCACATCCCAATCGATAACAGAACCCCATGCTTCCGCACTATCATGACCGTTGTTACGATTCACTGCATTGAAATGGCTAGTTGAGCTGTTATCACCGTTATCAGCATATTGAACAGCAAAGCGTAAACCATCAACTAAACCGAATAGATCAGTATTACGATAAGTTGCTACAGCTTTAGTACGTGCAGATAATGCATAAAGATCATTATTTGAAGCATCACCACCAAATTCTGGTAAAACGTCTGTATAAGAAGTTAAAGTTTTTAGCACACCGTCATTACGACCATAATCGAATGAACCAAAATCACCAAAATTCAAACCAGCAAATGCATAACGAGTTTCGTTGTCAGCATTTTTACCAGTTTTAGCTTCGTATTCCCAACGTCCGTAACCAGATAACCAGTCAGTAACTTGAGTTTGACCTGACATACCTAAACGTGCAGTCGTTTTATCACCTTCGCCTGTTTGGTTGTTTCTGTCAGTAATATAGTTTAATGCATAAACTCGACCATAAAAATCGACTTTATTGCCGTCTTTATTCCACACTTCAATAGAAGCGTTTGCAGTACCTGCAATTAAAAGAGCAGGAATAGCGATTGCTAATAGATTACGTTTCATTTTGTTACCCTCATAGGTATTTATATTTTTAAAGATGCAAATTACTTTGCTCTCGGTTAATAAATAACTGCAAAATTAAGCAATTATATTATTACTGTGATATCTTGTATTAGATATAAGATTTCTGCTTACATTGCAGATAAACAATGCAAATAAGTAAATTTCTACGAAATTTAGTTTATTTTAGTACCTACAATAAATTTTTTTAAGCATAAAATGTTTTTTTGGGCGGGAATAAATTCAAAAGGCGATAAAAAAGACACCTAAGTGTCTTTTTTATAATTTAAGAAGAATTAGAATTGGTAGATTAAACCAACACCTAACACATCTTTTGTACCTGGAGTATTTGCTTTCTTATGACCACGATTATTAGTCGTATTCATCGCTGCACCAATGTCTTTATGGTCAAGTAGATTAAATTTATATTCTACGATAGCGCTGAAATTTTTGTTAAGATCATAAGTTGCACCTAAAGATACGTATTTAGCCATAGGTGAGCTATGAGATCCTGAACGGTAATGCGCTTTATTATC
Source organism: Gilliamella sp. CG22 (assembly GCF_046635725.1). Lineage (NCBI taxonomy): Bacteria > Pseudomonadati > Pseudomonadota > Gammaproteobacteria > Orbales > Orbaceae > Gilliamella > Gilliamella sp. CG22. The sequence goes on from NZ_JBIDFK010000006.1 coordinate 23,618, forward strand.
ACCATCATAACCACTTGTTAGTTTATGTTGAACATAAGCTAAAGATGGAGTTAAACGACCAACATCTAATTCAATGCCATATTGAGCAACTAATTCGATACCTTTAACTTTTTCATCTGCAATATGACCTTTATGATCGATATAACGATTTTTTAACTTGCTTTGGAAATAGTTAGCAGCTAAATATAAATTATAGTTATCGTATTTAATACCAGTAGCCCAAGTATTGTGACGTTGATCACTTGAAGTTGATTGAGCATAACCAATACCTGCAGTTAAGCCTGTGTCAAAAATGTTCCATTGAACGTTTGTACCCCAAGCTTCTCTTGATTCACCACGAATATTATCTTTAGTAAGTGAGTTATCACCATTATCAGCATATTGTACTGCAAAGCTGATATCATCATTTAAACCAAAGAAGTTATTGTTACGGTAAGTTGCTACAGCTTTAGTACGAGCAGAAAGCACGTTCCAATTGTTGTTTGCAGCGTCACCACCAAATTCTGGTAATACGTCAGTATATGCTGTAATTGCTTTTAATACGCCATCATTACGACCATAATCAAATGAACCGAAGTCACCAAAATTTAATCCAGCAAATGCATAACGAACTTCGTTATCTGAATTTTTACCAGATTTAGCTTCATATTCCCAACGACCATAACCAGATAACCAATCTGTGATTTGAGTTTGACCTGACATACCTAAACGAGCAGAAGTATCGTCACCTTCATCTTTTTGACCACGATCAGTGATGTGGTTAGCTGCTTTTACACGACCGTAAAAGTCTACTTTATTACCATCTTTGTTCCAAACTTCAATAGATGCATTTGCGCTAGCTGCAACTAAAAGTGCAGGAATAGCGATTGCTAATAGATTACGTTTCATTTCTTACCCTCATGGTTATTTATTAAAAGACACTAACTGAAAAGTTTAGTGCCTATTTATGTACAATGATTATTCATCCAAAAATAATATTACTATTATTTTCTTCCACTTTTTACAGTAGTGTAAATTATGTATAAAAATTTTTTAAAAGCAAGTGAACTTTTCGTTAATTTTGATGTCTAACCCCAAAAACGAAACCGTTTGATTATAATTTATACATATTTGCTAATTATCACTAATTTGCGTTTTATCATAAACATCCAAAAATGTTTGTTTATTTATACCAGTTAAAAATTTGCATTTCGTGGCGTTCTTGGGAAAGGAATCACATCCCTTACGTTTTGTACGCCAGTGACATAAACAATTAAGCGCTCAAATCCAAGACCGAATCCAGAATGAGGAACAGTACCATATCGACGTAAATCACGGTACCACCAATAATCTTCTTTTTTAAGCCCCATTTCGTCCATGCGCTTATCTAACATATCTAAACGCTCTTCACGTTGCGATCCGCCAATGATTTCGCCAATGCCTGGCGCTAACACATCCATTGCAGCAACCGTTTTACCATCGTCATTCATACGCATATAAAATGCTTTAATATCTTTTGGATAATTTTTAACAACGACAGGCGCTTTAAAATGCTGTTCAGCTAAATAACGTTCATGCTCTGACGCTAAATCGATTCCCCAACTCACTGGATTTTCAAATTTGGCATCACAGTTTTGTAAAATAGTAATGGCATCGGTGTAATCAACTTGAGCAAAATCGGCATTAATAAAGTTTTCTAAACGATTGATTGCTTCTTTATCAATATGCTGAGCAAAAAATTGCATATCATCAGCACGTTTTTCAAGCACGGTTTTAAAGACATACTTCAACATATCTTCTGCAAGTTTTGCATTATCATTTAAATCAGCAAACGCAACTTCAGGTTCCATCATCCAAAATTCAGCTAAATGGCGTGTTGTATTGGAATTTTCAGCTCTAAAAGTTGGTCCAAAAGTATAAACTTTAGACAATGCACAAGCGTACGTTTCTGCATTTAATTGTCCTGACACCGTTAAAAAAGCTTCTTTTCCGAAAAAATCTTTATCAAAATCGACTTTCCCCTTGTCAGTTTTAGGTAGATTTAACATATCAAGGGTGGATACACGGAACATTTCACCTGCACCTTCAGTATCTGATGCGGTAATAATTGGCGTAGAAAGCCAAAAAAAGCCTCGTTCATCAAAAAATTGGTGAATGGCTTGCGCTAATGTATGACGTACACGAGTAATCGCACCAACAATGTTGGTTCTTGCTCTTAAATGAGCAACTTCTCGTAAATATTCAATTGAATGACGTTTAGCAGCCATTGGGTAAGTTTCAGGATCATCAACAAATCCATAAACCTCAACTTGTGTTGCTTGTAGCTCGTATTTTTGTCCTTGTCCCGGAGATTCAACAACTTTACCTGTTACTTTAACTGAACAACCTGCCGTTAACCGTAAAATATCTTGTTCATAATTTGGTAGATCTTTTTCTATAACAGCTTGAATGGGATCAAAGCACGAACCATCATAAACAGCTAGAAATGAAATACCGGCTTTCGAATCACGGCGTGTTCTTACCCAGCCTTGAACAGAAATAGTGCTACCAACAGCAATTTTGCCTTGTAACACATCAACAATAGGAGCAACTGAATTCATTTTAATTATCCATCTCTATATTAATTAAGTTAAATAGTATTAAAAATAATACAAGTATATTCTAAATGCCACTTAGTTACCTAACTTTAGTCTCAGTTGGCATTAAATTAAATTTTTAAATAAAACATTTATAATTTGATTTACGTTTTTTATAAAAATAAGTTTAATGATTAACGTTAAACGTTCTTTTTAATTCATTAATAAAAGCTAAATCTTGCGATATTGTCTTACCTGGACTGTCTGACAATTTTGCAACAGACTGATTATTGCATTGCGTCAATTTCAATACGATATTTAAGGCTTTGGTATTTGCTTCAGTAGACGGAATATCACACGCTAAAAAGCCCCCGATACCAAAAGACAATTTTACTCGATGGTGAAAATGTTGATAAATCTTTATCGCTTTGTCAAAAGTTAAACTATCGGAAAATACTAACATTTTTGTTTTAGGATCAATCCCTAATTGTTGGTAATGGGCAATCGCCTTTTCACCCCATTCAATCGAATCACCCGAATCATGGCGTAATCCTTGATAGTGATTAGCAAAGTAAGTATCAAAATCACGCAAAAATGCGTCCATGGTAATACAGTCTGTTAGGGCTACCCCCAAATCTTGAGGATATTCCTCTAACCAAACCTTAAGCGCTGTTTTTTGGCAATCTTGCAAAGTTGGGGTTAATCGCTGATGAGCTTGAAACCATTCATGTGCTTGAGTACCAACAGGGGTAAGTCCTAGTCGATAAGCCAGTAAATAGTTACTGGTACTATGAAAATTGTCAAAATGGTTTTTTAGGTAATCGACAACAGCTGATTGTACGGCAAATGAGTAACGTCTTCGGGTTCCAAAATCCATTAAATTAAAGCCCGACATATCCATATTTGCAGTTTGCTCGTTAAATCTTGTCAATTTATTTTTGAGTTGGGCTATAGCTTCCGACACGCCAATATTAGGAGAACGATCTCTATGTGCTATTTCGCTAATAACTGCCAGTAATGGGACTTCCCATAAAATTACATCCAACCACTTTCCTTCAATTCTTATATCAAGTCTTCCTTCTTGATTAGTTATCGTCAATAATTGACTATTAAAACGCCAATTCTTGAGCCAGTTTAAATAATCAGATTTAAAAAAGGAGATGCCAGATAGATATTGAAATTCATCATCGGAAAGCGTTAATGATTCCATTAATTTGACTTGATGTTTTATTTCATCAGCATATTGACCTAATAAATCATAACTTCTACAACGAAACTCCGCAACGACAGTGGTATCTGGGTAATGATGAAAAACGGCTTGCTGCATATGCAACTTATAAGCATCAGTATCTAAGATTGATGTAATTATAGCTGGTAACATGTCTTTTTGTTGTTAATACTCTAAAAAAATTCTAGAGATTATAGCAGAATAATATTGAAGATATAGATTAAATATATAATAACCTATCTTCATTAGGCTATAATATTAATAACAAACCAGATTAAATAATATAACCTAACTATGCTCAAAAGAATTAATTAAACATCATCAATAACGATAAGTGCAGTTGTGAAAATCATGCAATATTTATCGAATTTTAATTATTTATAAAAATAAAAGGCACAATAACTATGACAACGAATAATACCAAAACACAACCAACTGCAAAGTATCGACTGGACTATAAAGCACCCGATTTTACCATTACGGATATCGATCTTGATTTTAACTTATCCGCAGAAATCACAACAGTCACGGCTCGAAGCCATATTATACAAAAAAATGCTAAAGCCTCAGACTTAGTTTTAGATGGAGAAGACTTAACATTAATCGCTATCAATATCGATGAACAGCCTTGGCAGGATTATCACATTACCGACTCAGGCATTATTATCCACAATGTTCCATCAGATGAATTTACACTAACCATTGTCAATGAAATAAAACCGATTGATAACACTGCACTAGAAGGATTGTATGTTTCTGGAGAAGCACTTTGTACACAATGTGAAGCTGAAGGTTTTCGTCATATCACATACTATTTAGATAGACCCGATGTTTTAGCGCGTTTTTCAACTCGTATTACCGCCAATAAACAACAATACCCATATCTGCTTTCTAATGGTAACCGCATTGCACAAGGAGAACTTTCAGACGGTCGTCATTGGGTACAATGGCAAGATCCATTTCCTAAACCCGCCTACTTGTTTGCATTGGTTGCCGGAGATTTTGATATTCTTAAAGATCAGTTTATAACTGGTTCAAACCGTAAAGTTGATCTGGAGATTTATGTTGATAAAGGCAATTTAGATCGTTCACATTGGGCAATGACCAGTTTAAAAAATGCTATGCGCTGGGATGAAACTCGTTTTGGATTAGAATATGACTTAGATATTTTTATGATTGTTGCCGTTGACTTTTTTAATATGGGCGCAATGGAAAACAAAGGTCTGAATATTTTCAACTCAAAATATGTTCTTGCCAAACCAGAAACGGCTACTGATGATGATTATTTAGGTATCGAAAGTGTTATTGGTCACGAATACTTTCATAATTGGACAGGTAATCGTGTTACTTGTCGTGATTGGTTTCAACTTAGCTTAAAAGAAGGTTTGACGGTTTTTCGTGATCAAGAGTTTAGCGCAGATATGGGCTCTAGAGCCGTTAAGCGAATTGATGATGTTAAAATCTTACGTAGTGTCCAATTTGCTGAAGATGCAAGTCCGATGTCCCATCCTATTCGTCCTGATCAAGTCATAGAAATGAATAATTTCTATACGGTAACTGTGTACGAAAAAGGGGCTGAAGTGATACGAATGATGCATACCTTGTTAGGCGAAGATAAGTTTCAAGCTGGCATGAAACGCTATTTTGAACGTCATGACGGAAGTGCAGCAACTTGCGATGACTTTGTCGCTGCGATGCAAGATGCTTCAGGCATTGATTTAACACAATTCAAATTATGGTACAGCCAATCAGGTACACCAGAATTAACCATTACAGATAGCTATGATGAAAAAAGCAAACACTATTATTTAACTATCGAACAAAACACGCCTGCAACCTTAGATCAAGCTGAAAAGAAAGCTTTGCATATACCTGTTGATATTGAATTATATCAACATAACGGCGAAATCATTAAACTTGAGCATAACCAACTGCCAATTCATCACGTTTTAAATTTAACACAAGCAAAACAACAATTTGTTTTCGATAACGTGAATGAAAAACCGATTATTTCATTATTACGTGATTTTTCTGCACCGGTAAAAATGACCTATGATTATCAAGATAGTGATTTGATTTTTTTGATGCAACATGCAACCAATGCTTTTAGTCGTTATGATGCTGCGCAAATGCTATTAATTAAATATATTCGGGAAAATGTTAAAAATTATCAAGATAATCGACAACTAAGCCTTCCTGATTCAGTTATCGATGCATTTAGAGCAATATTATTATCCGAATCAACAGATCCCTCTCTTATTGCCCAAATCATCACTTTACCTTCGGAAAATGAACTAGCCAATTTATTTAGTGTCGTTGACCCAATAGCCATCTATCAAGTCCGCCTGTTTTTATTAACGTGTTTTGGTAATGCACTTTATGATGAATTAACCGCAGTTTACCGTCACAATAAAATCGAAAATTATCGGATTGAACATGAAGATATTGCTAAGCGCTCATTAAAAAATGCCTGTTTGATGCTTTTAGCCCATGCCGATGAGAAATCACAAGCAAATCATCTGGTTCATCAACAATATTATCAAGCAGACAATATGACAGATACCATCGCTGCATTAACAGTTGCTGTTAAAGCTCAGCTTGATTGTCATCAAGAACTTTTAGCCGATTTTGATAATAAATGGCATCAAGACGGATTAGTGATGGATAAGTGGTTAGCTTTGAATGCATCGAGTCCAGAAAAAAATGCACTTTCAACGGTGAAAAAACTTTTAACTCATCGATCCTTTTCGCTCAGTAATCCCAATCGGATTCGCGCTTTAATCGGTGCTTTTGTTAATAATAATCCTGTAGCTTTCCATGCAACTGATGGGAGTGGATATCAATTTTTAGTCGAAATATTAATGGAATTAAATCAAAAAAATCCGCAGGTTGCGGCAAGATTGATCGATCCATTAATAAGATTAAAACGTTATGACCAACAACGTCAGCAACAAATGCGTCAAGCACTTGAAACCTTATTAAAACTGGATCATTTATCAAAAGACTTATATGAAAAAATTAGTAAAGCTTTAGCTGCATAACACTCAACACATCATCCTGTTTTCCTCGAACGGGATGATGTTAAAATTATTTGAAACTTGATATGTTTTTGCTTTATATTCAGACACAAATAAAACATCAAACTTTTTAACATTACTTAACAGTATTAGAAATCATGATCAACATAAAATCTATTACACCGACAGAACTTGCAGAAAAATTAAATCAGAAACATCCTCTATTTTTGCTTGATGTACGAGAATCTAATGAAGTAGCAATATGCCACCTTGAAAATTCCGTCCATATTCCAATGAATCTTATCCCACTTTGTTTAGATAAAATACCCGATGAAATCGACATTGTACTTTACTGTCACCACGGAGTTCGAAGCCTTAATGTTGCCAATTATTTAGCTGAAAATGGTTTTGATACTGATTATCTTTATAATCTTAGTGGTGGGATTGATGCTTGGGCATTAACCGTTGATACGCAAATGCCAAGATATTAAATGCCCGCCTCCACAACGGGCACATTTTGGATTTTATTCTTGTGGCATCACCCAATAACCATTTTGATTGTGAGCTTGCATATAATCCTTAAATTGTTGGGATTGATAAATACGTTTAACATCCTGCGCCCATTGACTGTTTTCATTACCTTCATTCACCACAACCATAATTTCTAAATCGGGGACAATGGTTTCCAAAAGCAATGCTTTGCTTGAATCAATATTGGCCGAATAAACAATACTCCCCGGAATGACAGCAAAATCAAGCTCATTAAGAACTCTAGGAATATTTGCCGAATCCATTTCAATAATATCGATGCCCTCTAAGTTTTCAGCAATATCATTTTTACTCGCTAAAATAGGATTCGTATTTTCTTTCAATTTAATCCATCCTGCTTTTTCAAGTAAATTATAAGACCGTGCAGCATTTGAAGCATCTTGAGGAATCGCCACTTTAGCCCCTGAAAAAACCTTATCTAATGATTGATACTTATTAGAGAAAATCGCCGCGGGTACGGATGGCACATGCACAACTGGCTTTAAATTAGCTTTGCGTTGGGCATTAAATACATTCATATAAGCAGTATGTTGTGCAACGGTTAAATCAATGCTTCCTTCACTCAATGCCACATCCGATTCTAATAAATGTGGAAAATTAACCAATTTAACTTTATATCCTTCTGATTCAAGAATAGGTTTTACCGCATCTCTAAAAAGATCATTATATGGACCGGGTGATACCCCCATACTAATCTCTTTTTTGGTTTGATTATTGGCTGATTGAGAGGAATTATCGCAAGCGCTCATTAAACATGCAGAACTAAATAAAACCACAATAGCAATATGTTGTAAGAATTTATGTTTGATAAAACCATTTTTCATTTGAGTTACCCTTTATCGGCTATCGACATTTGTTTTACTCTAGCACAGAAATAATGGTTTATTTATTCCAAGTTATTCTATCTTATAACTTTTTGGAATAAGATATAAAAAACGATTATTAGGTTGAAAAATTAAGCTGTGCTAACGTTAAAAACATCTCATAATCATTTTTTGGATATATTATGCATCAGCCCATTGCACAAACTATTCATCAGCTTTTTGTTACATTACATCAAAATCCTGAGCTTTCAAATCAAGAATTCGAAACGACTAAAATATTGAAAACGTATTTAGAAAAAGCAAACATTAAAATAATAGAATTAGGTGCTAAAACGGGGGTCATTGCCGAAATTGGAACAGGCTCCCCTATTCTGGCTTTACGAGCTGATATTGATGCGTTACCCATCCATGAACAAACAAATTGTGATTATCGTTCCCAAAATAAAAATGTTATGCACGCTTGTGGGCATGATGTACATGCATCAATCTTAATGGCAGCGGCTTATCTTTTAAAAGAACACGAAAAAGATTTAACAGGGACCATTCGTTTACTATTCCAACCTGCGGAAGAAAACTTTAGTGGAGCTCTACAGTTTATCAAAATTGGGGCATTAAAAGGGATAGATGCCATACTCGGTTTACACAACAACCCTAATTTAACCATTAATCAAATGGCATCACGAGCTGGCCCTTTTTCAGCTAATGTTGATCGCATTGAAATTACCATAACTGGTGTTGGAGCACATGCAGCAAGACCTGAATCGGGTATTGATCCTATTGTTATTGGTGCACAAATTGTAAACGCCATACAAACTATTTCAAGTCGTTCTGTAAGTGGTCTTGATGCTGTAATTGTCAGCATTACTAAATTTGAAGGTGGAAATACTTGGAACGTGATACCTGAAAAGGTTGAAATGGAAGGCACGGTAAGAACTCTTACACCGCAAATCAGAGCTAAAGTCAAACAACAGTTAAGGTCTATTATTGAACATATTGCTATTGCAATGGGCGCAAAAGCTGAATTAAAATGGTTCGAAGGCCCTCCATCAATCATAAATGTAGAAAAATGGGTCGAGCTTGCAAAAAATATTGCGAGACAAGAGGGTTATGAAATCATTGATTTTCAACCTCAATTAGGCGGTGAAGATTTTGCCCATTATTTACATCATGTACCGGGCGCATTTATTAACCTTGGTTCTCAAAGCCCTTATGCACTTCACCACCCTAAATTTCAAATTAATCCTTACATGATAATACCTGCAGCAAACTATTTAGCTAAACTTGCCAAACAAGCGCTTATCCAAATAGACCAAAGTTAATAGGGACGCAAGAATGATTAGATTTGAAAATGTATCCAAGCAATATGAGCGAAACGGCATCACCACTCAAGCCTTAGACAAGATCAACTTAACCATTGATAAAGGGGATATTTTTGGCATCATTGGTTATAGTGGTGCAGGCAAAAGCACTTTAGTTCGTTTAATTAATTACCTTGAAAAACCGACACAAGGTCAAGTGATCGTACAAAATCAAATTTTAAATCAACTATCCAGTTCTGATTTACGCCAAGTTAGGCGAAAGATCGGCATGATATTTCAGCACTTTAATTTACTTGAATCAAAAACCGTTTATGAAAATATTGCTATTCCTTTAATTCTAATCAAAAAAGATAAACATTCAATTAAACAAAAAGTAAATGAATTATTAGAATTTGTTGGATTAAGTGACAAAGCAGATAGTTATCCTAAAGAGCTGTCTGGCGGACAAAAACAACGAATCGGCATAGCAAGAGCGTTAGCTAACGATCCGGATATTTTACTTTGTGATGAAGCAACTTCAGCGCTTGATCCTCAAACTACACGAGCAATCTTAGATTTAATCAAAAAAATCAATGAAAAATATAAAATAACGGTAGTATTAATCACGCACGAAATGCATGTTATTGAACAAATTTGTCATAAGGTAGCCGTAATGGAAAAAGGTAAAATTATTGAACAAGGCAACGTGCTGGATGTATTTGGACACCCACAACACCAAACAACTCGAAATTTTGTCAATTCAGTCATTAGCAATCAAATCCCAAAGGGTGTTGTTGAAAATTTGTTAGAAGTAGAAGGTAAAAAAGACAATATTAAACTATTTAAACTTGAATTTTTAGGTCGCTCAGCTTCAGAGCCTGTTATTAACTCACTCATTTTAAAACAAATTGTTGTGGTTAACATTTTATTTGCCCATATGTCAGAAATTGAAAAAACAGTTTTAGGCAGTATGTTTATTCAGCTAAAAGGTAACGATAGCAATATCCAAGAAGCTGTACAATTCCTTCGAAAACATGGCGTACAAGTTACTGAAATAAACCACTGGGAGGAAAACTAAATGCAAATTTTCACCGATATCCTTGAATATTTCAAAGCTAATATTTCAACCACCGTGACAGTTGAGCAATTTATCCAAGCGAGTTATGAAACATTTTATATGGTGTTTTTCGCTTTAATACTGGGTTCATTAATTGGTATTTCACTCGGTGTTTGTTTAGTGACAACTCGTCCAGGAGGATTGCTTGAAAATAATCGAATATATCGGATTATGAATCCTATTATTAATTTAGTTCGTTCGCTACCTTTTATTATTTTACTAGTGGCAATTGTCCCTTTTACTAAATTTATTGTGGGTAGTTCGATTGGTACAACAGCAGCTATCGTGCCTTTAACATTTTATGTCGCCCCTTACATTGCTCGCTTAGTTGAAAATTCTTTACTTGAAGTAAACAGTGGTATTATTGAAGCCGCTGAATCAATGGGGGCAACACCAATCCAGATCATTTGGTACTTTATATTACCTGAAGCATTTAGTTCATTGATTTTAACCCTAACCACTGCCACTATCGGCTTAATTGGAGCGACAGCAATGGCAGGTGCAGTTGGCGCAGGCGGCATTGGTGACTTAGCCATTTCATATGGTTATCAACGTTTTGATACCACAGTTACCTATATTTGCGTGGTCATTTTAGTTATTGTGATTCAATTGGTGCAAAGTACAGGTAATTTTTTAGCTCGCAAAGCAAGGCATGAATAAATCAGAATATGTGATTATTATTTGAACCGATTAGAAACGCAGCTTAATGCCAGACTAAAAAATGATTTAACACGCTAAAAACCTTATTTAGTTTTTTTGACTATTACAAATCAAGATTCAGTGATTTTTAATTAAAAAATGCTTTTTACCTTAAGCATTACCATAATATAAGGATTGACAATATGTTTTATCGATTTCTTTATTTGCCATTATCAAGTAAAATAACGTTAATTTTAATTAATTAAGGTAGTGTAGGAATCATAGTGACTGACTCATTACAGCAAAATTTGGTTGAAATTCATGATATGTCATTTTATCGAGGAACAAGACCAATTTATAAAAATATGAGCTTGAATGTCCCAAAAGGCAAAGTGACAGCGATTATGGGGCCTTCAGGTATTGGTAAAACCACGCTACTGCGTCTAATCGGTGGTCAATTAAAACCTCAATCAGGAAAAATATTATTCGATGGTGAAGATATTCCAAGTATGTCTCGCGCCCGACTCTATGAAGTTAGAAAACGCATGAGCATGCTATTCCAATCTGGCGCACTATTTACCGATCTTTCTGTTTTCGATAATGTTGCCTACCCGATTCGTGAACACCTTGATTTACCTGAGCCTGTATTACACAATTTAGTATTGATGAAACTCCAGTCTGTTGGACTTCGAGGCGCCGCCCGTATGATGCCGTCAGAATTATCCGGAGGTATGGCAAGGCGAGCTGCGCTAGCCAGAGCCATTGCCCTTGACCCTGATTTAATTATGTTTGATGAACCTTTTGCCGGTCAAGACCCAATCTCAATGGGCGTCATTGTTAAATTAATCTCAGAAATCAATCAATCGCTTGGATTAACCTGTATTGTTGTCAGTCATGATGTGAATGAAGTCCTTAGTATTGCGGACTATGCTTACATCGTTGCTGAACAACACATTATTGCAGGCGGAACATCACAGCAATTACGCGAAAATGACGACTTGCGTGTAAAACAATTTCTTGAAGGCTTAGCTGATGGACCAGTCCCTTTTCATTATCCCGCTGATGACTATAAATTAGACCTAAGCCGAGGTATATAACATATGTTTAATTTACTTGAAAGATTGGGAAAATGGTTAATTAATCTTATCGCTTTAATGGGGCGTTCAGGGATGATGCTTTTTGGAGCACTCATTGGACGTCCACAATTTGCGAAACAGTTCCCATTACTGGTCAAACAATTTTATTTTGTTGGCGTACAATCTTTAACGATTATTATTGTATCCGGACTTTTTATTGGTATGGTGCTTGCACTACAAGGTTATTTTATCTTAACCACATTTGGTGCTGAGGCAAGTTTAGGTATGATGGTTGCGCTCGCTTTATTGCGTGAACTAGGCCCTGTTGTTGCTGGATTATTATTTGCTGGACGTGCCGGCTCGGCGTTAACAGCTGAAATTGGTCTCATGAAAGCTACCGAACAACTATCAAGCATGGAAATGATGGCAGTCGATCCATTACGGCGTATTATTGCACCCCGTTTCTGGGCTGGATTTTTCTCTATGCCGTTTTTAACGGCTATTTTTGTCGCAGTTGGTATTTTAGGTGGTGTATTAGTTGGCGTTGATTGGAAAGGTATTGATGCAGGATTTTTTTGGTCTTCCATTCAAAGTAATGTTGACTGGTGGCATGATTTAGGCAACTGTTTTGTAAAAAGTTTTGCCTTTGCAATTGCCAGTACTTGGATTGCACTTTTTAATGGTTACGATTGCGTACCAACATCTGAAGGAATTAGTCGAGCAACTACCAATACAGTTGTTTATTCATCATTAGTTATTTTGGGGTTAGATTTTATTTTAACCGCATTAATGTTTAGTCATTGAGGTCATTAAACATGAGTCGTAAAGTCGAAATTACAGTTGGATTATTCATGGTACTAGTCATTTGCTCAGTACTATTTTTATGTTTTCGCGTTACCGATCCTACATCTTTTACTAGCCATAATTCATATCGAGTATACGCCGTATTTGACAATATTGGCGGATTAAAAGTTAGATCACCAATCAAAATTGGTGGGGTGGTAATTGGTCGAATAACCAATATTAGCTTAACATCATCAGGAAGTGATATTTATAAACCGTATGTAACAATGGATATCGATAGTCAGTACAATAAAATTCCAAGCTCCAGCTCACTATCAATCAAAACCTCAGGAATTTTAGGTGAACAATTTATTGATATCAATTTGGGGTTAGATCAATCGACCGAATTCGCCATTGACGCATTAGATGCCCCTGATGCCACTAATACAACGGCTCAAAAAAATGACAAACCACCTTATTTTCAAGAAGGATTTGTTGTTAGCAATACTAAACCAGCAATGGTGTTAGAAGATTTAATTGGTCAGTTTCTTTATAGTATGGGTGATTCATCAAATAAAGAAAAGAAACAAAATACGCAAGATACAAATGAACAGTAAGGAGTTGTCATTATGTTAACCAAATTTAAGCAAACTATTTTTTTAATTTTCGCTTTAGCAGTTAGTATGTCAGCTTTTGCTGAAAATAATCCTTATGATGAAATGCAAGTGGCCGCTGACAAAATTTTTAGTACCATGAAAGCACAACAATCAGCAATCAAATCAAATCCTAATTTGCTCAAAGATATTGTGAGATCTGACCTATTGCCTTATGTACAAGTCAAATATGCGGGTGCGCTAATTCTAGGCAACGCCTATAAAGATGCGACCGATGCGCAACGTACAGCCTATTTTAATGCTTTTGAAAACTATCTCGTTCAAGCTTTTGCGCAAGCATTATCTATGTATAATGGGCAATCTTACCAAGTTGAAAAAGCGAAAGATTTAACTGGAAAAACATTAATTTCTATTCGAGTATTATTAAATCAACCAGACAAAGGTCAACAACCATTACGTATTGATTTTCAATGGCGAAAGAACTCGGTGACGGGTGAATGGAAAGCTTACGATTTAATTGCCGAAGGGGTAAGTATGATTACTACCAAGCAAAATGAATGGTCAACTATTTTAAGACAAAATGGTATTGATGCATTAACGAAGCAATTAAATGATCTTTCCAATCGTAAAATAGACCCGAATCAAAAACCTAAAGGTTAACTTAACATGTCACGAATCACAACCGAAAAGCAACAAGATATATTATATCTAAAGGGTGAGCTTGATGCTCACTCCTTAAGTGATATATGGTCAATACAAAATACACTATTAAAAGAGGTGAAAAAAATTGATGTGGCACAGCTGATTCGTGTTGACTCTTCGGGACTTGCCACACTTGTCTATTTTTGTAATAAATATAATGTTACTTTAGACAGTGTGAATCCTCAGTTACTTACTTTAATTGCGCTTTATGATTTACAACCAGTGATACTAAAATAAGTTACGCTCATCTTTAATCAAAAGACAAATTAAGATAATATGAATAATATTCAACATAAAATCACAAAAAATAATGAGTTTTAATAATGGACAAACAGCAAATAATAGATAAATTAAAAAGTTCACTTGATCTTGAGGAAGTGCATGTCATGACTAATGATGGTAGTCATTTTCAGGTCATTGCTATTGGTGAATTATTTGCAGATCTAAGCAGAGTAAAAAAGCAACAAGCTATTTATGCTCCTCTCGCAGAATTTATTAATGATAACCGTATTCATGCCTTATCAATTAAAACTTATACTCCAACAGAATGGCAACGTGAGCGGAAATTAATGGGATTATAGCGCCCTCTTCATCAAAACTAAATGAATGGCTATTTCCATAACCTGATGTTCTATAAAACAACAATATCATTGTACAAAGGTATCGCAACATGACAAACCCATTACTAAAAACTACACCACTTCCTTTATTTTCACAAATCAAGCCTGAACATGTTTTACCTGCAATTCAAGAGGCTTTGAAAAATTGTCGTCATACGATTGAAACCGTATTAACTAAAAATAGTCAATACACTTGGGATAATTTAATCCAACCCATTGATGAAATGGACGAAAAATTTAGTCGAGCATGGTCTCCTATTAGCCATCTTAATTCTGTAAAAAATAGCCCTGAACTTAGAGAAGCCTATGAAGCTTGTTTGCCATTATTATCAGAATACAGCACATGGGTTGGACAGCATAAACCGCTTTATCAAGCCTATAAACAGATTAAAGAAAGTGAAGAGTATACCAAACTGACTAAAGCGCAAAAAAAAGTGATCGATAATGCATTACGTGACTTTGAGTTATCCGGAATCGGATTACCGGAAGATAAACAAAAGCGCTATGGTGAAATCGTTGCTAAACTTTCGGAACTCTCCTCTAAATATAGTAACAATGTTTTAGATGCGACCATGGGGTGGACAAAATTAATCACAAATTTAGATGACCTTAAAGGCATGCCAGAAAGTGCATTAGCAGCAGCTAAAGAGCAAGCCAAAGCCAAAGGTCAAGAAGGCTGGTTACTCACCCTTGATATCCCAAGTTATTTACCTATTATGACTTACTGTGATAATCGTGATCTGCGTTTTGAGCTTTATCAAGCTTATAATACAAGAGCATCAGACCAAGGACCCAACGCGGGTAAATGGGATAATACTGAAATAATAAAACAAATTTTATCATTGCGTGATGAGCTAGCACATTTATTAGGCTTTGAGACTTATGCCGATAAATCCTTGGCAACTAAAATGGCTGAATCTACACAGCAAGTCATCGAATTTTTAACTGATTTAGCAAGTAAGGCAAAACCGCAAGGCGAAAAAGAACTAGCCGATTTAAAACGTTATGCTTACGAATTTTTTGGCGCTAGTGATATTAAACCTTGGGACATAGCTTATTACAGTGAAAAACAAAAACAATATCTTTATACCATCAATGATGAAGAGTTGCGCCCTTATTTCCCAGAGCAAACTGTTATAAATGGTCTATTTGAAGTTGTTCATCGTGTATTTGGCATTACAGCAAAACAACGACAAGGCGTCGAAGTTTGGGATCCTGAAGTTAAATTTTATGACCTTTATAATACAGATGGTGAATTAAAAGGTAGCTTTTACCTTGACTTATATGCTCGTGAACATAAACGAGGAGGCGCATGGATGGATGATTGTATTGGTCGTATGCGTTTTGCTGATGGTCACGTGCAAAAACCAGTTGCTTATTTAACCTGCAATTTTAACCGCCCTATTGGCGATAAACCTGCACTATTTACACATAATGAAGTCACAACGCTATTTCATGAGTTTGGACATGGACTTCATCATATGCTGACTGAAATTGATGTCTCTTCTGTTGCAGGAATCAATGGTGTGCCATGGGATGCAGTTGAATTACCAAGCCAATTTTTAGAAAACTGGTGCTGGGAACCCGAAGCATTAGCGTTTATTTCTGGACATTATGAAACAGGTGAACCTTTACCTGCTGAAATGCTTGAAAAAATGTTAGATGCTAAAAATTATCAAGCAGCGCTATTTATTTTACGTCAGTTAGAGTTTGGACTGTTTGATTTTAAACTTCACATTCAAAAAGATCCTGATATTTTAGAAACATTAAAGCAAGTTCGAGAATTAGTCGCTGTGGTTCCAACTGTTGAATGGGGACGATTCCCTCACGCCTTTAGCCATATTTTTGCAGGGGGCTATGCCGCAGGTTATTACAGCTATCTCTGGGCTGAAGTATTATCTGCTGACGCCTTTTCTCGTTTTGAAGAAGAAGGCATTTTTAATACAAAAACGGGAAATGCTTTCCTCGACAATATTTTATCGCAAGGTGGAAGCGATGAACCTATGACACTGTTCAAAAACTTCCGAGGTCGCGAACCCCAACTAGAGGCTTTACTACGTCATTATGGTATCCACTAGTTCTCATTGCGCTCAGCTAAGCCAATTAGCTGAGCAGTGGTTATCCACACATGCAGATCTTCCTTTTGTCCTACTTAATCAAAATGATCAGCTAGCGCTACAAAAAACAGATGAGCCTAAATTAGGTGCCATCTCTGTTGATTTTACCTCTGGCGCCATGGCGCATCGCCGTCAATTTGGTGGAGGACGCGGTGAAGCGATAGCAAAAGCTGTTGGGGTAAAAGGTGATTACTTACCTACCGTCGTGGACGCAACGGCTGGGCTTGGACGTGATGCATTTGTATTAGCCGCTATAGGTTGTCATGTTACTATGTTTGAAAGACATCCTGTCGTTGCGGCTTTGTTAGACGATGGTCTACAACGTGCCTATCAAGATCCCAATATAGGTAGTTGGCTTCAGCAGCATTTACATCTTATCTATCATTCGAGTATTACTGGACTTGAGTCCTATCCAGAAAAACCAGATGTTGTCTACCTTGACCCGATGTTTCCACATCGTCAAAAAAGTGCGCTAGTCAAAAAAGAAATGCGTATTTTTCAACAATTGGTGGGGAGTGATAGTGATGCTGATAGTCTACTTGAACCGGCAAGGCGCTTAGCTAAAAAACGGGTTGTCGTAAAAAGACCAGATACTGCACCTTTTCTCGCCAATGAAAAACCAACCGCTGAAATTAAAACCAAAAATCACCGATTTGATATATATACCCCTGTCAGTGCACTATAGGAATGTTAATATTATGCGATTAGATAAATTTCTCGCTCATCATTTAGGCATTAGCCGTACAATTGTTAATAAAGAATTAAAAGCGAAAAAAGTTACCGTGGATGGTGAAATCATAAAATCAGGAGCTTATCAACTTAGTCCAGAACAACTTGTCGAATACGATGGTTATGAAATCATACCCATCACACAAAACCGCTACTTTATGTTGAATAAACCTCAAGGCTATGTCTGCTCGACGGATGATCCTGATCATCCAACAATTCTCTATTTTATTGATGAACCCATGTCTGAAAAACTTCATGCAGCAGGACGACTGGATCTAGATACGACTGGACTTGTGTTATTAACCGATGATGGTCAGTGGTCACATCGCATTACATCTCCTAAGCACCATTGCGAAAAAGTATATCAAGTGACTGTTGAACACCCATTAACCGATAATTTAATTGAAATATTTCACAATGGCATCCAGTTAAAAAGTGAAAAAACACTGACAAAACCGGCTAAACTGACAATTATCGATGAATTTCATGCGGAATTAATAATTAGTGAAGGACGTTATCATCAAGTTAAACGAATGTTTGCGGCGGTAAATAATCATGTTATTGCATTGCATCGCAAACAAATTGGCAATATTATTCTCGATGTTCCTGAAGGCGAATATCGTCCGCTTACGGAAGATGAGATTAAATCATTTTGTAAATAGCCAATATAAAGCCTTCATTAATAAGTGAATTTAATGATCAAGCTAATTTAATCGAGCCATTATTATCAAAAAATGAAAAGTTAATAATTAATGAAAGCCAACAATCCATGAAGGAATCGCTACGTGCAGCCCTATGACAAACCAATAGAGATCAACATCTCGAAAAAAGCACTTATTTTTATTCTTGGATTATTATCTATGTTAATGCCACTATCCATAGATATGTACTTACCAAGTATGCCAACCATCGCCGAAAATTTTCATGTTTCTGATGCAACAGTACAACTCACCATTAGTTGTTATTTATTGGGATTTTCATTTGGTCAACTCATTTTTGGTCCTTTAACTGATAGCTATGGGCGCCGTTATGTCTTAATTTTTGGGTTAATTATTTTCATATTAGCTTCTATAAGTTGTGGAATTGCGGCCAACATTCATCAATTGATTACGGCTCGATTTTTTCATGGTATAGCTGCTGCTGCAACAGCTATCGTTGTGAACGCATTAATGAAAGACATTTATCGTGATCGTGATGAGTTTTCTAAAATGATGTCTTTTGTTATGTTAATCTCAAATGTCGCTCCGCTACTTGCACCGATTATTGGCGGATTTGTATTATATTGGTTTAATTGGCAAGCCAATTTTTTTGCCCTTGGATTAATTGCATTGTTGTGTTTGGTATTCGTTTTTACGGCTATTCCAGAAACATTAAGTCAATCTAAACGAGATAAATTTAGTTTAACGCGCATTCTCAGTAATTTCATAACGTTATTTCGGCATAGACAAGTATTGATGTATATGATGATCGGCGCATTTTCAGGGGCTGGATTATTCTCATTTCTTAGTTTAGGGCCATTTGTCTATATGAACTTGCATGGTGTCGAATCGATTCATTTTGGTTATTATTTTGCCCTCAATATTACCGTAATGATTATAATGAATACGATTAATAGCCGTTTTGTTAGCCGTGTCGGTTCAATCAAAATGATGCAATTTGGGCTTTTAATTCAATTTATCATGGCTATCGCACTTACAGTGGTAACTATAACCAATTTAGGGTTTATCTATTTAGTTATCTGTATAGCGGGTTATATTGGTTGTATATCAACCATTGGCGGAAATAGCATGGCGGTGGTGTTAGATTTTTATTCTCATATCGCAGGCACGGCATCTTCGCTGGCAGGCACGCTTCGATTTGCGGTAGCGGGGGCTATTGGTGTAATACTTTCTACGTTAGTCGCTGCTCATCCCCAGACAACCGTTAATCATAACATGAGCGAATGGTTCATGGTTGGTTCAATGGTAATCTGTAACTTTATTGCGGTCAGTTTATTTTTGCGTATAAAATCTTTCAGAAGGAATGAACAATGATCTATCAATTGGGTGATTTAAAACCACAAATTCATCAACGCTGTTTTATAGCTAATTCGGCGGATATCATTGGTAATGTAGTTTTAGAAGAAGGTGTTTCAATTTGGTTTAATGCCGTTTTACGAGGTGATATCGCACCCATTCTCATTGGCAAAAATAGCAATATACAAGATAATTCAACGATACATATTGAAACGAATATTCCGTGTATCGTAGGTGAAAATGTCACCGTAGGCCATAATGTTATTCTTCATAGCTGTACCATTGACAATAACGTTCTAATTGGTATGGGCAGTACCATTCTAAATGGGGCTAAAATTGCCAAAAACTGTTTAGTCGGTGCCAATTCCCTTGTTACGCATAGCTTACCCTATGAAGAAGGTTGCTTAATTCTTGGCTCCCCAGCTAAAATCGTACGTAAATTAACGCAAGCAGAAATCGCAGCCAATATTGAAAATGCACAACATTATGTTCAAAATGGCGAAAGATTCAATAAAACGCTCAATCTTGTCGATTAATCGTAGCCCAATAAATTGTGATTTAAACATATTCACTCTGTGAGAGATTGCAATTTATGGTAAAATACCAACCATTTACTGCGATATTTTTAAGGTACATGTTTGAAAAAGCAAAAAATCACAGGAAAACAGATAATAATTGAACTTATTCTATTAGCGTTAATAGGATTATCCGTTTGCTTGTTTTTATCACTATCGACTTATAACTCATCGGATCCGGGTTGGTCACGTACGGCTTGGCATTATCCTGTCAGTAATTTTGGCGGTTTAATTGGTGCCTATGCTTCCGATATTTTGTTCCAATTTCTAGGCTATATTGCATTTAGTTTACCTGTCATTATTGCATTAATTTGTGTACAGTTAGTTGGTTATTTTTATCGACATGCTAACGAACCGATTAATTATTTCAGTGTCTCTTTTCGGATAATTGGTATTTTAGCCTTTGTTTTTAGTAGTACGGGTTTTTTTGCATTAAATATTAGTGATCCAAGCGAATTTGAAGCTGGTGGTTATCTTGGTTCAATCGTCATAGAAAATCTTTTACCTATGATGAATAACTTTGTTCTTTCTTTGATTCTTCTTGCTGTTTGTTTTGCTTGTGTAACTTTATTAACGGGGCTATCTTGGCTTTACATAATTGAAAAACTTGGTGCTTTTGTTATGGTTTTGCTTACACCAGTAAAATGGTTATTGCTATCCCGTCGTGTCAATCACGTTAATCAAATCGATACTGAACCCAAAAATCAAAAATTATCTCAAGACCAAGAACCTCAAATAACACTGTCAATCAATTCAAATAGTAGTCAATTAGATACTATGGATGATTTTCAAACAAATATAGGCAGTAAAAATAGTGAGCCGTCATTAGAAACAAGCATTAATAAAAAATCTGATAATTCAACAACCTCTTTAGCGGCTAACGATAATGAACAACTCATCAAAACAGCAGCAGAGCTACTACAAACATTAGAAACATCAAAACAAACGCAATCATCTAAAAAAACATCGAGCAAAAAGAATAGCACTGAACTTAATCAAAGTGATATCTTAGCTCGTATGGAATTGATTTTGAAAAACATCAATGAACAACAAAATCAAGACCAGATAATTCAAACTGACGGTCAAGACTTTCAAGCTAAAAAGCTTGAAATAACAGAGCCTTTTGAAGAAGATAAATACACGATCACCGATGCACCGATCAAACCGTTATTTACCTTAACGCATAATGCGCACGAAGCTAATCCTGATAGTCCAATCGTTGCAACACAAGATGAACTAACGAGAGAAATATCATATTTCAAAGAAATAAATACACCTTATAACACAAAAGTTGAAACTCAGCATAATTTTGAGGTTGAAAACCAAGTAACACAACCACCTGAAGATGTCGATATAGACATTCTTAAACAAGAAAACCCAATTATAGATGACATTTATCCAGAAGAGGTAAGGCTAGAGGAGACTCAAGTACACACTTTAACATTGCGTGATAGTGACAGCGAAGAGGAAGAAAATGATGATGGAGAAAGTTTGATTCACCCATTATTAAGACGTGATGATAAACCACTACCAAAACCAACTACACCGCTACCGTCATTAAACTTACTTACTGCACCACCAACAGCACGCATTGAAGTGGATCATGCAGCCTTAAATGCGATGTCAGAATTGATCGAAAAAAGCCTTTCTGACTATCGAGTCAAAGCGAAAGTTGTCGATTATATGCCGGGTCCGGTTATTACTCGTTTTGAAATTGAACTTGCACCGGGTATCAAAGCTGCTCGTATTTCTACGCTAGATCGGGATTTGGCACGTTCGCTTTCAATGCCATCTGTACGTGTGGTAGAAGTCATTCCAGGCAAACCTTATGTTGGCATAGAGTTACCGAATAAAAATCGACAAACAGTCTACTTTAGAGAAGTTTTAGACAGCCCACAATTTAGAAATGCTCAATCGCCACTTACGGTTGTGTTAGGTAAAGATATCTCAGGGCAATCTGTGGTTGCCGATTTAGCAAAAATGCCACATTTATTGGTTGCTGGTACCACAGGGTCAGGTAAATCCGTTGGTGTCAATGCTATGATTTTAAGCATCTTATATAAATCATCGCCAGAAGATGTTCGCTTTATTATGATTGACCCAAAAATGCTTGAGCTGTCAATTTATGAAGGGATCCCGCATCTATTAACACAAGTCGTCACCGATATGAAAGACGCCGCTAACGCCCTTAATTGGTGTGTTAATGAGATGGAAAAGCGTTACCGACTTATGTCAGTTTTAGGTGTACGCAATATTGCCGGTTATAATGAAAAAATTAAACAAGCTGAAGAAATGGGTAGACCGATTCCCGATCCACTTTGGAAACCAACCGACAGTATGGATCTCAATATGCCGACATTGGAAAAATTACCTTATATTGTCGTCATGGTTGATGAGTTTGCCGATCTTATCATGGCGGTGGGTAAAAAAGTCGAAGAATTGATTGCAAGGCTTGCTCAAAAAGCACGGGCTGCGGGTATTCACCTTGTATTAGCAACGCAGCGTCCATCCGTAGATGTAATTACAGGTTTAATCAAAGCCAACATTCCTACGCGTATTGCTTTTACAGTTTCGAGTAAAATAGACTCACGCACTATTTTGGATCAAATGGGGGCAGAATCGTTACTTGGTATGGGAGATATGCTATATCTTGCGCCTAATAGTTCAATTCCGATACGTGTTCATGGTGCATTTGTCCGTGATGAAGAAGTCCATGCGGTCGTTCAAGATTGGAAAGCGCGTGGTACGCCAAAATACATTGAAAATGTCACCGTAGCCACCGATGACGGCGAAAGCGTTAGTTCAGATAGTCTTGACGAAGAACTGGATCCCCTATTCGATCAGGTTGTGGAATTTGTTGTTGAAACTCGCCGAGCTTCAATTTCAAGCGTTCAACGAAAATTTAGAATTGGTTACAACCGAGCAGCAAGAATTGTGGAGCAAATGGAAGTTGAAGGCATAATCAGTGCGCCTAGCCACAATGGAAATCGTGAAGTACTTGCTACATCATCGCATAATGATTACTAGTTCTTTAATTACCAATCTATTTTTAAATAGATTGGTAATGTACCGGTTTAATTCATTCAGTTACCTTTTCTAACAATTTCAAAAAGACAAGCAAGTTTGACATTTCATATAGGTATTAATCAATAATGAACGATTATTCAAAGCAAGTGGCATTCATAGAATCAAAACTGATTAAAGATCAGCAATCTTTACCAGTACAATTTGCCATTAAAGCTTTAATCAGAGAGATATGCTTATCACCCAAACCCGGGCTGGTTGATATGAATAATAACGGTGCGCACCATGATATGAATTTTCAAACTTTTATTGCCAGTATTGAGGCAATATCATGTTGGTTTGAACCCTTCTATCAGTATGGAATAGATTCAGCTAATAAAGATCCTCATCTTTTTTTAACTGATATAAGACCTATCGGGATACAGTGTGAACAAGCGATGTACCATGCTACACATCAAATTAATACCCATAAAGGTGGGATTTTTGCTTTTGGTTTGTTACTTGGCGCTATCGGTAGATTAACGAAACAACAACGACAAATCAATATTCAAAGTATCAACCACGAAGTGTCGACAATTTGCCAAGGCATTGTTGATCATGAGCTTAAACAAAATCATCAAATAAAATCCGTGGGTGAAAAGCTATTTAAACTACACAACCTATCTGGCGCACGAGGAGAAGCAGAATCAGGTTATGCTACAGCAATAAATATCTCACTCCCTATTTACAAACAGATGCAACATAATGGTTATAATGAAGAAGATTCCTTATTACAAGCATTGCTATACTTGCTTGCCTATAATCAGGATACCAATTTGGTATCAAGAGGTGGGCTTGAGGGTTTAAACTTTGTCAAACAACAGGCTAAGCAGATTATTTTGCAAGGTGGCATTACACACCCAGATGGCATTCAGCTATTAACTCAACTTGATGATAAGTTGATTGAACGCAATTTAAGCCCTGGTGGTTCTGCTGATCTTATTGCAATAACCTGGTTTTTATCTCATTACTAGCAAAAAATGATATTGATCAAAAAAAATTAAAAATAATATTGATTATCATTACTAATAATATATTATTTCACCCCCAAAGTATTAAATTAACTTAAAAAAACAATGAAATTGAAATCAATATCTTTATTAGTAATCAGTGCTTTTAGCGCCAATTGTGTACAAGCTTACAATCATGATGTGACTACAGACATCATTTTACCTTTCAACCAAATCGATGAACGTTATTTTTTAACAAATAGCAGCACTACCCCAGTGAATATTATTGCAGAAAATGGTTTAACGATTAAAGATGATGCATCTTTCCATTTGGGTTTTAGTGGCAAAACAGCTACCGAACCCGCCTCAAATGCACAAGGTGACATTAACATATTCATCAAAGGCAATTTTCAAATCTATAATGACACGTGGATTGGTAAATTTGATACCAAATTCTTTACCCAATATTTAGGATTACACAGTGATTTTCCTTTTGATCCTATAGAGCACGATATTAACGTTCATGTTTCGGGTGATATTAATGTTGAGTTAGGTGCAGATAAACAACGAGGTGGTTTGATGATTTTAGCCGGTAACGTAATGCGCACCGGCCCAAATTCTACAGGAAAAACAACGGTTATTGTTGACGGTGATACGAATATTCGTAGTGGCGATAATCATCTAGCTGGCACCGCCTCTGCCCCTGCAAGACTGACCACCCGTACCTTTAATTTAACGGGCGGAGACATTGAAATCATTGGTGCAAAAACAGTATTAGAAACGACAAACAAGGATTCTAATCGTTCTTCTGTTTTAATAGGTAAAACAGGCAAAATGATTGTCATGCGAGAGGGAACGGTTGATGTCAGCCGTGGTGGTAATTTCGATGTTGTAGATCAAGGAATCTTGAGTGCCAGCCGAGGTAATGGTTTTATAAAACTCGCACCAAATGGACAAGTAAATGTTGGTAAAAATGCGACAATCGAATCCTCTAAGGGTTCACTGTCAATTAGCGATCAAACCAATAAAACATCTCAACTCAATATTGATGGTATCGTTAGCTTTGGTATTTCTGATACCAAACAGGTCAATGTGATACGCGGTGATAACATCAATCTTTCATCTAATGCCAAATTTTCAGTAACAGATGACTTTATCAAAAATGGATTGAAATATACGACAACCGATGTAAATGCGACAGTTTTAGCCGCAAATAATAAATTAACGATACACTCTATTCAAGACGGTCAACTAAAACCACTTGTTCAAAATATTTATGGGGACTTGAACTTTAAGCAATCGGGAAATGAACTTGTATTTGTCAATGCGAGCAATGTCACCAATTTCGATGATGTAAAAAATGCACAAAATGCAGCTAAACGCCAAGTCTCACGTTATTATCAACAATCAGGTATTTCTTCAAAAAATGTCGCAAAACGATTGACCGATAATTTGGTAAAAGTCGCTTATGAATCAATGTATAACACAAATAATAATGAAATGATAAGTAAAACTAATACCAAAGCTGGGGAATTAAATTGGCAAATACTCAGCAATATGGCACGTGGTAATTTAGCCATTGAATCAAAAGGAACGACACTATTTTTTAATCAAAATATCGCTGGGCTTTATAATAACAATCATGGTTTACACTTAACTGAAATCGCAATGAATTCACTGAATGATACCAAAGCCATTTTAGATAAACGAGGTCACCAATTTCATCTAAACCAAGGTGAAGAAAATAATTTATGGGTTAACCTGACTCACCATTATGAAAATACCGATAATAATCAGGGCATTTCTGGATATAAATACACCTCTAATGGCTTTATGCTCGGGTTTGATAAAGAAGTTATCGATAATCTTTTAGTGGGTAGTGCCATTGGTTATTCCACAGGGAAATATAAGGATAAAGCGGCTTCATCAAATGATTCTGATATCCATCAATATCAAATTCAGTTATACAGCAGTTATAAATTTCCTAATAATATGCTTGGGTCTACGTTCGCAGGTTATTCCTTTGGAAAAAATGATTTAAAAACTCACGATAGTTTTAATACTATTAAGGAAAAATTTAATAATAGAACGTGGAATTTTGGTGGTGCTGTTGGCTATCATTGGCAAAATACCGAAGAATTTGCAATGATTCCAAGTATTGGTTTAACTTATATTTATACCGAAAATAGTGCTCACAATGTTAGCTATAATCAAATCAACTTGGTTAAATATGGTCAAGCGACAAATTCTGCGGTATTGATGCCACTTGATTTGACCACAACATATTCTTTCTTCAAAAATAAGGATAGTCAATTAACTTTAACGGGTCAAACCGGCTATACTTTTAATTTTAGTCGCAACAAATTTGATAGTGATATTACTCTTAATGGTATCAATGGTTTATCTAAAATGCGTAGCTATTCATCAAACAGGACTAAAAATCAATATAATTTAGGGGCTGGAATCAATTATCAATATCAGTTGATAAATTTAAATCTTGATTATCAATACTTTGGTCAAAGTAAAAAGAATAGTCATTATTTTACAGCAAGTGCTAAGATAGATTTCTAAAATTTCAAACTTGATTGTATTAAAGTTCGCAACATAAAACTATGGTGGTAAAATGTATCACCTTAGTTTTATATTAAATAATATCTTTCAATCGTTCTTGATATTCAGTATCATTCGTAAACTGCCTTTTAATGATAAAAACGTACATTTATCACTGATGTCTTTAATAAAAATTAGCTATTTACTTATTTACTCTTCTGATTTTAGCACTTAACACTATTATCAAACATAAGGAATGCGTTATGACAATCTTTGAAGAAAAAGCATTAGCATTAAGTACAAAACTGCAGTGTAAATTTCATCATGCTTTAGATAATCAGCCTCAATATACCACTTTAGCCACGGATAAGGTTTTATTTAAGATCCAATACTGATGATAACCTTGCTTCTAAATCTATTTTACCGAATGCATTTGAATCCAAGTTTACTAACGTATTGATGAATAAATCAACAATACAACCCATAGCCAAAAAATCATTAATTAAATCGATAGAGTATGAAATCTGTAAATAGCGTATTTAATTAATAACTTTTATCTCATCTGCATTCATATTGTTGAACCATCAATTTTATTGCTGAAGAATAAAATATGAAATCTATGATTAATCAATTAACGCTTAAAACTAAGCTTATCAGTTTGATTTGCGCTGTATTTATATTTTCAGTTGTTGTTCAATATATTTATATTATCTATGTGATAAACAAAGAGTATTTTTATCTGTCTTCTCAACGATTTAAAGATATTGCCGAATTAGTATCAACTAATCATAATCTCATTGATCAAGTCAGTAATCCCACGTCAGACAATTTACAAGCAATCCAACATTATACCGAACAAGTTCGCCAACTTTCTTTAGTCGATTTTATTGTCATTTTTAATATGCAAGGTGTACGGTATTCGCATCCCGATATAAATAAAATAAAAGAACCTAGAGTAGGTGGCAATGAACAAAAAACGTTACAAGAAGCGCCCCATCAATCCTCATCAACAAGAACATTTGACGATTCAATTAGCGCAATGAGTCCGATATTCAATGATAAACGTCAACAAATTGGTATGGTTTTAGTTGGACAAACACGACAAAAAATTAATTATCTGGCTTCAAAGTCAAGCCAACCAATCGGGTTATCATTATTTGTATCCTTTACGTTAGCTGTTATTTTAGCTTGTTTGTTATCGCGTCATATTTCGAAACGATTGTATGGCTTTAAACCTACCCAAATGGCTCAACTTTTTGAAGAACGTAATGCCATTATTAGAACCGTCAAAGAAGGCATAGTGGTAATTAACCGAAATGGATTAATTTCACAAATTAATGATGAAGCCGTTAGAATATTACATATGGATAAGAGTAAGGAAAATATTATCGGCAAGCCCATTAGCACCCTGATTCCTAATACACGTTTAAATGAAGTTATGAACAAGGGGATTGCTGAATATGATTGTGAGCAAAATATTGATGGTGTGGTAATTTTGATTAATCGTATTCCATTATATGTAAAAAATAAATTAGTTGGAGCCATTGCTTCTTTTCGTGATATAACTGAAATACGCCAGTTAGCAGAGAAATTAAAAGGTATTAATCGTGATGCCGACACATTACGTTCTCAATCACATGAATTTAGTAATAAATTGCATGTAATTTATGGGCTAGCATATCAAAACAATAAAAAGGAATTAGTCAATTATCTAGAAGGTATTATTGGCAATAAACAACCAGAATTAGATGAGATTAGTCAGTACATTAAAGACCCCATTATTGCTGGCTTTCTCAATAGTAAATTGAGTCGAATAAAAGAATTAGGGGTATCGTTAACTTTTAACATTAATGGAATGCTCGCCCCTATTTCTAATCACTTAGTCATTCATAGTTTAATCACTATTCTTGGCAATCTAATCGATAATAGTTTAGATGCCATTCATAGTTTAGCTGATAAAAAAATAGAGATAAATTTTACTGTCCAAAACGGCTATTTTTACATCGAAATCATTGATAACGGGATAGGTATTTCTGAAAAAGAGATACAGCATATCTTCCAAAAAGGCTATTCAACCAAAGGAGATAATCGTGGTATGGGATTATATTTGGTTTTATCTTGTGTTAATGAACTTGGCGGTAATATTCAGTTATTCAATCTTGGTAAGAAAAAAGGAACATGCTTTAAAATATCACTGCCATTAGCAGTCCTTTATCGAGAAGTATCATAATTGTAATGACCTGATAATTCATAAATATGTCTCATGAAAATGAAATTAAATAACATATAAGTTACCTAATTGTAGTTAACCACAATTAGGCTTTAACATTTATTATTTATCTAACGTGATTTCATCCAACGATAAACTAAAACTTGGCACAAATATTTCTAAAAAATAATTCATTTCAGGACTTCCACGTTCAGACAATGTCTTTTTCAAACGCTGCTCAGCCAATCTAAACTCATTATTACCAGCACTAAGCTCTTCAATCGTCTTAAGATAAGCACATAACGCATCAGCCTGTTTGACAATGTTTTTTTCTGTTTCATCATAAAAGTCATCATCAATGAGCGTTCTAAAATCATCTTGTAACTCTTGCGGTAACATATTAATTAGCTTGTTTTGGGCAATTTTTTCAATCTTTTTGTATTCTGTTGTAATTTGAGGATTATAGTATTTAGTCGGTGTAGGAAGGTCTCCAGTAATCACTTCAGATGCATCATGATACATAGCTAATAAAGCGATTCTTTCAGGATTAACTTTTCCATCAAAATGTTTGTTTTTGATGATTGCTAACGCATGTGCAACAAAAGCAACTTGAAGACTATGCTCCGATACATTTTCTATTCTAACATTGCGCATTAACGGCCAACGATTAATTAATTTTAATCGTGAAAGATGAGCAAAAAAATGGCTTTTATTCATATCATCATCTCATGAGTTATAAAAACAAAAACGCTTCCATTAAAAAATGGAAGCGTTTAAATTCATTTTTAAAACAAATTGTTAAGCTAAAACAAGCTGTTTTGTACCCAATGCGAGCGGAACAGTTTGATCATCAGCAAATGTAACATATTCCCATGCACTTTGTTTAGCTAACAACGCTTGTAATAATTGATTATTTAATGCGTGTCCTGATTTGTAACAAATCACTTCACCTATCATGTTGTGACCACTCATATACAGATCGCCGATAGTATCTAGCATTTTATGGCGAACAAACTCATCCTCAAATCGTAAACCATCTTCATTGAGAACTTTATAATCATCCACCACAATGGCACAATCTAAACTACCACCTAAGCACAAACCTTTAGATTGTAATGCTTCGATATCTCGCATAAAACCAAACGTTCTCGCACGGCTAATCTGACGAATGAAAGATTCAGATGAAAAATCCAACTGATAACGTTGAGAACTATTATCAATTGCTGGGTGATGAAAATCGATTGTAAAATCCAATCTGAATCCACTATATGGTCTCACTTCAGCCCATTTATCCCCATTTTCAACACGTACCGTCTCTTTGATGCGTAAAAACTTTTTAAGCGCATTTTGTTCAACAATGCCAGCATCAAGCAGCAAATAGACAAACGGGCTTGCGCTACCATCCATAATAGGAATTTCTGGTGCATTAACCTCAATAATAATATTATCAATACCCAGTCCTGCTAATGCTGAATTGATGTGCTCAACCGTCGAAATACGCACATTATCTTCATTAACCAGACAGGTACAAAGCATTGTATCGCGAACCGATTTAGCATCCACAGGAAAATCAACATAAGGATTCAAATCAGTTCGACGATATATAACACCCGTATTTTCAGGAGCAGGACGCAACGTCAAAGTAACTTTTTTGCCAGTATGTAAACCGACACCAGTTGCTTGAATTGTCTTTTTTAATGTTCTTTGTTTCATTAGCACCTACTGTTTTTTTATTTGTTTCTATTGAACTATGACAATAAAAAATCAAATAAGTTCACTTTTAATTCGCTTGTTTACGAATAAAAGCAGGAATATCTAAAATCTTATTTTCTTCAAGCGGAGAAATTGCTTGTTCATTCACTACTTTAGCTAATTTCTCTTCTTGTTGACCCAAATTGTTATTTTGGCTAAACAATGAGTTTTGTTGAATTGGTTTGGTTATTTTCGCTTCAGGACGTTTATCCATACCAATACCCGTTGCAACCACAGTAACACGAATTTCATCTGACATATCTGGATCGAAAGTTGTACCAACAACTACTGTTGCATTATCAGAAGCAAAAGCTCTTACCGTGCTACCCACTGTTTCAAACTCTTCCAAACCAAGATCTAAACCAGCGGTTACATTAACTAATACACCACGCGCACCAGATAAGTCGATGTCTTCAAGTAGTGGACTTGAAATAGCCATTTCAGCCGCCTCTTCAGCTCGATTATCGCCACTTGCACGTCCAGAACCCATCATAGCATATCCCATCTCTGACATCACTGTTCTAACGTCAGCAAAGTCAACATTGATATGTCCTGGTTTGGTGATTAATTCTGCGATACCTTGCACAGCACCTTTTAATACGCCATTTGCTGCGGCAAATGCATCTAATAGTTTAACACCACGACCTAAAACTTTTAACAATTTATCATTTGGTATAGTAATAAGTGAATCGACGTGTTTTGCTAACTCAGCGATGCCTTGTTCAGCAAAAGCCATACGCTTTTTACCTTCAAATCCAAATGGTTTAGTCACAACAGCAACCGTCAAAATACCCAATTCTTTAGCAATTTCGGCAACAACTGGAGCAGCGCCCGTACCTGTGCCACCGCCCATACCAGCGGCAATAAACACCATATCAGCACCTTCAATTGCACTGCGGATGACCTCACGATCTTCCTCGGCAGAGTTTCTACCCACTTCCGGATTAGCACCTGCACCAAGACCTTTAGTCACATTCGTGCCGATTTGGATAGTTTGACCTACCTTAATTCTTTTCAATGCTTGCGCATCAGTATTTGCCGCAAAAAATTCAACACCTTCAATATGCTCAGCAATCATATGTTCGACAGCATTACCACCGCCACCACCGACACCAATAACTTTAATGACTGCTGCTGGTTCATCATCTGCAACCATAGGCTCAAACATAACTTATCTCCAAATATACGATCTAAGGACATTGTACATATAACCGCCAACAATGTCCACGAAGTTCTTGAAATATATTAGCTAAAATTCTTTTTTAAACCAACCGGTCAATCGTTTAGCTATCCCTTTTAATGATGACTTATGATTATCTTTGCCATCATCACTTAATAAACTTTGTTTCCCGTAATGTAATAATCCTACTGTCGTTGAACAATAAGGCTTTTGTACATAATCAGTTAATCCTGAAATATTTAACGGCTGTCCTACACGAACTTGATTTTGAAAAACTTTTTCAGCACACTCCACCATTCCTTTTATTTGTGCTGCACCACCAGTTAATACTATACCTGCAGCTAATTGATATTTTACATTTTGTTTTTTCAATTCATCTTGTAAAGATAATAATTCTTTTTGTACTAACGATAATAATTCTGAATAGCGAGGTTCAATTACGTCAGCCAGTGTTTGACGTTGTAAAGAACGGGACGGTCGACCACCGACACTTGGCACATCAATAACTTCATCTTTACCGATTAATGAACCAACAGCACATCCATAACGAATTTTGATATTTTCTGCATCCATTGGAGGAGCACCAAATGCATAAGCGATATCACTCGTCACGACATTTCCTGCATAAGGGATGACAACTGAATGGCGTAATGCTCCGCCTGTGTAAACTGTCACATCCATCGTTCCACCACCGATATCAATGACACAAACCCCTAACTCTTTTTCATCATCAGTTAATACTGCATAGCTTGATGCTAACCCCGAAAAAATAAGCTGATCAACTTTCAATCCACAACGTTCAACTGCTTTTACTATATTCCTTGCCATATCATTATGACAAGTGACTAAATGCACTTTCGCTTTCATCCGAACGCCAGATAATCCTATTGGATTTTTAATTCCTTCTTGCAAGTCAATGGAATATTCTTGCGCAATTACATGTAATATTCTGTGTTCATCTAGTATTCTTACTGATTTGGCAGTATGAACAACATTCTCAACATCTTCGGCAGTCACTTCTTCATCGGCAATTGGCACCATGCCTATCTCATTTTGACAACGTATGTGTTTGCCAGAAAGACTTAAATAAACAGAGGAAATCTGGCAATCAGCCATCAATTCAGCTTGATCAATTGCACGTTGGATTGATTTAACTACAGACTCAAGATCGTTTACACCACCTTTATCAACCCCCTTTGATGGGCAATGTCCAACGCCGATGATATTGACAATACCATCGGGAAGAACTTCGCCAACAAGAGCGAGTACTTTTGATGTACCTACTTCTAGTCCAACCACCAATTTTTTTTCTGTTGCTTTCATATTTCAGCCTTAAATTATTCCCTACTGAGCCATTTTTTCTCTTTGTACTGAAATGCCATTCTCATAACGTAAATCAGCGACCGTTATTCTTTCATCAGCTGGTATTCTTGATTGAATTTCAGGAAATAATTTGATAAATCGTTGATAACGTTGTTCGATATGTTCGTTACCTAACATCAATTTTATTTCATGATTTTCTTCACAAAAATCGGCTATACACTGTTTCACCATTAGCTGCCAAGCATTTCGCTCATCAGCTATCGCAGATTGAATATGTAAAGCTAATTGATTACTAGCTAATTTTTTTGAAAGATCATCTAATTTATAATACGTTTCTAATACTGGTTTTGCTTTACCTTCCGGACCATAAAGTCTGGGTAATTTTAACTCGCCAATACGATCTAGCGGCACACTAAATACATTTCCATTTTTATCTAGTAAAAATAAATCATTCCAATAAAAGACCGGTTTGTACTCTTCGACATAAACAATTAATTTATCTGGCCATTGCTTACGTACACTAACCTGCTTTACCCACGGAAATCTTAATATTTCTTGTTGTATATCATTTACATCTTGACCAATATAAGTATTAGGTAACCCTAATCCCAGAATCGCTTGTCTAAGGTCATCTTCGGTCGTATAAGTGTATTCGCCACTAAAATTTAATTGTGACAATACCATCTGCTCTGGATCATCCATCCAATTTTTAACACTTTGAATGACCCAAACGCTAATAACAATAATTGTTAGTAGAAACAAAAAGCCAATCAACTGCTCTTTGCTACTAAAAATAAGCAAGCGCCTAGTTTTTAGGTTTTCCCTTCTATGAGCGGCTTGCCGAATTTGTTTCATAAAATAAGGCCAGTTATATTGTTGCTGAATTCAAGATTCGACTAACAAGCTCTTTAAATGACCAGCCATGTTGTTTTGCAGCCATGGGAACTAAACTATGATCTGTCATTCCTGGTGCGGTATTAACTTCTAACAAATAAGGGATTTGATTAGCATCAAACATAATATCAACTCGTCCCCAACCTCGGCAGCCAACCGCTTTATAAGCATCAAGTGCTAACTTACGGATCTCTTGCTCTTTTTCATCAGATAATCCACTTGGGCAAAAATACTGCGTAGAATCTGACAAATATTTTGCATCGTAATCATAAAACTTTGTCGCCGGTTTGATATGAATTGACGGTAAAACGTCTTCTCCAACAATAGCAACGGTAAATTCTGGGCCAGATAAAAATGATTCAACCATAACAGAATTATCATATTTAAAAGCATGTTCGAGAGCTGTCTTAAGCTCATTAGCGTGATTAACTCGCGTCATTCCTACACTTGAACCTTCATGACTTGGTTTTACAAATAGAGGAAGCCCAAGCTTTTGCACAATGGCATCAGTATCAATTGAGCAGCTCTTTTCTACCATAACATAATCAGCAACTGGTAAACCTAGCGCTTTCCAAACTAATTTAGTTTTTAACTTGTCCATAGTTAGTGCAGACGATAAAACATCACTACCGGTATAAGGAATATTTTGATAAGTCAAAATTGCTTGAACAATACCATCTTCACCACCACGGCCATGAAGAATGACAAATGCTTTAGTAAAGCCATCTTCTTTTAAGTTGGTAATTGGTTGATCTTTAGTATCTATAAGATGGGCATCAACTCCACTAGCCAATAATCCTGCTAGTACAGCTTGACCTGATTTAAGCGATACTTCCCGCTCTGCAGATGTTCCACCATACAATACCGCAACTTTATCAATCATTATAGACCTTCTCCTGAAAAAATTTGAGCATCGGCTAACTGACGTGCAATACGACCTACACTACCCGCGCCTTGAGTTAATAACAGATCTCCACCTTTTAAAATTTCTTTCATCATTTCAGGTAAGAGATCTAAATCTGAAACATAAATCGGATCCACTTTGCCCCGATTACGAATTGAACGGCACAAAGAACGACTATCTGCTCCGGCAATCGGTTGCTCACCAGCAGAATAGACGTCTAACATTACAAGCGCATCAACCTGAGATAGCACTTGAGCAAAATCATCAAATAAATCACGAGTACGTGTATATCGATGAGGTTGGAATAGCATAACTAAACGACGATCCGGCCAACCATTTTTAGCCGCTTGTATCGTTGCATTAACTTCACTTGGATGATGACCATAGTCATCAACCATCATAATGTCTTTACCATTAGCATGCGGAAAAACGCCTAGTAAATCAAAACGCCGACTTGTACCAGCAAATTTTGCCAATGCATTAATGATCGATTGATCATCTATGCCATCTTCAGTCGCTGCAATAATTGCGGCCGCTGAATTTAAAGCATTATGTTTACCGGGTGCATTTAATTCGATTTCTAAATCATTACGATCTGGACGACACACAGTGTAGTAACTGACGCCTCGTTCTTGGCGATAATTTTTAATTACCACATCCGCTTCTTCACTAAAACCGTAAGTAATAATTTTACGTCCAACAATCGGTAATAATTCACGATTAATTGGATCGTCATAACACATCACCGCTAGACCATAAAAAGGTAAATTACGCAAAAAAGAGATAAATGTTTGTTTAAGATTTTCCACACTACCTTGATAGGTGTCCATATGGTCTGGTTCAATATTGGTAACAATAGAAACCATAGGTTGTAAGTGTAAAAATGAAGCATCACTTTCATCTGCTTCAGCAATAAAATAACGGCTACTACCTAATTTAGCATGCGTGCCTGCCGCTTTAACTAAACCGCCATTAACGAACGTTGGATCAAGTTTCGCTTCGGCATAAATAGCGGTGACCATGGCGGTTGTCGTTGTTTTACCATGTGTACCCGCAATAGCGATACCATATCGGAAACGCATAAGCTCGGCTAACATTTCAGCCCGCTGAATAACAGGAATACGAGCTTCCCGCGCTGCTACAACTTCAATATTATCTTGTGAAATTGCGGAAGAGATTACGACAACGCTTGAATTAATCACATTTTCAGCTGCATGACCAATCACAATTTTCGCACCTAATTTTTTTAGATGCTCAGTAACAGCATTTTCTGCAATATCTGAGCCACTAATTTCGTAACCTTCATTAGCAAGAACTTCAGCAATTCCTCCCATACCTGCGCCACCAATACCCACAAAATGGATATGTTTGACACGTTTCATTTGAGGAATAATTGCTCTTAATTCTGCTAATTCCTTTGTATTCACAATCTAACTCCTAAATATTCTGTAGTTGAGTATTTTGTTTATTTTTTATTGAGCTTTTTTAATTTTGTAAAATTCTAATTATGCATTTAAAGCTATTATTATCTAAACATTGATCTAACCTGCAACATCTTGACACGATTATTACATAAAGTTATATCAAAAACTAATTATTTTATCACTGATTTTATCGTATCCGCCACTCTTTCGGTAGAATTTGTAATAGATAGACTTTTCGCCTTAACCGCCATTTCGATTAATTTATCTCTATTTAAATTTCTTAACACACTCATCAATGATTCGCTATTAAAGTCAGGTTGTTCAATAATCTTTGCAGCATCAATATCTGAAAGCGATTTAGCATTCCAAAATTGTTGGCGATCTTTATGCATAAAAGGGACAAAAATCGCACCAATGCCGACAACTTCGATTTCACTTACCGTTAATGCCCCACTGCGACAAATCACAATATCCGCCCAACGATAGGCTTCTGCTACATCAGTAATAAATTCAGTCACTTTATTTTTTGTCATATCACAATCTTGATAAGCTCGCATAACAGGTTCTAGCATGCCTTTTCCTGTTTGATGCCAAACAACAAATTTATCGGATAATTTTGTCATTACCTGAGGAACAACATCATTGAGTACTTTTGCCCCTTGACTTCCGCCCATGACTAAAACTCTAATTGGTTCTTGACGATTTTCAAAACGTTCGTTAGGTTCAGCAATAGTTAATAAATCGTCACGAACAGGATTTCCTACTACTTCAGCTTTTGGAAAAGCTGTCGGAAATGCTTGTAAAACTTTAGTTGCAATTTTTGCAAGCCACTTATTAGTTAACCCTGCTACACCATTTTGCTCATGTAATACGACAGGAATTCCTAATGTCTTCGCTGCAATGCCACCCGGCCCAGACACATACCCTCCCATACCAAGTACAACATCCGGTTGATAAGTTTTTAAGATTTTTCTGGCTTGTAGAACCGCTTTTAAGATTTTATAAGGTGCTTTTAGCATTGCACCAATTCCTTTACCGCGTAGACCTGATATTTCTATAAAATCAATCTCGATACCATTTTCAGGGACTAAATGCGCTTCCATTCGATCTGCTGTGCCAAGCCATCTGACTTGCCAGCCTTGTTTCATTAAATAATGCGCAACGGCAATACCTGGAAAAACATGTCCACCTGTACCACCTGCCATAACTAATAATTTTTTCATTACTTTATTGACCTTATTCTTGCTTGGGCTTGTTGTTGTCTAAATTCAAAATCAATTCTAAGTAGGATCGCCACAGCCACACTCATTACAATTAAACTCGATCCACCATAGCTAATGAAGGGTAACGTTAATCCCTTAGTAGGTAACATTCCAGATGTTACCCCCACATTAACAAAGGTTTGAAAACCAAACCAAATACCGATTTGGCAAGCTAAATAGCCAGAAAATTGTAATCCTTCATTTAATGCTCGATACCCAATCGCCAATCCCTTAAAAGCCAGAGAAAAAAGTAATGTCAGCAGGAAAATGACGCCAAGATAACCAAATTCTTCCGAAATAATAGCGAAAATAAAATCGGTATGGCGTTCAGGTAAATAACCTAATTTCAGAATCGAGTTACCCATTCCTTGCCCAGCAAATCCTCCATTACCAATTGCTATTAATGAATTCACTAACTGGTAACCTACACCATTAGCATCTTCCCAAGGATTAAGAAATGTTAACAACCGTTTTAAACGGTATGATTCAAATAATATTAAACTGACAACCGCTGCAACACCTGTCGATAAAATAGCGATAAATTGCCACAACTTTGCACCAGCGATAAATAGAATTCCGATAGTAACAATAAATAATACAATCACTGTGCCTAGATCGGGTTGAAGTAATAGCAAAATGGAAAGCACAGCCATAACGACCATTGGCTTGAAAAAGCCCCAAAATCCATTTTGTACTTCATCTGACTTTCGAGTCAAATAACTTGCTAAAAATACAAATAAAGCCAATTTAGCAAGCTCTGCCGGTTGAAAGTTAAAAACGCCTAGCGGAATCCATCTTGCAGCGCCATTAATGGAAGACCCCACGCCTAAAACAGCAACAAGCATGATAATTGTCATAATGAGTAATACTGTTCCAAATTGCTGCCAACGTTTCATTGGGATCGATAAGGTTATACACATTAAAACAAGTGAAATACCCAGCTGTATGAGTTCACGCTGAGTATAGAAAAAAGGATTATTATCATTCGATGACATTGACGCTGATGTCACCATAACTAATCCGAATATCATCAATCCAAATACCGTCCAAAGCAATTGATTATCAAAAGGGACGTGAGGATTAACTTGCTTTTTTATAGCCAACGAAATCATTTTTCACTCCTTTGCGCATATTGTTTAGCCAAAAGTGCAAATTGATTTCCTCGCTCTATATAGTTTTTAAATTGGTCTAAACTTGCACAAGCTGGTGAGAGTAAAACAATATCGTTAGCCTCTACTTTTTGAGCGATTATTTGCATAGCCTCAGCTAATGTCGCAGTCATTGTTGTGATTTTGGGTGCTAATTTTGCTAATAACTCACGATCTCGACCAAAACAAAAAATCTCAAGATGACTATTTTTTAGATATGGAATTAATGGAGAAAAATCAGCTGATTTTCCATCACCACCAAGCAATAAAAATAATTTTCCATGACATACGACACTTTTTAAAGCAGCTTCCGTACTACCTACATTGGTTGCTTTAGAATCATTAATCCATTTGACCCCATTTTGTTCAAAAACTAATTCAAAACGATGAGGTAAACCATGAAAGTTGGCTATTGTTGCTAAACTAGATTGTCGTGATATTGATAATTTATCTGCAATAGCTAATGCTGCTAACGCATTGAGATAATTGTGGCTTCCCGTTAGTTTCATTGTGTTAGTCGATAAAACGGGCTTTTCCTGCGCAATCAAATGTGCATAATCATCATCCAGATGATAATCGCCTGAATGTAAGCCAAATAACACATTATGACTATCTTTTTCTTTTGGAAAAGTTAGTTTATCATCATGATTTACTACACAGTATTTTGCATTCACATAAATTCGTTGTTTAGCCTCTACATATTGTTTGAGTCCTAAAGGATACCTATCCATATGATCTTCTGAGATATTCAAAATCGTTGCAACCGTTGCATGCAAACTGTGCGTGGTTTCAAGCTGAAAGCTAGACAGCTCAAGTACGTACACATCGCAATCTTGAGCCAGTAAAGATAGTGCAGGTTGACCTATATTGCCACCGACACCCACTTTGATACCTGTAGACTTAACAATTTCACCAACTAATGTCGTCACCGTCGTTTTGCCATTAGCGCCTGTGATTGCCACAATCTTTTTATTAGGTAGTTGATTAACTTCACGACAAAAAAGCTCTATATCGCCAATGATTTCGATACCTTTATCGGCAGCTTGTTTGAGTTCAGGGGTTGATAAAGCGATACCAGGGCTAACAATTATTAAATCAGCATCGAATAGCCAATCGACATTTAAATCGCCTAAATGATAGGCAACTCGTTGATCCAGTTGTTCTAATCCTGAAGGTAATAAACGAGTATCAATTACTTTAGGAATAACATTTTGCGCAAGAAAATAGTCAACACAAGAAAGCCCTGTGACACCTAACCCAATGATAACAACATTTTTACCCTGATAGCGAATCATGATTCAATCCTGATTTAATTTAATTAACGTAATTTCAAGGTTAATAAACCAATTAAGACAAGCATTAACGAAATAATCCAAAAACGTACAATAACTCGAGGTTCTGGCCACCCTTTTAATTCATAATGATGATGAATTGGAGCCATTCTAAAAATTCGTTTGCCACGCAATTTAAATGAACCTACTTGTAAAATGACAGATAGGGTTTCAATAACAAATATTCCCCCCATAATGAGTAATAAAAATTCTTGGCGTAAAAGTACGGCGATAATTCCAAGTACTCCACCTAAAGCCAATGAACCGACATCACCCATAAATACCATAGCGGGATAAGTGTTAAACCATAAAAAACCAAGCCCTGCACCAATGATAGCAGTACAGACAATCATTAATTCACCACTAAATTTGATATAAGGTATATGCAAATATTCTGCAATAATTGTATTCCCTGTCGCCCACGATACCAGCGCTAAGCCCGCTGCCACAAATACTGTTGGCATAATTGCAAGTCCATCAAGTCCATCCGTTAAATTAACAGCATTACCTGACCCAACAATCACAACATAAGTGAGTAAAATAAATACTAATCCCAACTGAGGCATGACATCTTTAAAAAAAGGGACAACCAACACGGTTACTGAGCTATCTTTTCCATATACATAAAGGCCAAAGGCAACAATAAATGCAATAACAGATTGCCAAAAATATTTCCATCTAGCGATAAGACCTGCCGTGTTTTTTCGAATAACTTTTAAGTAGTCATCAGTAAAGCCAATAATGGCATAACCAATCAGGACAAATAACGCCACCCAAACATAAGGATTACGTAAATCTGCCCAAAGAAATACTGATAACGAAATCGACGCAACGATTAGCGTCCCGCCCATTGTTGGCGTTCCTTTTTTGCTTAAATGGGATTCCGGTCCATCATTACGTATTACTTGTCCAATTTGTAATTTTTGTAACCAATCAATGACTTTTTGCCCCATTATTAACGATATCGTTAGCGAGGTTAATAGACCCAAAATAGCTCTTACGGTTAAATAAGAAAATACATTAAAAAAGGTAAAATATTTCACTAAATATTCTGATATCCAAACCAACATAATTTTAATCCTAATTTATTTTTTGTTGTTTAATTAGTTCTATAACGTCTTCCATT
This sequence comes from Gilliamella sp. CG22, assembly GCF_046635725.1. Taxonomy (NCBI): domain Bacteria; kingdom Pseudomonadati; phylum Pseudomonadota; class Gammaproteobacteria; order Orbales; family Orbaceae; genus Gilliamella; species Gilliamella sp. CG22. The sequence goes on from NZ_JBIDFK010000006.1 coordinate 65,192, forward strand.
TTAGCACTGCGAGAACCTTTAACTAGCATGGTTAAGGTTGGATACTGACGCAATAACGTTATAAGGTAATCTGCTGCATCTTGTTTATTATAAAAATGATGACCGACTTCACTTGCTTGGCTAATGAATTGGCTCAATTTACCGACACTGACAACACAATCAAGTTTTTGTTGTTTAGCTAATGTGCCAATTTGTTGATGATATTTTTGAGCGTCTTGCCCTAATTCCCCCATATCGCCAACGACGAAAACTTTATAGCCCGATTGTTTTGCCAGAACATTAATTGCAGCAGACATTGAACCCACATTGGCGTTATAAGTGTCATCCCAAATTAATTGATTTTGGTTTAATTTAATCGGGAAAAGCCTTCCTTTAACTGGTTTTAATGTTGATAATCCTTGTTGAATGCGATCTAAGCTTGCTCCGACAGAAATCGCTAAAGCTGAAGCTGCAATTGCATTTGAAACATTGTGTAACCCTATTAATGGTAATTGGATTTCGCATTCACCAAACGGTGTATGTAATTTAAATGTGGTCACATCTGCCATTTTAATATGACTTGCATAGAAATTGGCTAATGGATTCTCTAATGAAAAAGTCCAAACAGTTTTATCTGTTAATTGCTCAAACCATTTATCTGAACAGCTATCTAAATTGATGATAGCAATACCATCTTTAGTCAATCCTTCAAAAATTTCACCTTTTGCGGTAGCGACACCTTCAAGTGAACCAAAACCTTCAATATGCGCTTCTGCAATATTATTAATTAATGCTGTTTGTGGATGAACTAACTGAGTTGTATAAGCAATTTCACCAATATGATTAGCACCTAGTTCTATCACAGCAAATTGATCATCTTTTGTTAATCTCAATAGTGTTAATGGTACGCCAATGTCATTATTGTAATTACCTTGAGTATAAAGCGTTGTTCCACAATTTTGTAGAATGGCTGCCGTCATTTCTTTAACTGACGTTTTACCCGATGAGCCGGTCAAGGCAACAATTTTAGCGGAACTTTGTTGACGAATAAAACCGGCAATTTGCCCCAACGCTTGACGTGTGTCTTTAACCACTATTTGTGGAATAGAATTATCCTCAATTGGGTGATTTACGATTACGGCAACGGCACCATCTTTAATTGCTTGTTCGGCAAAATGATGACCATCAAAATTCTCACCAACAAGTGCAATAAAAAGCGATTGTTTTGTAATTTTACGTGTATCAGTACTAATAACATCAATCGTAAAATTACCGTCATGAATATTTAATAATTCACCGTCTACAATTGTTCTGATTTGCTTAATATTTAATGGAATCATGATTGATTCTCTACCCCTAAAAACTGTTTCACTGTTTCTTGGTCTGAATAGTGATGTTTCGTGTGACCCACGATTTGGTAATCTTCATGACCTTTACCCGCAATTAATATCACATCATTTGGTTTAGCTTCTGAAAGTGCTTTTTTGATTGCTTGTACTCTGTCAGTAATAATCTGAACATTTGAATTATTGATGATACCTTGCTGAATATCATCAATAATTTTTGTTTCATCTTCTGTTCGTGGGTTATCATTCGTCAAAATAATTTTGTCAGCATATTGCGCAGCGATTTCTCCCATTAAAGGTCTTTTGCCTACATCTCTATCACCACCGCAACCAAAAATAACCCATAATGCACCCTTACAGTGAATACGACTTGCTTGGAGTGCTTTTTGTAAAGCATCTGGCGTGTGAGCATAATCCACAATAAATGTCGGGCTATTATTGGCATGTAAAACCTCCATTCGCCCACAAATAGGTTTGAGAAATGAAGCCATATTCACAACAGCGAAAAATGGGAAATCAAGCGTTAATAGCGTCGCTACACATAATAATAAATTTGAGACATTAAACTCACCCAGTAAACGACTGTGTATAATGGTATCGCCCCAACTAGAATGCATATGAATTTTGGCACCCTTATCATGATATTCAATCATCGACACACCAACATAAGGTATATTTAAGTTTTTTAATTTACTTAACGATTTGGGTTGACACGATACGGCTGTTACCTGAGAAAGCTTTTCAATCCAACGTTTCCCATAATTATCATCATAATTAATAATTGCTTTGCCTGCACTTTCGACTTGTCTTTCTTTATTATTAGGCGTAAATAACGACCATTTTGACTTAGCGTATTTACCCATTGTTTTGTGATAATCAAGATGATCTCGACTTAAATTAGTAAAAACTGTTGCAGCAAACGTAACACCTTTGACACGATTCATCACTAAACCATGCGAAGAAATTTCCATGGAAACCACTTTGACATGTTTTTTAACAAAATCGGCTAAATATGTTTGAATTTCAACGGATGAAGCCGTTGTATTGTTTGACGGTTGAAGATGATTATAGATCCCATTTCCAATCGTTCCTAAAAGTGCAACTTTCTGATTTAACAGATTAACGCATTGGGCAATAAGCTGAGTGACTGTCGTTTTACCATTAGTACCTGTCACACCAATAACAGATAATTTTTTAGAAGGTGAATGATAAAAATGATCGGCAATGCTAGAAAGTTTTTTAGATAGTTGAAAAACTTTAACCTGAGGAATATTTCTTTTTCCATGCTTGATATAATTGATACGTAAATCATCAGATTTTCTATTTGTTTCAATTAATATAGTCACCGCACCAGCTTCTAAAGCTTGAGGAATGAATAATTTACCATCAACGACATTTCCCTTGATAGCGACAAACACATCATTTTTATTGACCATACGGCTATCAATACATATATGATTGAGCGAAAAATCTTTGATCGCTTGATCTTTGTTTCCACCTAATAAACTAAATAAAGTTTTAAATGTGCATGTAGCCATTAATACCACCTATCAATAAATAATCATTTGGCCATCAACTTGGCGATCTGGTTTGACATTCATAGTTCTTAAAACTCCCCCCATAATTCGGCTGAAAACAGGTGCTGATACAGAGCCACCGTAATACTGACCCGCTTTAGGATTATCAATCACAACAACCAGAGAATATTTTGGTGCTGTTGCTGGCGCAATGCCTGCTGTATAGGCTAAATATTGATTAACATAGCGCCCACCAGATAATTTTTTTGCCGTACCAGTTTTAACAGCAACACTATAGCCTGGTACAGAAGCTTTTGTACCACCACCAGTGACAGCAACAGCTTCCATTAATTGGACAACCGTTTTAGCAATTTTTTCGGGTACAACTCGTTCACCTTGCACTGGTTCAGTGACTTTTAATATCGAAACAGGTCGATAAATCCCATAATTCCCGATAGTTGCGTACGCTCTTGCTAATTGTAATGGCGTGACACTTAAACCATAACCAAAAGAAAAGGTAGCTCGTTCAATATCCGCCCATTTTCGTGCTCTATCTGCTGCAATTGAACCACTGACTTCACCGCCTAAACCCAGTGATGTGGGTTGTCCCAACCCGAAACGACTATAATATTCAACTAGTTCGGCGGGTTGCATTTGTAATGCGAGTTTACTGACACCAACATTACTTGATTTTTCTAAAATTCCTGCCAAATTCAGGGATTTTTGATATGATACATCTTTGATTTCATAGCGATTGACATAAAAAGGTCTGGTATCAACTATCGTATTAAGATCTGCAATCTTTTTTTCTAAAGCGGCCATTACAACCAGCGGTTTTACGGTCGAACCCGGTTCAAATGCATCAGTAACCGCACGATTTCGCAGTGAATTATAATTAATTGATGATCGATTATTTGGGTTATACGATGGACTTGTTGCCATCGCTAAAATCTCCCCTGTATGAACATCAACTAAGACCGCAGTACCACTGTCAGCTTTGTTAAACTCAACAGCCTGACTAAGCTCGCTATAAACCAAAGACTGTAAGCGTTCATCAATACTCAATACTAAATCCGATGCCTTTTCACTCTCAGTGCGCTCTAATTCCTCAATGACGCGTCCAAATCTATCTCGTCTTATTATTCGTTGACCCGATTCACCGGTTAACCATTTGTTATAACTTTTTTCAATCCCTTCTGAGCCTTTCTCATTACGGTTTTCATCGGTATCCGTTAAACCGATTAATTGGGCAATACTTTCAGCTGCCGGGTAAAAACGCTTCGAGGTCTTAGCAAATGCAACTCCCGGTAACTTTAACTTTTTCAAATAATCCGATATTGTTGGCGTAACTTGTCTGGATAAATAAACAAATCGCATCGATGGATTACTTAATTTTTGCTCCAGTATGGCTATTGGTATATTTAATGCTTTTGCTAATCCTTGCCATCTTGCATCATTCGTATTCACGCCACCTTTTTGAATAACTAATTTTGGATCAGCCCAAACATCATACATCGGTACACTCACGGCCAATGCTCGCCCGTTACGATCAGTTATCATAGCCCTTGGTGCATCCATATCCTGACGACGTAAAGAACGTTTATTACCTTCAGCAATCAGTTTATCAGGATGAATGATTTGTAAAATTGCCATTTGAATAATAAGCGCAATAATGGCAGCAATAATTAAACTGTAGACAACATAAAATCGCCCGGGTGCAAAAAACTGCTTTTTACTATTCAATTTATTAGTTTTAACCGCTTTCTTGTTTTTAGTGAGAATTTTCATTATTTACTCTTTATCACTATCACGGTTTCATTTTCAGGAGTCACGTAAGACATCCCTAGTTGATTTTTAGCTTTAGCTTCTACGCGTTTTGGATCGGCAAGTACATTTTCTTCGATAACTAAATTACGCCATTCACTTTCTAATACATCTTGCTCTAACAACAGTTGCTCACGTTCAAATAACTGCTTGCGAACTTGTTGCGTCGTAATTAACACTGCACCAGCTGATACGACAATCAGTAACAATAGAAATAAGGACATTTTTTGATGACCAAATAAATCACCAATAATTAAGCCAAACAAGCTTTTATTCGGTTTTCTTTGACTATCTACTTCAACGTAGATATTGTCTTGATAACTTTCACTGTTTGGGTTAGTGTTCATTTTTCTTTTCTGCTATCCTCAGTATTGCGCTTCGAGCACGTGGATTATGATCAATTTCATTAGGACTTGGTTTAACTTTTCCAAGTGACTTTAATTTAGCGCTGCCATATTGTTTTATTTGTTGCTCTGTTAGTGGCAATCCCGCTGGTAAAACAGGACCTTTACTTTGTTTATTTATAAACTGTTTCACAATTCTATCTTCTAAAGAATGAAAGCTAATCACAGCAAGTCTTCCTTCATTCGCAAGAATTGACAGACTATTATTTAACGCATGTTCTACTTCTTCTAATTCGCTATTAATATAGATACGAATTGCCTGAAAGCTACGTGTTGCAGGATGTTTATTTTTATCTTTTCTTGGTATCGCTTTTTCAATGATATTCGCCAATTCCAATGTTCGGGTTATAGGCGAAACTTTATTCTGTTCAACAATTGCTTTTGCGATTCGTTTCGCAAATTTTTCTTCGCCAAAAGTTTTTAACACCCAAGCAATATCATCTTCATCACTTTTAAGTAACCATTCACTTGCGGTCAAACCCTGATGAATATTCATACGCATATCGAGAGGGCCATCACGCATAAAAGAAAAACCCCGTTCAGGGTCATCCAGTTGTGGCGAAGATACCCCCAAATCTAATAAAAAACCATCTATCTGACCTAACAGACCTAAATTATCAATGTATTGATATACATTGGAAAATTCTCCTCGAATAAAAGTAAATCTAGGGTCAACAATTTTTTTTGCTGCTAATTCAGCTCGTTCATCACGGTCAATAGCGATTAATCTACCTTGTTCGCTAAGTTGTTCAAGTATGAGACGTGAATGTCCACCTCGTCCAAAGGTTCCATCAACATAGATGCCATCTTTTTTAATATTTAGTGCGTCTATCGCTTCGTTCAATAAAACTGTAGTATGTTGATAATCCATCAATTTTTACTCATATTAAATTGTTAAACTTTTCAAATTACTGGATAAGTTTTCCATATCGGTTGGCAAAGCGGCAATGTCCTCACCAATTTGTTGATACCATATTCCTTCATCCCAGATTTCAAATTTATTGGATTGTCCAACAAACATTGTCAGTTTTTCTAGCTTAGCGTAGGTACGTAACGTTTGTGGTAATAATATTCGACCGGAATTATCCATTGAACACTCGGTTGCATAACCTAATAATAGGCGTTTGATCCTTCGTTCCGCTTCGACAATAGAGGATAAAGTCGAAAGTTGTTGTTCAATCATTTTCCACTCAGTCATCGAATAAAGGGCAAGACAAGGATGATATAAACCAATTGTGCATACCATGCCTTCAGACAATAATTCCCGATAGCGAGTGGGGATAGCCATTCGCCCTTTACTATCGATATTGACTGAAATTGCACCACTAAACATTCAAGCGCCCTTATTCCTGAAAATTTTGCTAATTTTTATTTGTTATAAATCAAAATATTAAATAATTTGTACTTTATTACCACTTTATCCCACTTTTTACCACAAAAATTTACAAAATAATAGATATTTAATTAATTAATTTTTTAATAATTGCAGTTGGATTTTTTCATTAGCGTGTTGCGAATTAACTATCGGTTTTATATTAAGTTAATTAAAAAAAGGTCATCACTCTGTAAAATTTAAGATTATTTGAATGTTCAACTAAACTTAACTTTGCTAACCAAGATTATTAACATGTATAAAATGTAAACATTGCAGATATTAAGAAAGGTAAAACAGTATTGATGACAATAAACAGATAACAACTTTGATTAAAAAATTAAATTCACAGCAGCTAGTTGTGTATTAATTTCATTAAAATCAAAGTAATATTAAAGATAGATATTTGCCAACCTGTTGGTTGGCAAACAAAATTTAATTAGCGAGGAGCCCAAAATCCTATCACATTAACGTTGTCTTGCTGTATAACTGCCCTTATTGGCATCTGGTTAAAATCGGTACCTTGTTCAGCTTGTTCTAACACATTAATTTTACTTTCACCGACTAAATGTAAGTAAATATTTTTACTACTTAATATGATAGGCAGTGTTAGAGTGATACGGTCAAGTGGTGCCGTTAAAGGAGTCATACCAATCACTTTTCGATTTGAGTGCATATCCAAGCCCAATTTTAAATTATCAGCTCCCGGAAACAGCGAGGCAGTATGACCATCTTCACCCATTCCCAAAATCAAAACATCAAAAGGCATCGGTACTTTATCTAAAAGCTGTTCTGTAACTTCAGCACCATCAAACGGATTATCACAACTATTTTTTAAACCAACAAAATTAGCAAGTTTTGCTTTATTTTGTAATAAATAAGTCATGACTAATTTTTCATTACTGGCATCATCCGTATCATCGACCCATCTATCATCAACCAAAGTGATATAAACGCGATTCCATGCTAAGTCTTGTTGACTGAGCAAAGTAAATAAAGGAATAGGCGTTTTACCACCCGAAACCGCAATAGATGCATGACCTTTTTGTTCAATAGCCTGCTTAAGATCATTCACTATACGAGCAGTAAGTTCTACATTTAAAACCTGACTATTTGCATATCTATTAAGTGTAAACATATTGATGTTCCTTTATTCAAATTCGTGCCAAGAATGCCCATCTTTTGTAATTAAAGCAACAGAAGCAACCGGTCCCCAAGTACCAGCTTGGTAAGTTTTCGGCGGCTCTTTTTCCGAATTCCAAGCACTAATAATAGAGTCTACCCATTTCCAAGCCGCTTCTACTTCATCACGATGAACAAACAATGCTTGGCGACCTCGCATTACTTCAAGCAATAGTCGTTCATAGGCATCGGCACTATGCTGTTGAAAAGCCTCATTAAAGCTTAAATCAAGTTTAGTCGTTTGTAAATTATGTGTGCTATCTAAACCCGGTACTTTATTCAAAATTTCAATGTCCAAGCCTTCATCAGGTTGCAAGCGAATGGTTAATTTATTTTGTGGTAATGCAGGATAAGATTCACTAAATATATTCAAAGGCAATGATTTAAAATAAACCACGACTTCCGCACATTTGCTCGCTAAGCGTTTTCCTGTACGTAAATAGAAAGGCACACCAGCCCAACGCCAATTGTCAATATCAACACGAATAGCAACGAATGTTTCTGTGCTGCTTTCTTTATTAGCGCCATCTTCTTCTAGATAACCCGGTACGTTTATTCCATTAACAAATCCTGATGTATATTGACCACGAACAACTTTATCATGAAGGTTTGTCTTATCAATAGGTCTTAGCGCATTGAGCACCGCTATTTTTTCGTTACGCAAACTTTCATCTTTCAAATTAGCCGGTGGAGACATCGCAATCATTGTCAAAATTTGTAACAAATGATTTTGAACCATATCACGCATTTGACCAGCTTTATCAAAGTAACCCCATCGACCTTCAATGCCAACTTGTTCAGCAACGGTAATTTCGACATGATCGATAGAATTACGGTTCCATAAAGAGGCAAAAACCGGATTAGCAAAACGTAAAGCTAAAAGGTTTAAAACCGATTCTTTTCCTAAATAATGGTCGATACGATAAACCTGCGATTCATCGAAAAATTGTGCAACAGAATCATTAATATCACGAGATGATTGCAAATCCGTACCAAGGGGTTTTTCCATTACAATTCGATTGTGTTTTTGGTTTAATCCAGCGTGCGCTAAACCTTTACAAATTGTACCGAAAGTCCCCGGATGCATTGCAAAATAAAAAATTGCTGTACGATTCTGCTCGAGTTTATTTTTTAAATCGTTGAAACCAGCGATATCATTAACATCTAACTTATGAAAATTAAGACGTTGGCTAAATCGTTGCCAAATATCTTCATCTAATGGTTCTGACATAAATGTTGTAAGTGCTTCTTTAGCCACTTCACTGTAAGCAGATTTATCCCAATCTGCACGACCAACCCCTAATATTTTGGTTTCTTCAGGCAGTTTTCCATACTTTTCTAATTGATATAAAGATGGTAATAATTTACGCCTTGTCAAATCCCCTTTAGCGCCAAAAATGACTAAATTGCAAACTGGGACATCAGACATGGTTTTCTCCTAACTAAAATGATATCAATATGTTTTATTCTATTATGTTGAGTTGTCAGTGTCACCCAGTTAATGCTATAAATCATAACAATAGGCATTTGCCTAATTTAATCTAACACAAAAACAAAAAGGTCACCGTCTGGGTGACCTTTTGTTAGAAGCATTATTGGATGATACACCAATGCGTGAATCTAAACGCGCACAAAGTCCATATGAACTAATTTAGGCTTGAATGGATGACGTTGTACAGCTTGTACTTTTGCTTTAACCGCTTTACCGTCAACTTCAATAGTGAGCACTTCAGAATAAAATTCTGGTTTTTCTTGCATATTGAAAATATGGTTGTGATCAAGCACAACAGATATTGCAGCTTCAGTTCCACCATAAATAATAGCTGGGAATTGACCAGCGTGACGCAGGCGGCGGCTCGCACCCTTACCATGCTCTTTTCTAACTTCTGCTTTTAATGTAAACATGTTTATTTCTCTATGTTATTTAAATAAAAAACCAATTACAGGCGACCCAGTAGTTGGTTATGAAATTGGCGCTTTAAAAAGCTTGAGGATTATAAAGCGTTATGCTTGTAAACGCAAACAATTAATCAACTGGTCAATAGAATTGATTGCGTTTAAACATAACTCGCTATGCAATATTAGACCAATTTAATTTTAAAGCCATATGACGTTTTTTGTGTTGGTGATAATTTAAGTGTTTGATTAATACACGCACTTTCAACACACACCATCTTTTTATATTCTTGGTCATCAAAATCAGCCATCGCTTTAGCTTTATCTGTCCATGGATTCCATGTAACAACATCACTAGCATTAATGTTTGTGAGCTCAATTGTTCGACTAGTATCATTTATGGTTAGGGTGTTTTCAGCATGGGTATAAATACGATCGACTTCTTGATTAAAGGTTAATTGTCCATTAATTGTTGGTTTATTTTCAACAGACAAACGATCTTGATAAGTATTACCTAACCCTTTAACAGTCACATCATCGATATCACTAATACCCAAATAAGTATGTAATGCACTTGTTGCCTCAAAATTACCTTGACAACTTAATGTAACTTCACAGCTCTTGCCGACATGAATCGTTGACCAAATTTTAAAAGGTTTGGCAAAATAGGATTCAGTTTGGGGATTATTCGTTAATGACAAGATGATATCGACACCATTAGCATCTTCCTTGCATGAGTCTAACGTCCATTCAACAATACGAGCAAAACCGTGTGAAGGATTACCTAATTGCCCAAACCAAGGCCAACAAATGGGTACACCGCCACGAATAGCCGTTCCTTTTTTAAAAAAGGTTTTTTCACTTAACCAAATAACTGGGGACGTTTCGGTTGAAGGTTGCCAAAATAATAAATGCGCACCTTGTAGTGATATCGCTGCCGTGCATGTTTTATGGTTAACCGTTAAAATGGGTAATTCACCAAAATGCGATTGTTTTACTGAAGGGCTTATTGACGCTGCTGACAAACCATTATCCAAGATATCGTTAACAATACTCATACTTTCTCCTACAAAAAATAGTCTAATCGATAATTAATATCGAAAATTAATCGTGATTGTACGCTCTTTACACGAAATTTAAAAATACCAAAATAGTAAAAAAAGCTTTTTTTCATGAATTGAAGTAAAATAGTGCAACATTTATATAACCATTCATCAACCGCTATTAAGTTTCAGGATAGGCAGATGTTTTCATATAAAATTCCACTTAGCTTATATATACATATGCCTTGGTGTGTACAAAAATGTCCTTATTGTGATTTCAATTCTCATACCATCAAAAAAACACCTGATTATCGTGCTTATATTGATCATTTGATTAAAGATTTACAGCAAGATATAGCACTTTGTCCTGAACGCTCGATCCATTCGATTTTTATCGGTGGTGGTACGCCAAGTTTATTTTCAGCCGAATTGATTGATCATCTGTTAACAAAAATTAATGAACTAATTCCAATTGAAAAACAGGCCGAAATCACCATCGAAGCTAATCCAAATTCTGTTGATGCAGAAAGATTTACAGGCTATCAACAAGCAGGAATAAATCGTATTTCAATTGGAGTTCAAAGTTTTCAAACTGATAAACTCATCAGATTAGGACGCGTTCACAATCCCCAAGAAGCAATCAATGCCGGGAAATTAGCACATAAACTAAAATTGGACAGTTTTAATTTAGATCTAATGCATGGACTTCCCAATCAAAGTTTAGATGATGCCTTGTTTGATCTTAAACAAGCCATAGCTATTAATCCTCCCCATTTATCTTGGTATCAATTAACCATTGAGCCTAATACACTTTTTGGATCTAAACCACCTGTCCTTCCTGATGATGATAAACTTTGGGAAATTTATCAAATTGGACACCAATTGTTAACTCAACATGGTTATCAGCAATATGAAACGTCGGCTTATGCAAAACCGGAATTGAAATGCCAGCATAATTTAAATTATTGGCGATTTGGTGACTATTTAGGGATTGGATGTGGTGCACATGGTAAAATAACCCAACCTAATGGGGACATTATTCGTACCGTAAAAACACGTCATCCCAAAGGGTATCTTGAAGGGCGTTATATCGAAAAATCTTATACCGTACCAAAGGAAGATCTTGCATTCGAATTTTTTATGAATCGTTTTAGATTATTTGAAGCAACACCTAAAATTGAATTTGAGCAACGGACTTTTTTACCTTTACAAACAATTGACAGGCAAATTAATTTAGCAATTGAAAAAAATTACCTTACTGAGGATAAAGAATATTGGAAAATAACTGAACAAGGAAAATTATTTTTAAATTCTTTACTTGAGATTTTTTTATAATTATTTAGTTGATTTATAATAATTATTTTGAATTTTACGCAAATTTAACATTATAAATACAAACATTTTAGAAAAAAATTTACATCGAGTTACATACATTTACTAAAAAATAGTGCATAATATATCCGACAATGTATTTATTTCATTGTTTTCCTATTCCTTATGTTTTCCCAATAACCTAGTTATTGGGACTTTTTTTATCTGCCACCCACATTAAAAAAGTTTACGATATTTAATTAACTTTGGAATTGAAAATAAATCTTTCTAATTCTGTTAAGGTAGAGGTGCCTTCCATTGGACCTTTTTGTGAAACGGCTAATGCACCACTTGCATTTGCATATTGCAAAGCTTTTTCAACACTAAATCCCGCAAGCATTAAACTGACAAATGTTGCTGCAAAACAATCTCCTGCGCCTGTTGGATCGATTGATTGCGTTGTAAAACTATCGACATGAATCTTTTTAATCGTATTTTGTTCATCATAACCATAATAAGTTGCCCCCTTCGCTCCACATTTCACAACAATATGTTTGATCCCTTTTTGAAGCAATTTTATTATGGTTTCTTGTTCGTTTTCATTATTATTGTCGGCAAAATAATTCACTTCACTTTCACTAGGTAAAAAGATATCAGTATATTCCATGATATAACCAAAAGATTGCTCCATCTCTTGAATATTAAACATTTCTTTGCGTAAATTTGGGTCGAAAGAAATAGTCCCTCCTTTTCGTTTGATGATATCTAATGCTTTGCGCACTGCATCAATTGCTCGAAACGAATACAACGATGAGCCCATAACATGTAAATGAGTACAATCTTTCAACAAGTTTTCGTTGATATGGTTGAATGAAAGAAGACCGCAGGCACTATTAGGAATATTGAAAATAAAATCTCTTTCATTAGAATTGCGATATGATACGAAGGCGCTACCCGTATTTGCTTTATTATGAAAAGTGATGCCATCCGTCATGACACCATCTTGTTTAAGCCGATTGACACACATTTTGCCAAAGGTATCTTTACCAACACAGCTAAAAAACACGACCGGAAACCCTAACTTTGCCACTTGGTCAGCAAATATAGCTGGCGCACCACTCGGAAAAGGGCCTATAAATTCGCCCGTTTGATCAAAACGCTGATTTTGTTCCTTTGCTAAAAATTCAACTAGTAGCTCCCCGATAGAACAAATCTTAAAATTCACATTATGCTCCTAATTCATTTTGGTAAATGACACTAAATTTATTTGCGGCAAATTGTTTGAAACTAGAATCTAATAATTGCTGATGATATTCGGTTACAGCCGGTCGGGATAAGATCATCACATCCATATTTTTTAGCTTTCCAATGCTACGATCATCATTATAAACAACACGCTGAGGTAAAATACCAATGATGTGATGAGCTTTTTTGATTAATTGTTGATATATACTGATTTGCTCAGTATCTTCAATTATTATTTGGTTATCATGATTAATGGCGGTTAATTCAACAATAAAATGTGAAATCGAATAATCATCTAAAATTGAATCGCTGATATCATTATGCAAAATATTATTTTTTAATAATACACCACCAGTAAGCACAATATTAGCATCGGTGAACTCTTTCGCTAATTGTGCATTATTAATATCATTCATGATTAATTTTAATGATTTTTTAACATGCAAATAGGGAATAAGCTTTCTTGTAAGTCTGCCATGACTTAAAAAAATGGTATCGCCATCATTAATATAATTTAAGCAATTCTTCACTAAATCAATATCATAAATATCATCAACAAGTAATGAATTATTCGCCGCTACAATATGCGTTTTATTATTTGTACCTTCTGGTGACAAATAAATTGCCCCACCAAAAGAACGCTTTAAATATCCTTGTTGTTCTAAATAGGTTAAATCTTGACGAATAGTAACAGTTGAAACTTGAAGCATGTATGATAACTCTTCAACTTTGATTTCACCTTTTTTTCTTACTATTTCCGCAATATCCAATCTACGTTTCAAAAGGGCTGAAGACACTTTAGCCAATTTTAATGTCCTGTATTACATAAAACGAATTAAGATTAATGATAATAGAATTTATCATACAAGTGGTCAACAATAATTAATAAGTTATGTTTTATCGAAGATACCACATCTTAACATTATCAAAATCACAGGGTTACATGTTAACCATTTAAATTTATCTTTATCAATTTAAATTACTTTTACTGTTGAATAAATGTTCAGTTTTGTGATCCAACTCACGGTAATGACACTGGCATAACTTTCGTTTTGCAATCATAATTTAATAAAAATACTTTCATTTTAAAATTTAGTTCTGGTTGCAAATCAATTTAAGGGGTTGTCATATGTCGATCATTTCAAGTCATAATATGTTAAAAAAAGCACAGCATGAACATTATGCCGTTCCGGCTTTTAACATACATAATTTAGAAACCATGCAAGTTATTGTTGAAACGGTTGCCGAATTACAGTCCCCTGTAATATTAGCCGGTACGCCTGGTACATACTGTTATGCCGGTACAGAAAATATTATTGCCATTGCCGAAGCGCTATCTAAAAAACACAATGTACCGTTAGCCATCCATCTCGATCATCATGAAGAATATGATGATATCGTTGAAAAAATTAATTCAGGAATACGCTCAGTCATGATTGATGGCTCTCATTTCTCTTTTGAAGAAAATATTGCGTTAGTAAAACGCGTTGTTGATTATGCTCACCGCTATGATGTGAGTGTTGAAGCTGAATTAGGTAGGCTTGGTGGCGTTGAAGATGATCTTGTGGTGGATGCTAAAGATGCTTTATATACCAATCCTAAACAAGCAGTTGAATTTATTGAACGAACAGGAATTGATTCACTTGCCATTGCAATTGGGACTGCTCACGGTCTGTATAAATCCGAACCTAAATTAGATTTTGATCGACTTTCTGAAATTCGTTCTATGGTTGATATCCCACTGGTATTACATGGCGCTTCAGGTGTTCCAGACAAAGATGTTCGTGAATGCATTCAACGTGGTATTTGCAAAGTCAATGTTGCAACGGAACTCAAAATCGCCTTTTCTGATGCGCTAAAACACTATTTTATCGAAAATCCAAATGCCAATGATCCTCGACATTACATGAAACCAGCAAAAGCAGCAATGAAAGAAGTGGTTAAAAAAATCATTACAACATGTGGATGTGCCGGTAAACTCTAAGAGGTCAATCCTATGATCTATACTTTAACACTTAATACGGCAATTGATATGAATATCCGTTGCCAAGGTCTTAATCCCAATTCAGTGAATCGTACTTCACATACAGAATATAGTCCCAATGGTAAAGCTGTTAACGTTTCAATTGTTTTGAAAAAATTTAATAAATCGACATGTGCATTGGGCTTTTTTGGTGGATTTTCAGGAAAATATATTATTGATGAACTCACCAAAATGCAGATTGAAATCAAACCTTGTTTTATCGATGATATCACTCGCATTAACGTTTTTATTAATGATGGACAAAATGAATATAAGTTAGTGGGGAAAGGGCCTTTTGTGCCAGATAAAAAGAAAGCTGAAATGCTAAACATCATTGATTCTCTCGATCACAATAGCTATTTAGTCATCAGTGGTAGCCTACCTAAAAACATCGAGCCTGAATATTATCAATCTGTTTTAGATATATGCCAAACCAAAAATATTCAAGTTATTTTAGATATTAGTCATCCTAAACTCGCTCAATTACTTACTTATAAACCGCTATTAATCAAACCCAATAATGATGAACTGAAAGACATTTTTGGATTAGAAACCCAAACAACGGAACAAGTCATTGCATCGTTATCAACGGTACATTCACTTGGTGCTCAAAATATTTTATTAACTATGGGGGAAAAAGGTCTTTACTTTTCAGATGGTCAGCATGTTTGGTTTTGTAATGCCGTACCAATCGATTTGATCAGTTCTGCTTGTGCAGGCGATGCGTCACTTGCTGCATTTCTTAGTGAATGGCTACCAACACAAGAACACGTTGAAAAAGCAATGAAAAAAGCCTCTGCAACAGGGGCTAATGTTGCAGAATCAGATGGATTAGGTCTACTCGATAAAATCAGTACCTATATGGAGAAACTTGTAGTTACCCAAATTAAATAAAGGGGGCGTTATGAAGAAGATACTTGCTGTAACAGGCTGCCCAACCGGTATCGCACATACCTATATGGCAGAAGAAGCGCTAAAATCAGCTGCGCAAAAAGCAGGAATTGAAATTAAAGTAGAAACCAATGGTGCAAGTGGTGTTGATAATGCAATTACCGAAGCTGATATGGCAAATGCCATTGGGGTGATTATTGCGGCAGATAAAGATGTTAATCCTGATCGCTTTAATGGTTTACCTGTTATTGAAGTTCCCGTTAAAGAGGGTATACACAAAGCTGTAGCATTAATAGAGCAGATTACTTCAGGGACAGTTCCTATTCGTAAAGGCGTACAGAATAGTGTTAATAATGCGATCTTAAAGCAAGTGGAAGTCAAAGAATCGATTGGACGCCAGCTCTATAAACACTTAATGAGTGGTGTGTCAAACATGCTGCCTTTCGTTGTCGCTGGTGGTGTACTCATAGCTTTATCATTTTTATGGGGTATTTATTCCGCAGATCCTAATAATGAACAATATAATGAATTTGCAGCAATGCTTAAACAAATCGGTGGAAAAGCATTTGACATTATGGTGCCTATTTTCACCGCTTTTATAGCCAATTCCATTGCAGGTAAGCAAGGGATGGTTTCCGGTTTTGTAGGTGGATTAATGGCTACGGCTACTGGAGCAGGTTTTTTAGGCGGTATTCTCGCTGGATTTGCTGCTGGTTATCTGATGCTGTATCTCAAAAAATGGTTAGATCATCTACCTCGCTCTTTCGAAGGACTGAAATCAATTTTTATTATGCCATTAATCGGTGTATTTGTTATTGGTGCAGGGATGTATTATCTCGGTAAACCCACCGCCATAGCGAATAACACAATGGCTGTATGGCTTGGTTCATTACAACATACTAATCCAATTTTACTCGGTATTGTCATTGGCGCTATGTGTTCCTTTGATTTTGGTGGCCCTATTAATAAAGCAGCTTATGTAACAGGTACTATGTTATTGGGTGAAGGAAATTACTATTTTATGGCTGGGGTTTCAGCTGCTTGCATTGCACCGCCTTTTGTTATCGCCTTTTCGACGACCATTTTCCGTCAAAAAGCCTTTACAGAAGAAGAACGTGCTGCGGGTATTGTCAATTATGTTCTCGGTTCCACACATATTACCGAAGGCGCAATTCCATTTGCGGCAAAAGATCCTTTGCGCGTCATTCCAATCATGATGTTATCGTCTGCCATTGCATCCGTATTGACATTTCTATGCCAGATTCAAGTGCCTGCTCCACATGGCGGCTTTTTAGTACTGCCACTGGTAAATAAACCATTTTTATGGGTAGCGTGCATTTTTATTGGTGCGCTGGTTGGCGCTGTGTTACTGGGTTTACTGCGTATGCATGAGAAAAGAAAATCAAAATCGATAACAATGCGTTAATTAATTAACAATTAGTTAGACATTAAACAATTATTCAGGATAAATTTTAAACAGGAACACCATATGAATAATTTAACCTTATCAATCAATGATATCTCGATTTTAAATGGTCACTATTCCAAACAAGAAGCCATTAAGTTAGTCGCTGAAAGTATGATAGCATCCAATTTAGTCACCAATGACTATACTCAAGCAATGTATGATAGAGATGCGCAAATATCGACTTTTTTAGGTAATGGTATTGCCATTCCTCATGGTACCACCGATAAACGTGATAGCGTATTAAAAACAGGTTTGAAGATTATCTATTTTCCGAAAGGCATTCACTGGGATGAAGATGATAATATTGCTTATGTTGTCGTAGGCATTGCAGCAAAAGCTAATGAGCATCTAAATATACTGCGTCAACTTACTCGAGCGGTGATTGCTGAAAATACCTTAGCACGCATACATGCCGTTCAAACTCCCGAAGAGTTATTGGCTATTTTACAAGGGTAATTAATATTTATCCTCCTATGAGTGTGGATCACCTTAGCTCATAGGAGATAATCACAATCTAGTGGAATTGTGATAACTATTGAGTTCCATAAATTTGCATTTATCAGACTTGCAAATAGTCACTATAACTTGCATCTTTGTTAAACCTATTTAAATGAATATTGGAAATGAAGACTATTTTCGTGTAAGAATAACTCTCAAATCTTCGTCAATCATTTCAACTGACTCAAAGTGAAATTGTGGTGCGAATGCAAGTTTTTGCAGATTGGGCAATATACACATATTTAACGCATTATGTCCCAATAATTTAGGGGCATAATAGATAACAAGTTCATCCACTAAATCTTGTTCGATTAATGCACCTGCCAGATGAGCACCAGCTTCAACCCAAACCGTATTCATCTGTTTTTCAGCCAATAGCGAAAATAATTTAGATAAATCTATTTGTTTGCAATGCGTTGGTTCAATAATTATTTTGGTATTTGGCTTTTCTATGGGAGTATCGTTTTTTCGTATCACCCATGTTTCACCAGATTGATTAAAAATATTTTCAGTTCCTGTTAACTCATCTTGACTGTCGATAATGACTCGAATTGGTTGTCTGACATCTTCTAATGAATATATTTTTTGTATGTCATCCGGCAATTCATTAAATCTAACCGTTAAACTTGCATTATCTGCTTGTACTGTCGCCCGAGTACTTAAAATACAACTGGCTTGAGCACGAAACTGTTGTACATCTTCTCTTGCCTTGTTTGAGGTTATCCACTTGCTTTCACCTGATGCCATGGCGATTTTTCCGTCTAACGAAGCCGCCAGTTTAAGTTGGACAAAAGGCAAGCCTGTGCGCATGCGTTTTAAAAAACCTTTATTAATCGCTTCCGCTTGGTCAGCTAAAACCCCTTGGGTTACCTCAATACCAGCATCTTGTAAACGTTTAATGCCCTTACCTGCAACATTAGGGTTGGGATCTTGCATGGCGATAACGACACGTTTAACCCCTGATTGAATTAATGCATCGGCACAAGGTGGCGTTCGACCAAAATGACTACAAGGCTCTAAAGTAACATAAGCGGTTGCACCTTTTGCTTGTTGTCCCGCCATTTGTAGGGCATAAACTTCTGCATGTGGTTGACCCGCTTTTTGATGATAACCAGTCCCAATAACTTGATTATCTTTAACGATGACACACCCGACATTAGGATTAGGCGTTGTCGTGAAACGACCCAGTTTTGCAAGCTCAATCGCTTGATGCATGTAAACGTGATCTTGATCAGAAATTGTTGTCATATTATTGATTATTTTTGTTGTAATTTAGCAATTTCATTACTAAATTGTTCAATATCATCAAAACTAAAATAGACAGAGGCAAAACGAATATAAGCAATTTTATCTAAATTTTTAAGCTCCTCTATGACATAGTCACCAATTAATTTTGCAGGAACTTCTCGCTCACCCGTTGCTCTCAGTTTAGACTTAATACGTGTGATAGCATCTTCAATAGCATCAAAACTAACAGGACGTTTTTCAAGTGCACGCTTAATGCCATTACGGAGCTTTTCTTCGTTAAATGGTTCACGAACTTTATTGCTTTTGATGACATTAGGCATGATTAATTCAGCAACTTCAAATGTGGTGAAACGTTCATTACATTCCACACATTGACGACGGCGACGGACTTGGTAGCCTTCTCCAACCAAACGAGAATCAATGACTTTAGTATCTTCAGCATTACAAAACGGACAGTACATAAAACATCTCTATAATGACATAATATACATTACAATATCTGAAAATGTTAATTTAAACAAGGTTTACCTTAATAAAGTCAATTTGTTTTTGAAAATTAGCCTGAACACTTAAATATCCAGCCAAACAGACCGTCGCCAATTCAGCGACGGAAAGCGAATTACCAATCTAACTGAATCAAAAAATCACGTAATTTGACAAAATCATCAGGCATATTATGCGAAAGTAAAGGCATATCTGCACGCTCAGCTAATGCTTTAGGTAATGGAATGGTTCGCCCCAAAATATCTTCAACCACTTCTTTGAATTTTGCAGGGTGTGCAGTACCTAAAAATAATCCATATTCACCGGTTTGCAGTTGGTCACGAAGCGCACGATAAGCAATAGCGCCATGCGGTTCAGATAAATAACCTTTTTTATCCAGTTCACGAACGGCTTGTTTAGAAACTTCATCGGAAATAGCGGCATGTCCAAGTGTTTTTAAAACCCAACCTTCACGGTGATAAATTTCTTCTATACGTGGCCAGTTATTAGGTTGGCTCACATCCATTGCATTAGATAGCGTGGCAATAGTAGGATGAGGTTCCCATTTGCCCGTCTCTAAATAACGAGGGACGGTATCATTATCATTAGTCGCGGCTATAAAGCGTTTGATCGGTAACCCCATCGTCTTGGCTAATAATCCGGCAGTTAAGTCACCAAAATTACCACTTGGCACCGAAATGACCAACTGTTCTCGTTGCTTTGGCGTAAGCTGGGCATAGGCTTCAAAATAGTAACAAATTTGGGCGAGTAACCGGCTAATATTAATTGAATTTGCTGAATTTAAACCAATTGCTGTCTTTAACTCTTCATCATCAAAGGCTTTTTTAACCAAAGCTTGGCAGGCATCAAAATCACTTTGAATAGCAATAGTATGAATATTATCGCCCAATGTACAAAAGAGTTTTTCTTGTAGAGGGCTGATTTTTCCTTGTGGATATAAAATTATCACCCGAATATTAGGTAGATGATAGAAAGCATGGGCAACGGCAGCACCAGTATCACCTGATGTCGCCGTTAAAATAGTGATTTTATCATCGGCAGCAACTTGAACTAATGCTTGCGCCATAAAGCGCCCACCAAAATCTTTAAAAGCAAGTGTTGGGCCGTGATATAACTCTAAAGTACCAATATCATTTTCAACTGCTGTGACTGGCGCAGGAAATTGAAAGGCATTATTAACTAAACGTTGCATATCTTGATGACTGATTTCATCGCCAATAAATGCGGATAAGATTTTGGCACTTCGCGTTACAAAATCGAGTTTTAATAATGATTCAATTTCGTTTGCAGAAAATTTTGGCAATATTTCTGGAAAAAAAAGCCCTTGGTTTCGTCCTAATCCTTGCTTAACGGCCTGAGCAAAGCTAACTTGCTGAGCGTGATCTTTTAAATTATACAATTTCATGATATTTTCCGATAATCTTTATGCTTTAATTGGTTACACTTTTTGACAACCTTTTTAGCGGTTAGTCAGTCATAAATTAGAATAGGTTTAAGTTTAACTCACGTTTCAAAAATGGATAAACTTAAATTACTCTTGCCCCTTGTTGATCAATTTTACAAATATGCGTAAACCCATCACTATTTTGTAAATAGCGACTTTTAAGAAGTAGTTCGATTTGCTGCGCAGTCTCTAATTTATCCGCAATAACAAACATGGTTGGTCCAGAACCTGAAATGCCTGAAGCTAATGCACCAAGTTGTTTTACACGTTGCTGTGTTTCATCAAAGTTTGGTAACAACTGTTTGCGATAAGGTTCAGCAATATTATCGATCAGCATGGCAGCGGCTAATTTAGATTGCTGGGTATAACAGGCATGCACAAAACCCCCTACATAACGACCATGAGCGACACAATCTGATTTTTGATATTGTGCAGGTAAAATAGCCCGTGCTTCAGCTGTTGAGACTTTGATTCCCGGATAAGCCATAACCCAATACCAATCTTCAAAATGAGGAATAGATTCACTGATTATGCCCATTTCATCCAGAATCAGTTGCATGCCACCTAAATAGCAAGGCGCAACGTTATCATAATGCACACTACCCGAAATTCGTCCTTCCAGTTCACCCATCATTTTAAGCATTTCAATTTGATTAAAAGGTTGACCAAAATACTCATTTAAGGCAACAAACGCACCCACGACTGAACACGCACTTGACCCTAAACCTGAACCAATAGGCATATTTTTTTCAAGTGTGATACTAACCGGTAACGTTTTACCCATTGCTTTACAAAAACGCTGCCAACATTGATATACAATGTTGTATTTAGGGTCTCGTGGCAATTTTTTAACAAACTGACCTTTACTAACCAGTTTAAATTCTGTTGATGATTCAACAGTGATACAATCACCCAGCATCGTTCCACTTATTGGGCTAATCGCTGCACCTAAAATATCAAATCCCACACTGATATTCGCCATTGATGCAGGAGCATAAACTGTTATGGATTGATGTGTCATTTAACCTCCGATTTTTCCTGAAGTTGTACGCAAAATATCGGCAAACACACCCGCTGCAGTGACATCATTACCTGCTCCATAACCTCGCAAGACTAATGGGATTGGCTGATAGTAGCGAGTATAAAATGCTAAAGCATTTTCACCATTTTTAACTTTATAAAGTGGGTCTTCACTATCGACGGCTTCAATTTTAACACTACATTGTCCGCCCTCAATGCTGCCTACATAACGCAATACTTTGCCTTCTTGTATCGCTTTTTCGGATTTTGCTTTAAATTCAGCATCCAGTTGCGGTAATTTTGTCATAAACTCTTCGATACTTCCTTGCGCATATTCTTTGGGTAACACCGATTCCACTTTTATCTGATCTAACTCAAGTTGTAATCCTGCTTCACGGGCTAAGATTAATAGTTTTCGAGCAACATCTGTCCCTGATAAATCATCTCTTGGATCGGGTTCAGTAAAGCCTTTCTCTTTTGCTAGCTTCGTCGCCTCTGATAACGACATGCCTTCATCGAGTTTACCGAAAATAAAAGAAAGCGAACCCGACAAAATACCCGAAAATTTAATGAGTTCATCACCGGCATTGAGTAAATTTTGTAGATTTTCAATAACGGGTAACCCTGCCCCCACATTGGTATCATATTGGAACTTACGTTTACTTTTTTCAGCTTCTTGTCGTAAACGTAAATAATAAGCCATTGAACTGGTATTCGCTTTCTTATTAGGGGTAACCACATGGAAACCATTGGCTAAAAAGTCTGCATATTTATCAGCCACTTCACTACTAGAAGTACAATCAACCAAAATTGGATTGAGAAGACGATTATTTTTAGCAAATTCAATTATGCTTTCTAAGGTATAAGGAATGTCAGATTGTTTAATCTGTTCTCGCCAATTTTTTAGATCAATGCCATCACGATTTAATAAACTGTGTTTAGAATTAAACAGACCGCAGACCCGCAGATCAATCTGTTTATTTTTAAGCCATTTTTGTTGGCGTCCTATCTGATCAACCAGTGCTCCCCCTACACCACCTACACCAACGACAAAGACATCTAACATTTTGTCGGTGCCAAATAGCATTTGATGAGTAACACGCACCCCCATTACGGCGACATCATTATCCACAACAACCGAAATTGAGCGTTCAGATGAACCTTGAGCAATAGCCACAATATTAATATTGGCTCGCGCCAAAGCAGTAAAGAAATTAGCTGATAGACCTCGTAGCGTGCGCATACCATCACCAACCACCGAGATAATAGCAAGCTTATCAATTACTTCAATCGGCTCCAGTAATCCATCTTTTAATTCTAAATAAAATTCATCATTTAATGCTTCTTGAGCTCGATATAATTCTGTTTGAGGAATACAAAAGCTAATACTATATTCTGATGAAGATTGCGTAATGAGTACTACCGAAATACCAGCATAAGACATGGCAGCAAAGACCCGTGCCGACATGCCGACCATTCCTTTCAAACCAGGGCCAGATACATTAATCATAGCCATGTTATTGAGATTAGTTATGCCTTTTACTGGTGTTGTTGAGTCAACGACATTGGCACCGATCAATGTTCCCGGCGCATCAGGATTATTGGTATTTTTGATAAGACAAGGTATTTGGAACTGAGCAATAGGTAAAATAGTTCTTGGATGAAGCACTTTGGCACCAAAATAAGATAGTTCCATGGCTTCTTGATAAGACATAGTCTTGAGTAATTTAGCATCCGGTACAATACGAGGATCACAAGTATAAACACCATCGACATCCGTCCAAATCTCGCAACAATTAGCTTGCAAACAAGCCGCTAACACGGAAGCGGAATAGTCAGAGCCATTACGCCCAAGCACAACGAGTTCCCCTTTATCATTTCCGGCGGTAAAACCAGGCATCAATATTATATGGTCTTCAGGGATGTGCATATCACTAATTCGATGTGTGGATTGAGCAATATCAACCGTTGATTCCAAGTAGTCACCTTCTGCAATTAACATTGCCACTGGATCAATAACCGTGACTAAATGCCCTTTTGCTTTAAGCAGTGCTTGCATAATGGCAATAGAGAGTTTTTCACCTCGACAAATGATAGAAGCATTGATGCTATCGGGGCATTGTCCTAATAAACGAATACCTTCAAGTAGCTGTT
Source organism: Gilliamella sp. CG22 (assembly GCF_046635725.1). Lineage (NCBI taxonomy): Bacteria > Pseudomonadati > Pseudomonadota > Gammaproteobacteria > Orbales > Orbaceae > Gilliamella > Gilliamella sp. CG22. Next base: position 89,561 of record NZ_JBIDFK010000006.1, read on the forward strand.
TGATATGATTTAACTCATTTAATGCAAAATGTTTCATGGCTTCGTAAGCAAAATTTGGTTGTGCTTTTGAAAGACCTTCTAACAAATCCGCAAAGATTTTTTCCGCTTCATAAAGGTTATTTTTAATATCTTGCCCATCAACCGTTTTCTCAACCATCGCTACTAAATGGTTAGTGATTTTTGCCGGCGCCGATAATACTGTCGCTGTTTGCTCTTGTTTAGCATTATTCTCAATAATTTCTGCTACTCGCAAAAAACGTTCTGCATTAGCGACAGATGTTCCTCCAAATTTTAATACTTTCATATCACACCCACCCTTACTATCCTAAGTTATGTCATTGACCATCCAAAATACCATTGAGCCAAAACGTCTGATAAAAACTCATTGCAGTTAAATAAGATTTTTTTCTTATCTTGCCTGAAGTCGTTTCATCTTATAAGAAATTTTGAACCTCATATCTTCAATACAAAATAAAAACCCGCCTTTTTTGGCGGGTTTTCTTATATTTTTTAGAAAAATATCAACCCGCCCTAGATCGCATAATGGTGCCTAAGGTGATAATAATGCCTGTGATTGTCATTATTATGTTCATGATATTCCCTACTCTGTTTTTATTGCTATACAAAATAAAACAGCCCGACATTTTCATGTCGGGCTGCTATATCAAAATACTTTTTTGCTATTTTCGTATTCATTGACCACTTTGTTCAATGCTTGATATATGCTTTGTGCATCTTGTTTTTTCAATGCTTCATCAAGGATATTTAAATACGATAACATCAATTTTTGATTATCTTCGGCAAACTGGGGTGATACTTCCTGATCTTCATACAACATGACATAAGTTCGCGCAAACCCAAAAATCAAAAAATACACGGCAGCATTTTTTGGATCGTCTTGAATTAATGAGCGCATAGCTTTACGCAGTTTGACATAACTATCTGTGCCCGGCAAACTTGTCGCAAATGTTTTTGTTACTTCAGAGAAAGTCATTGCCATAAACCTTAATCAAAATTATAGGATAAAAGAATAGCAATCCATTAGCTTAAGTGCAAGTCTATTTTGTTTACTAAACTTAATTTTTTACTATTCTAAAAAACAATTAATTTATTTTGTTTTACTCTTTAAATACTGATAATCCTGCTTGAGCTTGAGCCACAGGCATGATTTCTATCGAAGTCACATTAAAATGTGGTGGTGTATTGACTAACCATGAAATGGTATTGGCAATATCGTCAGGTGTAATATAATCCACACCTTTATAAACAGCAGCGGCTTGTTCATTATTACCATGAAATCGCACATTAGAAAATTCAGTTCCGCCACATAATCCCGGTTCAATATTGGTCACTCTAATTTTTTTACCCAGTAGATCTGTTCGTAAATTGGCACTAAATTGTTTTACAAAAGCTTTAGATGCACCGTACACATTGCCACCTTTATAGGCATAACTCCCCGCAACCGATCCAAGATTAATGATATAACCAAAATTACGTTCAACCATTCCCGGTAAGATTTGATGAGTTAAATGCACTAACCCAATAATATTTGTTTCAATCATTGTTTCCCAATCGTCATAATTAGCTTGATAGGCAGGTTCGAGCCCTAACGCCAAGCCAGCATTATTAATGAGGATATCAATGGGTTGAAATTCTTTAGGAAGTTGTAACAATAGGGATTCTACCGCATCATTTTTGGTCACATCTAAAACCAATGGTAAAAAATTGCACCCCAGTTCGCTGGCAAGACTTTTTAATTTATCTTCTCGCCTAGCAGTTCCGATAACTTTGTAACCATCAGCAATCAACTTACGACACGTTGCTTGACCAAAACCTGAAGATGCCCCTGTCACTAATGCAATATTCATCGTAAATCTCCTTATTGATTAATTTATACCTTTGAGTATAGCCCTGAAAACGTCAACATGCCTTATCAAAAAATGGCAAAGTAGTCATGTTATACTCATTTAACTTAAGAAATAAGAATCGGAAGTATTCTTTACAGTAACGTGTAAAGAATAAAAAAACCCGCTATTTAAGCGGGTTGATCATTAACTTTTCCTTTGGCGGTTTGTTCAGCGGGTTCTTCATCTTTTAATGGGACAATCAAAGTATCAATATGCGTATTATTGATAAGTTGACGAGCGGAAGACATTAATTTACTCCAGAAATCTTGATGATGACCACATACAACAAGATCGACGTTGAATTCATGAATAGCTTCAATCAATACCTGACCAAACTCCCCATTGCCTGATAATGTATGAGCAATAGGATAACCAGCATCATCGGCTAATTTATTTAAAGCAATATGGGCATCTTCGGTAATTTTATCCTTCATATCATTCATATTAATATCAACTAAACCTGTGTAAAGATCAGAATAATTAATACCAACATGAATCAATGAGACTTGAGCATTATAAGGTCTTGCCATCGATACCGCTTTTTCAACAAGCACTTCACTTTCAGGTGATAAATCCACTGCGACTAATATATGTTTATAAGCCATTGTTCTTTACTCCTTTCTTTTTTGGCGCTCAGATTAAAAGTAAAATTAATATCTTCTTTTTTACTACTAAATTAATTTTTGAGCAAGCCAAAAAAGTGATCCAGATAGCAAAATTGAAATTGGCAATGTTAAAATCCAAGTTAATGCAATATTTTTTATCGTTTTGCTTTGTACCCCACCACCATCAACAATCATGGTACCGGCAACCGATGAAGAAAGAACCTGTGTTGTTGATACAGGCATTCCTGTATAACTGGCGATACCAATTGATAATGCGGTTGTAATTTGCGCTGACACACCTTGTGCATAAGTCATCCCTTTTTTACCAATCTTTTCACCAATAGTGATTGCAACACGTCGCCAACCAATCATAGTGCCTAATGCCAGTGCTGAGGCAACAGCAATAATAATCCAAACAGGTGCATACTCAACGGTTTTGAGTAAATCATTATTTAAAGATTTTAAATATTGTTTATCTTCAGTGGAAACATTAGGTTGTTTTGCAACATGCGATACGGTATCGGATAAACAAAGTAAAATACGTCTTGCTTGTGAACGTTGATCGACCGTTAATGCTTCATAATCATTAAGTTTATTAAATAATGAATTAGCAATACCGATCGTCATAAATGAACGAGAGTAGTCGCAGTGATATTGATTAATATCGGTTGTAGGAATTGTCGAATCGATAACGGGTTGATGACCAATTACGCTGGTTAAATCTTTTTGATGTGAAACAAAATACTCTTCAATATTGTGAATTGCATTACGGGTATTAGTGATGTCATAAGTAGACGCACTCATATTAACAATAAAGCCTGCTGGTGCAATTCCCATTAAAACTAACATTAACAAACCAATCCCTTTTTGCCCATCATTCGCACCATGTGAAAAACTAACACCTGCTGCTGATATAATTAACATGATACGGATCCAAAAAGGAGGTTTCTTTTTACCATAGAGTTTTTCACGCTGTTCTGGCGTCATAAAAATACGTTCTCTTTTTTTACTGCTTTTTTTTCTTTGACCTTTACGAGTCCAATATTTACGCAATAAAAATATCATTAAACCCGCAATGATTAACCCAACCAGAGGGGAAACAATTAATGACAGGAAAATTTGAATCATTTTAGGAATATTAAGCGCTTCAATAATTGAAGTATCCATGATAAATGCGTTAGCAAGCGCAACCCCAATAATTGAACCAATTAAGGTGTGCGAACTTGATGCAGGAATACCGACATACCATGTCCCTAAATTCCAAATAATGGCAGCAAATAAAATTGAAAAAACCATTGCCAGTCCATGCGCTGAACTAACATTGAGTAATAAATCGGTTGGTAAAAGGTGAACGATTGCGTAAGCAACACTTAACCCACCCAAAAGTACACCAAAAAAATTAAACACGCCAGCCATAAAAACAGCGAGTTGTTCTTTCAATGCTCTTGTATAAATAACAGTTGCCACAGCATTAGCTGTGTCATGAAATCCATTAATTGCTTCGTAAAAAAGAACAAAAAGCAATGCAAAGACTAATAATATAATTGTTGAAAATTCTAAATCAGCAAATAGATGAAACATAATATATCTTTCTGTAGTTAATGGCGGCTCTATTATCCTTGAGAATAAGGCAATGAGCAAAATAATTTTTATATTTTTCGCTTCGCATAACGAGCGGCTAAAAAGGCACAAATCATCAATTGAATTTGGTGAAAAATCATTAAAGGTAAAATCATTATTCCCATAATCGAGATAGGAAAAATAACACTTGCCATAGGAATACCACTAGCAAGACTCTTTTTTGACCCACAAAATACAATGGTGATTTCATCTTCTTTATTAAAGCCCAATAATCTTGCGCTATAAGTAGTGAACAATAATACAAGAATTAATAATAAAATAGAAAAAAAGATGACACTAAATAGCGATAACACGCCAACTTGAGACCAAATTCCATTTACGACAGCGTCACTAAATGCCACATAAACCACTAAAAGAATAGATAAACGATCCGTTTTAGAAATGATATTTTTATATTTGTCGACCCATTTGCCAATATACCGTCTGGATAAATGACCAATAATAAAGGGTAACATTAATTTGAGCATAATTGAGCTAATGGCATCCATGATATTCATGGATGCAACAGCCTGTGTATGCATCAATAAACCAACTAATACAGGCGTGATAAAGACACCTAATAAAGTGGATGCTGAAGCACTACAAATGGCCGCAGCGACATTACCTTTTGCAATTGATGTGAAAGCTATAGCGGATTGAACGGTGGCAGGTAGAACGCAAAGGTAGACAAATCCTAAATAAAGATTTTCAGAGAGGAAAGTTGGCACCAATAATTGCATCATGACGCCCAAAATCGGAAAAACCACAAAAGTGGTGATAAAAATCAGCAAATGTAATCGCCAATTTTTAATGCCAACAACGATTGCTTGAAAAGAAAGCTTTGCACCATGCATAAAAAACAGTAAACCAATGGCGAAGGTGGTCAAATGTTCGAATGCAGTTTTGGTTTCACCTTTACAAGGAAACAAGCTAGCAGTCAGCACAACGCAAATCAGAATTAATAAAAATGGATCTATCTTAAAACGTTGTAATATATTCATAATTAACAGTTTACACGTTAAAAAAATCGCCACAATTGTGGCGATATAGTTACAAATAAAAAAATACTATTCTAAAAAGCTACGTAACACGTCTGAACGGCTAGGATGACGCAATTTACGCAGTGCTTTGGCTTCAATTTGACGAATACGTTCACGTGTTACATCAAACTGTTTACCAACTTCTTCAAGCGTATGATCGGTATTCATATCAATACCAAACCGCATACGTAAAACTTTTGCTTCACGTGGGGTTAATCCAGAAAGAATATCACGTGTTGCGCTACGTAAACTTTCAGATGTTGCCGCATCTAATGGTTGCTCAAGAGCCGTATCCTCGATAAAGTCCCCTAAATGTGAATCTTCATCATCACCGACTGGGGTTTCCATTGAGATTGGTTCTTTGGCAATCTTAAGTACTTTACGTATTTTGTCTTCAGGCATTTGCATGCGCTCTGACAACTCTTCTGGCGTAGGTTCACGACCGATTTCTTGTAACATTTGACGTGAAATACGATTCAATTTATTAATCGTTTCAATCATATGTACTGGAATACGGATAGTTCTTGCCTGATCCGCAATCGAACGAGTAATCGCTTGTCTGATCCACCAAGTTGCATAGGTTGAAAATTTATAACCACGACGATATTCAAACTTATCAACTGCTTTCATCAAACCAATATTACCTTCTTGGATAAGATCTAAGAACTGTAAACCACGGTTTGTATATTTTTTAGCAATAGAAATCACTAAACGTAAGTTTGCTTCAACCATTTCTTTCTTGGCACGACGAGCTTTTGCCTCACCAATAGACATACGACGATTAATATCTTTAATCTGTTCGATAGAAAGATTAGTTTCCGTTTCAATTTTTTGAAGCGATTCAATTTGTGCAGCAACTTGCTCTTCAAACTCTTTTAAATTAGCGGCAAAAGCCCCTTTTGAGCTTGATGCTTTAGTAAACCAGTTCATGTTATTTTCATTACCCGTAAAATAGGTCATAAACTGTTTTTTCGGCATTTTACTTTGTTCGACACAAATCTTCATAATGACACGTTCATGTGCTCTTACACGATCCATCATGCTTCGCATATTGTTGACTAGAATGTCGAACTGTTTACCAACTAAACGAAATTGCTTAAATATTTCAGATAAATTTTCGATCTCTTTTTGTGCTTTTTTGTGAGCTCGTCCGTATTTTTTGATCGCTTCTGATGTTTTATCGTGTTGCTCTTTTAATTCAGCAAATTTAGCACGTGCAACTTCAGGATCGATAGAGACATCATCGTCTGCTGAAGAATCGCTATCTTCATCTTCGCTTTCATCATCACTGTCATCAAGTTCGATGTCAGCTTCACTATCTTCCAAATCTTCAGGAAGTGCATCACCTGATCCTTCAGCATTAGGATCAACAAAACCAGTGATTAGGTCGGATAATCGTACCTCACCACTTTCGGTTAAATTATATTGTTCTAAAAGATATGTAATTGCTTCTGGATATTCTGATACCGACGTTTGAACTTGGTTAATCCCATCTTCAATACGTTTGGCTATATCAATTTCGCCTTCACGAGTTAGTAGTTCAACTGCCCCCATTTCACGCATATACATACGGACGGGATCGGTTGTTCTACCAATTTCTGACTCAACATTTGATAATACCAATGCCGTTGCTGCTTCAACGGCTTCTTCATCAGGGACATTGTCTGAAAGTAATAAGTCATCAGAATCTGGGGCTTCTTCAAGCACTTGAATCCCCATGTCATTAATCATTTGGATTATATCTTCAATCTGATCTGAATCAATAATCTCTTCAGGCAAGTGATCGTTGACATCAGCATAGGTTAAATATCCTAACTCCTTACCTCGAATGATTAGGAGTTTAAGCTGTGATTGAGAATTTTGCTCCATAAAGGTATCCACATTAAAGTTGTTCGGTCATGTATATTATATATGTAAAACGCGGTAAAATTTGGTTCTACATATACCCAATATTTAGTCTTTTTTCGATAAAACAAGTATAAGTGTCGCTAATTCTTTTTTCTCTGCGGTACTTAAGCCGGAGACTCTCTCTTTTGCGATCAGTTCATCTTGCCGTTGGGCGAGTATATTATCATATAACTCTTTTAACGTATGCGAAAAAATTGACTCTATTTGATTGTCTTGATAATGGTGCTCCCATATTGCTAACCGATTTAGTTGCTTATAAAACGGTTTATCAATATATTCAGTTAAGATCTGTGCAGTAGTTATATTTGGGTAATGTTGGCATAATTCAAGTAGTTCAATTAAAATTTCAATACCCGCCATTTTCACTTGACTGATAGCTTTAATATCGGTGACTAGCTTAGCAAGATAAGGGTACTGAATTAATAAGCCGATTAAAATACGCATAGTAGTAAGTTTTACCTGAGACACAGGCGTATTAACCACCGTGTTTGTATCGTTTTTAGTGCGACTTGCACGCAAAAATTGCTCAAGCTGAGACACATCAAGTAAACCCAAATATTTACCTAATTGTTGCAACAAGTTTAAACGGAATGCTTTTGCTTTTACTTGATCAATTAAAGGTAAAGCGAGTGAACTTAATTTAGATTTTCCTTCAGGCGTTTTTAAATCAACTTGTTTCAAAAGTTCATCAAATAAAAACTTAGATAAATTTGGTGCCGTTTGTAAATAGGACTCAAATCCATCTTTACCTATTTTTCGAACCAAACTATCCGGATCTTCATCTTGTGGTAAAAAAGCAAAAGTTATCTCTTTACCGTCAATTAAGCAAGGTAATAAAACATTGAGTGCTCGCCAAGCTGCACTACGCCCGGCATTATCGCCGTCGTAACAAAATAGGACTGAATCTGTTGCTCTAAATAACAGCTTGATATGCTCTTCAGATGTCGCTGTACCAAGTGCCGCAACAGCATAATCTATCCCAAATTGGGCAAGCGAGACAACATCCATATATCCTTCAACCACCATCAGTTGTTTAGGATTACGATTCACTTCTTGTGCTTCATAAAGACCATACAACTGAAACCCCTTATGAAAAATAGGCGTTTCGGGTGAATTAATATATTTCGCATTATCATTGATAATCGTTCGCCCACCAAAGGCAATCACATTACCTTGTCTGTCACGAATCGGGAACATAATTCGACCACGAAAGCGGTCATATTGGTTACCATTATCATTCGTGACTAACATACCAGCTTGATTATAAAGCTCGGCTTCTGCTTTGCTTTTAACCACGTTTTGTAAGGTTAATCGCCACTCATTTGGCGCAAAACCAATTTTATACCGATTGATAATTTCGGCATTCAATCCGCGTTGTTCAAGGTATTGATTGGCATCTGTTGATGTTGGTTGGGCTAATTGTTGCTGATAAAAATGGGTAATTTTAGCCATTAACGTATATAAATCTCGGCGAATATTTCGAGATTCAATATGTTTGGATTGGTCGATTTGCTTGTTTTCACTATCGACATAAGGGACACGAATCCCTTGCATATTGGCTAGCTCTTCAATAGCTTCTGGAAATGATAAACGTTCATATTGCATCAAGAAAGTGACGACAGAACCCGTCGCGCCACAGCCAAAGCAATAATAGATCTGTTTTTTTTCGTTAAGCGAAAAAGAAGCCGTTTTTTCATCATGAAAAGGACAACAACCAAAATAGTTATTTCCCTGTTTTTTCATTTTAACACGTTTACTGATCACATCTAGAATGCTAGATCGAGCTATCAGTTCTAAAATAAAATCGCGAGGAATTTGACCTTTCATAATGAACGTTCAACCAATATTGGCATTTTAGAAAGACAACAAGCCATACCTTGTGTACGGCTTGTAAGAATTCTTTATATTAAAAATATAACAAATTGATTTTTATATCAATTTAAATTTTAAGTATAAATAATCGCAAAAATATTAATATAAACGAGTGCGACGAGCGTTTTCTCTTTCTAATTTCTTAGCATGACGTTTAACAGCCGCTGCTTTAGCGCGTTTACGAATTGTCGTTGGTTTTTCGTAAAATTCACGGTTACGAACTTCAGCTAAAACTCCTGCTTTTTCGCAAGAACGTTTAAAACGACGTAATGCTACATCGAAAGGTTCATTTTCACGTACTTTAATTACTGGCATGTGCCTCTCACCTCAAAATTGGTTAATATCACAAAGGACTAAAAATTAGTGCGCAATTTTACCTCTAATCAACGTATGTTGTAAAGTAAAAATTTGATTTATTCTAATACAGCAAATTAATTTGCTAAACAGCTTTTGGCATCAGATAATTACTCTAATTTTAATAAGAAAAAATAAGCAGGAGCTTTTATGTCACCATTTATTACAGGTCAATATCCTAAGCGCCGACTCAGACGTAATCGGGCACAAGATTTTAGCCGACGTCTAATTGCCGAAAATAATTTAAGTGTTAATGACCTGATTTATCCGGTTTTTATTGTTGAAGGAAATCAGATTACTCAACCGGTTGCATCTATGCCAGGTGTAAACAGAATGAGCATTGATGTGTTATTGAAAGAAGCCGAACAAATTGTTCGATTAGGCATTCCGGTTTTATCTTTATTTCCCGCTATTGAACCTGAAAAAAAATCGCTTCTGGCACAAGAAGCCTACAATGAAAATGGTTTAGTCCCAAAAGCCGTACGTGCATTAAAAAAAGAATTTCCTGAGCTTGGCATATTAACCGATGTAGCACTTGATCCTTATACGACGCATGGACAAGACGGTATTATTAATGAACATGGTTATGTTCTAAATGATGTTTCTGTCGAAACACTTGTTAAACAAGCCTTGATGCAAGCTCATGCTGGTATTGATGTTATCGCACCAAGCGATATGATGGATGGACGCATTGGCGCAATTCGTGACGAACTCGAAGCCCAAGGTTTTCATAATACGCAAATAATGGCTTATTCCGCCAAATATGCCTCGAGTTTTTATGGCCCTTTCCGAGATGCAGTCGGCTCAGCTAAAAATATAAAAGGTGGAAATAAAAAAACTTATCAACTTGACCCATCGAATAGCGATGAAGCCTTGCAAGAAATTTATCAAGATTTAAGTGAAGGTGCTGATATGGTCATGGTAAAACCCGGCATGCCTTATCTTGATATTATTCGCCGAGTGAAAGACACCTTTGCCGTTCCGACTTTTGCCTATCAAGTATCTGGGGAATATGCCATGTTAAAAGCAGCAATTGAAAATAATTGGTTAGATGAAAAATCAGCAATTATGGAATCATTACTTTGCTTTAAACGAGCCGGTGCTGATGGCATATTAAGCTATTTCTCTAAACAAGTTGCCGAATGGTTAAATAACACTTAACAAAATTAATTTTAACCATTTATAAAATTGACATGCATAGATTTGCATGTCGATTTTTACCCGCCTCTTTATTTAAGATTTTGGTAAACATAAAATTAGTTAACCTATTATAAAATATCTAGATTTTAAAATCATCTTAATTGTTAATTGTCCATTAATTTAGTTTTCTTAAAATTTCAATATCGAGAAAAAATTTCTTAAAAAAACTTCAAAATTTACAAATCAGAATAATGTAAAAAAGTGTTAGCTCACCTACTTGTTAAGCTAAATATCTGATAATATTTGTGATAACAAGTGATTAGGGAGTAATAAATGATTTATGAATTAGTTCCATCTGAATTACACAATGATCTTAATAATTTTCTTCATAACTTAAGAAGAATAACTCTGCAACGTTTTGAAGCATGTCCATTTTGTGGTAAAAGCGATTTTTATTTGATTCGGACAAACCCGACCAACACTTATCGTTGTAAAGCATGCAATAAGTATTCTACCGCGGCGACGAATACTCCTTTCAATCGTTTGACACCATTTAATTGGTTAGAAATAATATTCACTTACCGTATAAAAAATAAAAGCTATCAATATATTGCCAAAAAATTAGCATGTTCACTTGAAAAAGTTATACGACGCGATCATGCAATCATTCAATATTTAAAAATAAATTATACTTGTTTATACAGGTGGTATACCGATAATAAACAAGCCAAAATCACCACAACCTTAGAAGAACAACATCAAGTCATGAACACCAAAATAATGGCATTACTCAATGAAAAAACGCCTACTTGTCTCCATTGTGGATCATCAGAAACAATCAAAGTCGGAACACGAACATGCTATCGATGTAAACGTTGCCGACAAAGTTTTAATATTTTAGGTGATACCCAATTAAATAAATTACCTAGAGCAGACTTATGGTTACAATTTATCGATTTATTAGTATCAGGTGAAAATAATTTACAAATCGAAAAAAAGATGAATTTTAGCAGTAACACTGTCAGACGTTGGCGTTCTGCATGGTGTGACATGATGAAAAACTGGGATTGTAATGCATTAGCGGTATGGTGTAGCCGTCACTAAAATATGAATATTTTTAAGAAAACAAAATGAAAACGTTTAAACTTAAAAATATTCATTAAACCGATAAAACAACTTTAATCTTCACCAAATTTATCGTAATCACGACATAGCGCAATAGTATCTTCGATTAACCGTCTTGCTATTGTGCCATATTCTGGGATTTTAGGAAGATTGGAATAATGATACCAACCAGCATCAACTAATTCGTTTTTATCTATTTGTATCTCTCCGCTGTCATAATCAGCTAAATACGCCATCATTAGCGAATTAGGGAATGGCCACGGTTGTGATGCCACATAACGGATATTTTTTATTTGTATCTTGGATTCTTCGAAAACTTCTCGCTTAACGGCCATTTCCATTGTTTCGCCAATTTCAGTAAATCCCGCCAAGACAGTATATAAATCATCCTGATTATGACGAACATGCTTTGCAAGTAAAATTTTATTTTTATCTCGAATAGCAACAATGATAGAAGGTGAGATTTGTGGATAATAACGCTCTTTACAGTTATCACACATACAACACCATTCCGTCTTACTGATATACATCTTGCTTCCACAATAGCCACAATACTTGTGAGAACGATAAAATTCAGATAATTGAACTGCTCGCCCTGCCATATGGAATAATGACTGATCGGCTTCATAGGTAAGCAAAGATCGAATAGAACTCATAGAGTTTTTCATTTGATTGCAAATAAGCCAAGCCGTTTGTCCATTCCATTCACCGATTGGTTGTGCAAGCTCTTGAGTAAAACCCAGTTCATTTGCTTGTCCAAACGGCACTTTACCATTCGGTAACCATAGACGCCCATTTTGACTAACAAACCAATATCCCTTTTCATCTCCGGTTAAATGTAATTGTTGCTGTATATTCATAATTAATTAATACTCAAAAACAGATACGAAAAAGGAGGATTTTACTCCTCCTTCAAATTCTCATTATTTCTTTTTCTTTTCGTGAAGACCTTTTTTCTCTAATTCCCAATAGATAATACGTTGCTGCGCAATCGTAAATAAATTACTGACAATATAGTATAAAACTAAGCCAGATGGGAACCATAAGAAGAATACTGTAAAGATTAATGGCATATAGGTCATCAATTTTTGTTGTAATGGGTCTGTGACAGGTGTTGGTGACATCTTTTGAATTAAGAACATTGTCCCACCCATTAATAACGGTAAAATATAATATGGATCTTGTGCTGATAAGTCATGAATCCAAAGGGCAAATGGCGCATGACGGAGTTCGACACTATTACCTAACATATAGAATAATGACAAGAAAATTGGCATTTGAATCAACAGTGGTAAACACCCCCCTAACGGATTCACTTTTTCTTGCTTATAAAGCGCCATGGTTTCCATGCCCATTTTTTGTCGGTCATCACCATAACGCTCTTTTAACGCTTGTAAACGAGGTTGTAATAACTTCATTCTAGCCATTGAGCGATATTGCGCACGTGTTAATGGGAATAAAATACCACGAACGATAAACGTGATAGCAATGATTGCAATTCCCCAATTACCAACAAAACTTTGGATAAATTTCAATAAATAAAATAGAGGTTGAGATAAGAACCATAACCAACCATAATCCACAATTAAATCAAGATGTTTTGCTGTTTGCTTTAATTCGCTTTGAATTTCAGGCCCTAACCACAATTTTGCACTAATCGTTTGCGTACTGCCTGCTTGCACTGTCGTGGATTCACCTTTAAAACCAATGGTTGCTTGCGAATTCTTCGCTGCAGCTCGAGAATAGAATAAATTCTTCTGATCCTGTGTTGGAACCCAAGCCGATGCAAAATAGTGTTGCAACATCGCAACCCAGCCTGTTGTTGTTTCGATAGATAACGCTTTATTTTTAATATCATCAAAACTGTATTTGCTATAATTTGTATCAGCGCTAGAGTAAGCCGTACCACGGAAAGCACTTAGCCCTAATCCACCACCGCCTTCAGTCACGGCATCATGAGGTAACTCAATAGTCTGTTTTAACTGCCCATACATCGCAACTTCAACAGGCGTTGAACTTTGGTTATCAATTGCGTACTCAACATCAATTGCATAACTGCCACGATGTAACACATAATATTTAGTGTATTTCACGCCATTGATTTGATAACTGAGCGGTACGCACAGTTCATCTTGCCCGTCAGCTAACGTATATTCGGTCTGCGCTGTTTGATAAACAGGACGTTGAGAGTTTTGCGTCGCATTATCAGGGCCATCTTTACCGGTTAAACCACTTTCGGCAATATAAACATAATCAGGACGTGAGGTTAACAATTGGAAAGGTGTACCTGAATGGAGAGTCTGCTCATATTTTAATAATTGAGCCGCTTGCACATCACCGCCATAAGTATTAATGGTAAGTGAAAGAACATCAGATTTAACAATAATGCTCTTACCAAGCAGTGAAGCATCATTCGAATCATTATCACTAACATGTTGTGTCATTTGATTGGTAATAGGTGGTTTAGGGGCATGATCCTCTTCCCAAGCCTTCCAAATAAAAAACGATACAAAAAGTAAAGCAATAACTAAAATATTACGTTGAGATCCCATTAGTGTTTTTCTCTATTGTTTTTAATATTAGGAGGAACAAGATCTTCTCCTCCCTCATGTAAAGGGTGACATTTTAATACACGTTTCACTGTTAGCCAACCTCCTTTTAATAATCCAAAGCGTCTTAGCGCAATTATTGCATACTGAGAACACGTTGGGGTAAAGCGACATTTTGGACCAAATAAAGGGCTAATGACTTTTTGATAAACACGAATCATTAAAACAAAAATATTTATTATCAATAATTTACAAGCCATTACATGCTGTTTGATAATCAATAAAATTTTGTTCACATCTGGTGTTTGCCGACAATTTTTTGGCATAGTTTATCTAATGTAGCGAAAAGTTGTTGATTATCTAATTCTATAACAGGTTGCTTCGCCATTAAAATAAAATCAATGTTAGGTAATTGATGTTGATGATGACGGAAATACTCTTTAGCAAGTCGTTTGATCCGATTACGCTCATGTGCTCGCTTAACCTGCTTTTTAGCTATAGCAAATCCCAAACGTGGATGCGATAACTGGTTTTTACGAGTAATTAGCGTAAGGAAAGGCGATCCCGCGCGTGTGGATTCTTGAAAAACATAATTGAAATCAAAGGGAGTTAACAAGCGCAACTCCCGAGGAAAAGTGAGTTTAGTCACTCAACTTTAAATTAGCTAGAAACAGTTAAACGAGCACGGCCTTTAGCACGACGGCGAGCAAGAACTTGACGACCGTTTTTAGTAGCCATACGTGCACGGAAACCGTGAGTTCTGTTGCGTTTTAATACTGATGGTTGAAATGTGCGTTTCATGACGATTTATATCCAAATCTAATTTATCAACAAGTTGTAGAGTTAAAACTCCACAGCATTAATTAAAGAGGTCGGAATTATAGAGGCTATTTTATTTTTCGTCAATGAGATTTTAAAAGATAAATGATATAAAAATAACCTAAAATAGTCATCACTGCCGTAAGTATCAGATATCATGTCACCCTTTAATTTCGAATAAATTAATCATTAAAAGTTAGGACTCGCTTACTTTTTTCACCGCCGACTTCACGTGCTAATTTAGGAACTAAATAACCCGATACCTGTTCAGATAACTGCTTCATTAATTGTTTAGCGTGCTTGTCTTCTACTAAAAAATGAGCGGCACCTTGTACTTTATCTAATAAATGTATGTAATAAGGCAAAATACCATTATCAAACAGCTTATTACTCAATTGTGCTAACGTCGTCACATTATCATTAATATTTTTCAATAACACACTTTGATTAAGAACGGTCACATTATGTTGCTTTAATTGATTAACCGCTTGTGACACATCATCATCAATTTCATTAGGATGATTAATATGCGTGACAACAACAATTTGTAAACGACTTTTAGCAAAAAGTCGACAAAGTGTAGCGGTAATACGAGAAGGAATCACTACCGCTAAACGGGTATGAATGCGTAGCCGCTTAACATGCTTAATTTTTTCTAATTCACTGATTAAATAATCCAACTCATGATCTTTAGCCATTAATGGATCACCACCAGATAATATGATTTCATCAAGTTCTGGATGATTCGCAATATAATCTAATGCAACAGTAAGATTTTTTTTATTACCCTGATTTTCATGATACGGAAAATGTCGCCTAAAACAGTAACGACAATTAATTGCACACGCCGTTTTAGTCATCAACAAGGCTCGATTGTGATATTTATGCAATAATCCCGGAATGGCGTTATCTTGTTCTAGCAACGGATCGGCACTAAAACCACTAACTTCAATCATTTCATTATCATTACAAAGCACTTGTAACAATAGCGGATCCGTATAGTCACCCTTCTTCATTCGATGAATAAAAGCCATAGGAACTCGAAGCGGAAACTGTTTTTTCACTTGTTTCATTGACATAGAAATCGTATCTGGATCCAAATCTAAATAACAATAAAGTTGCTTGATATCGGTCACAACATTAGCAAGATCAAAAATCCAGTCATCTTTATTTGGTAGTTCAACTTTTTGCTGTATAATATGGCTCATTTTTGTAATTCAGAATGATAGTTGGAGCTTTTATGGCATCTTATAGTACTAATGAGTTTAAAGCCGGTCTTAAAATAATGCAAGATGGTGAGCCGTGCGTAATTGTTGAAAACGAATTTTATAAACCTGGAAAAGGGCAAGCAATTAACCGCGTTAAAATTAAAAAATTACTTTCTGGTAAAACCGTTGATAAAACGTTTAAATCTGGTGAATCTGTTGAAGCAGCCGATGTTGTCGATATGAACTTAACCTATTTATATACCGACGGTGAATTTTGGCACTTCATGAATAACGACACATTTGAACAATTATCTGCTGATGCGAAAGCGGTTGGAGACAACGCTAAATGGTTAGTTGATCAAGCAGAATGTATCTTAACATTATGGAACGGACAACCTATCGCCGTTACCCCACCTAATTTTGTTGAACTTGAAGTTATCGAAACAGATCCAGGTTTAAAAGGTGATACAGCAGGAACTGGCGGTAAACCGGCAACATTATCAACTGGTGCTGTTGTCCGTGTACCACTGTTTGTACAAATTGGTGAAGTACTTAAAGTTGATACACGTTCAGGCGAATACGTTTCACGTGTTAAATAAAATCGGTTAAGTATCTTAACGATTGAAAGAATATAGCGAGGCTTAAATAGTCTAGCTATATTCCAAACAACGCTCACAAAGTTACTTGTTAACATTGATAAAATATCTAAACTCTTTTTTATCCTTCATTTCCAGTTTTTCAAACAACGACTAAATAGTTATTTAGCACCGATATAACCTAATTGTCGCCATGATTCATAAACTACCACCGCAACGGAGTTAGATAAATTCATGCTACGGCTATTGGCTAACATAGGAATGCGAATTTTATGATCTTGTGGAAGCGCATCAAGTATAGAAGCTGGTAATCCCCGTGTTTCTGGGCCAAACATCAAAAAATCATTGTGTTTATAACTAACTTCACTATGTGACTTTTGCCCTTTTGTGGTTAATGCATAAACTTGGGTGGCTAAATCAAGTTGGTTTGATTCTAAAAAATGATGAATATTTTTATAACGTTTTACATCGACAAACTCTTGATAATCCAATCCTGCACGCCTAAGTTTTTTATCATCCCAAAAGAATCCCATTGGTTCAATAATATGTAAATTAAAGCCCGTATTTGCACAAAGACGGATAATATTACCTGTATTAGCAGGAATTTCGGGTTCGAACAAAACAATATTTAATGGCGCTTTAGACACAACAATTCTCTTCTATTTTTTATTTTGGATAGGCAATACTATCACAACTCTTAGTCCCCCTAACGGACTTTTCTCTGCTTTAACAGTTCCGTGGTCTCGTGTAATCGCATTACAAACAATAGCTAAACCTAAACCTGTCCCACCTGATTCACGATCTCGTGCTTCGCTGGTACGATAAAAGGGTCTAAAGATCTGTTCTAATTCATTATCTGCCACCCCTAACCCATCATCGTCAATAGTAATAGTTAGGTGTTTATGATGCGCGACAAAATCCACCACAATTTTATGATTTGAATAACGAAAAGCATTGCGTATTACATTTTCAAGCGCACTACATAACGCCGCTGGATAACACAAAATAGTCTGATTGCTGGGTGGATTCATAATTAAGAAATCTTTTCCAATTTGTTCTGCTTCAAATGTGGCATTATCAAGCACTTGCTTAAATAACACATTAATACTATTTAATTCCCGAATCTCATTATTATCATATTGATGTCTGGCTAATGATAATAAATCTCCAATCATGGCATCGAGTTTTAAGGCTTCATTATTAATACGAGTGACTTCTGTGCCTTCGCCTTGCTTACGACGCAATAATGATGCGGCAAGCTGTAAACGTGTTAATGGTGTTCGTAATTCATGAGAGATATCGGAAAACAAACGTTGCTGAGATTCTTGCATTCGTTTCAGTTCCCGTAACATATGGTTAAAACTTGCACCTGTTGCTTTATACTCAGAAGAACCAATTGTTTCGAGATCTGGCCACTCTTGTAAATTACCTTTAGCAACCTGATCAGCTGCACTTTTTAAACGTCTTGCTGGTTTTGCGATACTCCAAGATAACCAAAGTAAAAATGGCGAGCTAATTAACATCGTTAATGCTAACAACAAAAAGGGATGATCGAAGATAAGGCTAACAAACTGCGATTGAATATCCGATGCTGGTTGTAAAACATACAATTTATATTGCTCTTTAGCGTAATTAACCAGAAATGGACCGATGATTTCTTGCGAACCATAAATCTTTTTAGCAGGATCATCAACATTATGAGATTTTTCACTAAAGTTTTTTACTAAATCTATGTTTTTAGTATCTGCGGTTATGATTTGCTCATTGGGTGTTAAGATAAATAAGAATTGTTCGGATTTTTGATGATTATCCATAACAACAATAAAACGCATCCACCAACGAAAACTATTTTTAGGAACATTGATTAGCTCTTTTTCGAGCTGATTAGCGAGTATATTGCCAGTTTCTTTTTCTTTATTCGCCAAATAAGTTAAATTTCGGGAATCCAGAGTCGGCAAAACGATAATCAGCATCAAAAAAAAAGCTATTGTCAGTAAGAATATAGTGAATATTCGGATAGTCAGACGATCAAAAATCCACATATCTTCTTACCTTTTTAATAAACAACATCTAACTTTGTAACAGATCATCATTCTGATCTACGACAAATAGATAGCCCTTAGATCGCAATGTTTTAATCCACGGTAAGCCATCACTACGGGGTGGAAGCTTCTTACGTAAATTAGAAACATGAACATCAATTGAACGCGCAAGAGGAATAAACTCTTTACCAAGCACTGTTTCACTCAAGGTATCACGAGAAATTATTTTTCCTGCATTTTCAAGAAGTTTTAATAATATTTGAAATTCGGTGCCTGTTAATTCAATATATTTGTCATCAAAAGAAACAGATTGTTGCTTTCGATTAACGGTTAATTTATCAATCGTATATTGAAGAGACTTCTCACCAAAGCCACCAACTAAATTATCCCAACGTTTACGACGTAATAGTGCGTTAATCCGCGCAACTAACTCCCTATCATTAAATGGTTTCAAGATATAATCATCTGCACCAAGTTCAAGTCCAATAATTTTGTCAAACTCGTTGTCTTTAGCTGTTAAAAAAATAACTGGAACCGTGTATTTATTTCTAAGTTGAGATAAAACACTTAATCCATTCATTTCAGGCATCATAATATCAAGTAATATAAGATCAATGGTATTATCAAACTTATCTAAAGCCTGTACTCCATTATTAGCTGTTACAACTTCAAATCCTTCTAATTCTAATAATTCACACAACAACGAGGCTATCTCTGGATCATCATCAACTACAAGTAATTTGTTCATTACAACCCTCTTAATCCTATTGATTCATAATATTTATATTTTAATTAAAATTAATCCTATTATTGATATAGCTTTTATTTTTTCCTTACCGTTATTATATATGCAAAAAGTGCTAACAATATACAAAATTCTTAGCAATTTTATTCTTTAAATATTTTAACGTTACAAAAACCCTGTTCAATAAGGTATAAAGCCTGTAATTTACTCATTACACCTCGTGCACAATAAAGTAAATATTGCTTAGATTGATCTAAATCGCCGAATTGAGTGGCCAACTTATAAAATGGAATAAGCTTAACTTCAACATCGCTTAATTCAAGAGGCTGATCTTCTTGTTCATCTGGGGAACGAATATCAATAACCACATGTTCATCATTAAGTTTACTAACAGTTTCTACTTGCTTGATAGTTGTATCGGCTTGTTTAGCAATTTCGCGGATATCGATATTTTCAGCTTCGTCAACCGCCTTATCTAAAATAGAAAAATCAAAATTCAACTCTTCGGCTTCAATTTTTTCTTTTACTGCTTTCACGGTTGGACTTTTCGAAATCACACCACAAAATTCTGGCAT
Source organism: Gilliamella sp. CG22 (assembly GCF_046635725.1). NCBI lineage: Bacteria > Pseudomonadati > Pseudomonadota > Gammaproteobacteria > Orbales > Orbaceae > Gilliamella > Gilliamella sp. CG22. The sequence continues at coordinate 109,666 of NZ_JBIDFK010000006.1, forward strand.
CGTTTTAGCAATATCTTCCGTTCCAATCTGACGAGCAAGATTAATAATGGTTTCTTTATCATGCGTAATAAGAGGACGTAACACTAAAGTATCACTAACATTATCGATTAAGCGTAAATTGGTTAAAGTTTGACTTGAGACTTGCCCTAAAGCCTCACCAGTCACTAACGCTTCGACCTTATAGCGCTGAGCAATTTTTGAGGCAGCTCGAATCATCATTCGTTTAAGAATAACGCCCATTTGACCGTCATCCACCTTTTCAAGAATCTCACCTACCACGTCGGCAAAATCGATAGCAATAAAACGGACTTTATGCGAACTCCCAAAACGCTCCCATAAATAATGCGCCATCTGTTTAACACCAATTTCATGTGTCTTACCGCCAAGATTAAAAAAGCAATAATGAACACGACAGCCACGTCTAATGAGCATATAGCTTGACACACCAGAATCAAAACCGCCTGAAATTAACGAAATCACATCTTCTTGTGTGCCTGTTGGAAACCCACCAATACCATCATATCGACCTTTAACAAGCAACAACTTATCTTTATCAATTTCTAAATTAACGGTAATGTCAGGGCGAGTTAATTTCACTTTAGATGAAGCAACATATTGATTAAGCCCCCCACCGACATAACGCTCAACATCAATCGAGGTAAAATCATGTTTTCCTCGACGTTTAACCCTTACACAAAATGATTTGTTTTCGATTAACGGCGCATAGTAATTCAATGCTTTTTCGAATATGTCATGAATATCCACATAAGGCAGCTCATCGACCGCTAAAATATGATGAATACCGGGAATCCGGATTAATAAATCAAGAATTTGCGCTTCACTGTTGGCAACTTTTGGACGGACTTCAATAAAATCCCAATGACGAATAACCGCAACGTCTTCAATATGACGTTTCAAAATGTTACGAATATTACTGGTCAATATTTTTATAAAACGTAAACGAACAGATTCACTTTTAATGGTAATTTCAGGAAACAGCTTAACAATAAATTTCATAAAACAACGATACTATAATAAAAATGGCGACATTATACTGATTTTTACCCCGGAAACATACAATTGATTACGATAAATACAGAAAATAAGAAAATATACTTGCTTGTTTGTCACACTTTCGCTAATATTTCGCATCTATAAATTTTTGTTGTATAACACTTAAAAAGTGACAGGTTAAAATGTACGGAATTTTAATAGCAGGTTATTTGGTTATTGCTTTAGCAATAATTGTACTAGTATTAATACAGCGTGGTAAAGGTGCTGAAATGGGCTCTTCATTTGGGGCAGGTGCATCTGCAACCTTATTTGGTTCATCAGGCAGTGGTAACTTTTTAACACGTACAACTACCGTTTTAGGTGTGCTATTCTTTGCATTAAGCATTGTGTTATCTAACATGGTCGGTACCAGTAAATTCAGTCACATTGACGTGAATGAAAGTACGCCTGTGACAACACAACAAAATACAAGCGAACAAGCAACACAACAAACAACAAATGATAATCCGACATCGGATATTCCAAATTAATTACGGCGCCGTGGTGGTGAAATTGGTAGACACGCTATCTTGAGGGGGTAGTGCTCTAAGGGCATGCGGGTTCAAGTCCCGCCCACGGCACCAATTCAATAATCAGCAACATTCTTCAAAATCCTTTAAAAACACATCAAAATCAGCATAAATAAGCCTTAAAGCCTAGTTTGCTATTCTTCAAGCGTCCATAAGATATATTTAGAACCACATTATTTAGGTATACGTATCTCATAAAACTAAAAATCGTATCACTATGGCTTGTTTAACCAGCCCATTAACAGTTACTCAAATCAAAAAAGCTAAATTACAAGATAAAGATTATTCGTTATCAGACGGCAACAATTTAGTTTTGAGTTTAATTTGGTTTGATTATTTTTATTCCTTTGCTTTTGAATAAGGTTAAGGTATTGGTTGATATAAGGCTTAATCACTTAAATTATTCTCTTTTTTTAAATTGCGATTAATATTTGTTAATACTGGTTAATTTTTCTTATGTTATCACTACACTAACAAGAAATGACTACATATTATTTTCTTTTTAAGCTATTCTATTAAGTACGCTATAACTAATTTTTTTTGTTATAGCTTTTCTATTAGCCTTTAATCATTTGGCTATATTACTTAATCCAATTTACTAAACGAAACAATGGAATATATCATGAAAAAATTCATTCCTATATTATTCTTATGTAGTTTGTATGGTAGTAATAGTTATGCAGATGAAAGTCAAAATAGTTTCCAAAAACAACCTCAGTCACAAACAAATACCGATTATACTGAATATAAAGCTCATTTAGCCGATAATCTTTCTTTGTCATTTTTTGTTGATAGCCAAGAACAAAAAGCCATACCCGTGTTATTGAAAGATGGCAAAAAATATCAGCCAATTAGTATCAAATACTGTATTAAAAATTCTGATGCTTGCTGGCGACAAATTATTTATCATAATTCACTTTCTCATATTAGTTACAACCTTGATAAACCCGAAAGCAGAAAGAATTTATTGATATGGAAAATAGAGTATCTCGATAATGGTCAATTAGCTGAAACCGATTTTACACAGGCGCCAAAAACAGGAGCTTTACCTGATGGGGATGATGATTATGATCCGTATATCCTTTGGCAATCAGACTTGAGCAATTATTAGTTCAAAATAATGTCAGCAAATAAGTTAATATAATAAGGATTAGCAAATCGATAATTTGCTTTTTAATTATATTAACTTATATTTTTCTTTAAAAATGAAATTTAATCGGTCACCACAAATTAGAATTTTATTCTTCTAACTCAATTTGTATTGAAAACTCACGTTAATTTACTAAAAAATCATTTCTAAAATTATCTTTTCAAATCAATGATAATGGCGATAACTAAAATAAGAAATATCCTATGTGAATATCTAAATTTTCCTTAAAACTTAATCAGTTTCAAAAATTTTATAATTAACAACTAGTTGTTAAAATTGTATTTTTATGTTAATTTGCATCATCAATTTAACAATCTTATAGTTAGACATAAGAGTTATTGGATATTTAATAAGGATATGTATGTTATCAACTATTATTATTATTCTAATTTTTATCACCGGTTGGTTATTCTTTGCCTATAATAAACTACGTGGTTTAGCCGAAAATGTTAAGCAGACACAGGCTAATATTTATGCTACGGTCAAAAAGAGACAAGATATAGCACAACGACTTTCTGATATTGCTTCGAGCTATGGGAATCACGAAAAGCTTACACACTTTACCATTACTGAAAGTGACAGCATTAGCAACGCAGCTACCCGCACGTCACAAACTTCTCAGATATTAGGTAATGTTCAAATGTTAGCTAATCGATATCCTGATTTAAAAGCCAATACAACTTACCAACAATTAATGGTTCAATTAGATGAAATTGAAAACTCCGTTCTGATACGAAGAGAAGCTTATAATGCCGCAGTACAAGTATATAATTCCACTCGCGGTAGTGTTCCTCATCTATTCTATGCTAGTAAACTAGGATTTGGTGAAGCGGCCTATTTTGAAATGGATCAAAATGGTACTGAACAACAAGCATCGTTTAAAACCGACGATGGTAAAATATTAAGAGACACAATTGGTAGAATGGCCTCAGTAGCTTCAGGAAGGGTAAAAAAAATTAAAGAAAAAACAAATAATAACTCAGAAGATAATCAGTCCAATCAACAAAATTAGTTAATCCTATTTTTACACCTACAGCCTTGTTGTTTTATCAGAATAACAAGGTAATCTTCATTTATAATAATTTTTTGTTTTTCATCACAATTAATTAAATTTTCAGCATTCTATAGTTGTAGGTTTCAAAAATGAAGGTAAAGCACTCTTCTGGATATTGTTAACCCGTACCTAGTCAATTTCGATATTCTTTTTATTAAAAGCTAATTGATGAATTTAATATCAGACAATAACCTCTTTATCGACTTTCATCTATAAAGAGGTGGTATAAATCAATCCAGTATTCCGTTATGCAAAGCCTTTTAATCCAACCACATGAACATGTTCTTGATTGTTGATTACTTTACGTACCAGTTTGTAAGTTGTACCTTTTTCTGGACTAATGTTTTCAGGTGCAGCAATAATAAGCTGCATTTCTAACCGTTCACAAAGTTCAAAGAGTGTGGCAATAGACTTGGCATCAAGTCGAGCGGCTTCGTCCAAGAATAATAAACGACATGGTGAGATGTCTTTATTACGTAAGCGTTTGGATTCTTCTTCCCAACTTTGTATAACCATTAATAGTATTGACATACCGGTACCGATTGCTTCACCGGTTGATAATGCACCACTTTCAGCACGTAACCAACCATCTGCACCCCGATTAACTTCAACGTCCATTTCTAGATAATTGCGGTAATCAAGTAATTCTTCACCAATATTTTGTGCGGTTCGTTGTCCCATATCGATATGAGGATTTAAACGTTGATAAAGTTTTGCTAACGCTTCAGAGAAGGTTATGCGGTTATTGCTGAAGAGATCTTGATGCTCGTTCTGGTCATCTGCTAATGCCGCTAACAGTGATGAGTGAGCTTCACGAATCGTGACATTTAATCGTACGCCATTCACCTGTCCAAATGCCACCGCTTGTAAACCTTGGTTAAGCATACGAATACGGTTTTGTTCACGCTGAATAGTTTTACGGATAATATTTGCTACACTTTTTGAGCTGATCGCTAACTGTTGCTCACGTGAAGTTAATTCTTCGGTCAAGCGTGATAATTCAATTTCCATTTGTTCAATGGCTTCAATTGGGTCATCCGTTTTGACGATATCTTGGCGAATTCGCTCGCGAAGATGTTTATAAACGGCAATATAAAATTGAATTTTGCGTTCTGGTCGTTTTGGATCTTCGGATAGTCTTAATACATCACGTAAGTGCTCGTTGTCATTGACCGCTAAACGTAATGAACCTAACGCTTTATCCGACATTGAACGTAGTTCATCTGCACTTAAATAAGCCAGCTCACGTCGATGTAATCGTCGTTCAACACTGTTTTCTTTAACTAAACGTAATACTAAGCACCACCCTGCTTTGGCTTCAACAACTTGTTCTCTAAGCTGTTTATAATCCCGCAGTGTTTGTGCTAGTCGTTTTTGCATTTGCGTCATTTCGCTTTCACACATAATGAGCTGCTTTTCAAGCGACGTACAATGTTGACGATTACTATTCAGTTTTTGATGAATTTCATCACGACGAGCTCGAGCACGCTCTTCAGTGATCGCATCCGCTTTCACACCAATTTGATCTATTTCTTTATGCAGTTCATTAAGCATATCTCGTTTAGTTTCAAAGGCGCTTTTTAGTGAAGCTAACGTTTGATTATATTGATTATACTTATCTTGATATTGCTGCATTTGACTGCGTGCTTCAGTTCTTTGTGCTTCAACAATTTCTAATCGAGCGCGCAATTTTTCGTTCAAATCAGTATTTTCATTCAACATTCCAGCTGAATCTTCGTAACTAAAGTGAGCTCGGCGTTGCATCACTTCCGTAAGTGCAAAAACTTGCTGGCGAATAGTGTGTTGCTGGGCTTTAACGATGTTGTATTGTTCACGTAATGCTTCGTTTTGCTCAGGATCACTTTGTAATACAGCAACTAACGGTTCAAGCTCAGAAACGGTATGGCGATGACGGCTGACGTATTGCGCCGCATCTTGTGCTTCAGCAACCTGTTCACGCAATTCATCTACTCTATCCGCTAAATCATCATCAGCCAGTAAATGCATTTGAGCAACTAATCGGTTTACTGTCACTAATTGCTCTTTACAATTGGCAACTTGCTGTTGATTTTGTTTATCAATCGATTCTTGTGATGTTAATTGACGTTCAATTTCATTGCGTCTTGTCGCTAATTTTTGCGCCTCAGCTTCGGGATCGATATCAAAGGCAACCGATAAATATTCACCAATAAATTGACCAACATTTTGCTCAATACGTTGTAATTTTTGTAAATCAAATGAGAGATTAGCATAACGTTCATGCAGTTCATCTCGCTCTAATGATAGTTTTTCAAGATGAATTTCACGTGCTGCTCGCCCAAATAACGGAACTTTTGGAAAACTGGAGAAGCGCCATTGGCGTTCACCTGTTTTAACCAATACAGCCTTATTCATCTCTTCACAATCAAAAACACTATCATCAAATGAGGATGGATCACCTTCAATAAAATAGATATCTTCTGGATAATCTTCTTCACTGGTGGTCAGATTTTCAAGTTGTGCTTTAACTTGCGACAAATCCGGTACCACAATTGCTTGACGTGATGGGCCATATAACGCTGAGAAGTAAGGTGCATCATCAATGGTGACATCTTCGTAAATTTCAGAAAGTAATACACCATTAAATCGCTCAGCTAATGCCGATAAACGACCATCATCAACCCCACTTGGTTGATTAAGTTGTTCAATTTGAGTATCTAATTGATTTCGTTTGAACGTTATCTGATCGCGTTCTGTAACTAATGCGCGTTCTTGTTCAAGTAGCTGTTGCATATGTTGCGTAACAGCTTGACTGTGGGTAAAGCTTTGTCCAGTTTGCTCTTGTAGGGCAATTAAGGCATCTTGTGCTTTTATCCACATTGGTGCTTTTTGTCGATAATCCGCTATTTTGGATTGAATTTGTTCAAGTTCTTGTCTGAATTCGATTCGTTTTTCACTTGATTCATTGGCCAATATTGCGTTTTCATCAAGTTGTATTTCAAGTTCTTGTTTTAACTCGTCAAGTTGATCATATTCAATTTGGCGACCAATACGTTTACAGAATTGGGTTAATAGTGATTCGGCTTCTTTTTGTTCAAAAAAGCGTTGTTCTAATTCATCAAGTTGGAGTTGTAAATGTTCAGCTTGTTCAGCTTGATAACATTGTGACGGCCATTGTCTTAATGCTTCTTTCGCTGCACGCCAAGCATCACTACGAACAACATCGCCAACTAATTTCACCACTAATTGATATGCCCGATCAAATTGATTTATCGCCGCATCAGAAACACTGAGTCTTTGCTCCATTTCAAGCACTTGATCAGTTATTTCTTTTTGTTTTTCTTCAAAAACTTCAAAATGATTTTCGATATTACTTATGCCTAATTTGGGTAATTGACATAAAGATTGAGCATTTTTTAGTGCTTGCAGCGCTTGTTGATATTGAATTGCACGAGTTTGTTGTACATCAAGTGCTTGTTGATAATCCGCTAATTGCGTTTTGATTTCATCAACTTCGTGTTCGGTGTGTTCCACTTGATCTCGATAGGTTTGATACTGTTCATTCGCTTCAAGTACAACTTCATTTTGCTCTTCAAGTTTTAAATTGAGATCATCTAAATCAGCTTGATAACGGTCAATTTTTTCTTGTTGGCGTAGCGCTGTTTGCGCTAAATTAAGGTGATCATTGGCTGCTTGTAAGTCGGTTTCTAAGTCACTTTGTGCATCTTGGAACTCTTTAAGTTCTTTTGCCATTTCAACTTGGCGGAACTGGTTACTAATGAGCAAATCTTGTGTTTTGAACATATCACGACGTAAACCCAGCACCGATTCAATATGTACACGACGCTCGTTAGCATGACGCATATAATCCGCAGCCACGTAATCGGTTGATTCAGTGATAAGATGTTTAAATAGGTCCCGGTCAGATTGAGTCACCCGAATAGCTTCTAGTGTCATTCGGTTTTCACGAAGTGCCGCTTCCATATCCTGAAACGCTTTACGTACACCACTATTTTCAGGAAGTAAGTAATCACGAAGTGAGCGAGTAATCGCACTTGAAATACCACCATATAGTGACGCTTCAATCAATCGGTAATATTTACTACGATCGGATGAGGAACGTAAGCGCTTAGGTAATACACCAAAGTCAAACATAACCGAATGATAATCGGTAATTGAATTAAATTGCTTAAAGATAACGCCTTCTATTGTTTCGACTTTATCTTTTAATTCAGGCAAGGATAAAATTCTAGCTTGTTTATCATTTAAACGTTCGGTTACCAGTTCAGTTGGGCTAATGCCAACAGGTAAACCTTGTAATAGAAAAGGTTTGATATCGACTTTTTTATCACGCCCAGCCACTTGCTGTAATCGAACACCACATATAATTCGCTGATTACGTGAATTAATGACATCGAGCATGGAATAACAAACGCCAGGTTTTAATTTACCGTGTAAACCTTTATCACGTGATCCTGATGTTGCACCGGCTTCAGTAGTATTTCGAAAGTGTAATAGTGTTAAATCAGGAATTAATGCGGTCACAAACGCCGCCATGGTTGTGGATTTACCTGCCCCATTCCCTCCTGAAAGCGTGGTGACAAGTTGATCTAATTCAAATGTTCTGGCAAAAAAACCATTCCAGTTTATTAGGGTTAATGAGTGAAACTTACCGTGTCCAATCATAATTATTCAATCTCCTCATTAACATCTTCTTCTTGTTCTTCGTTATTATCATCGTCTAGGATAAGCGATGATTCGATTTTGATTGCTTCACCGTCTCGAATTAAACGTAATTGCGCTTCTTGTGCATCATCACTACTGCGCACATCCGCCCCAAAACGGAAGATAGATTCGTTGATACGAAAACGGCTACTGTCATTTCCTACAATAAAATATATCATGCCTAAACGACGTAATCGATTAAGTGCCGTTTTGACTTTATCAAATAGCTTTTGCCGATCCAAATCTGATCCAGTCGACCGTTGATTAACTAATTTAAGTAATTTACTTTCATCCGCTAACGAAACAAGTTCATCAAAGAGTTCTTGTAAAGTAAAAATACCTTCATGCGCTAGCCGTTCAGGACTTAGATATAAGTAACAAAGGACTTTACCGACTAACATATCAAGTTCTGATAATACCGAACGTGGGATTAATGTTGTTGAACGAGGACGAAGGTAGAAAAAGCCTTCTGGTGCACGAATTAATTCGACATTATAACGTTGATAAAATTGTTCCAGTTCGAGTTGAAAATCCATTAAAAAGGCGTGATTATCCAGTTCATCTATACCGATATGACGTCCGGAACGCAATAAACTATCAAGCTCAGGAAAAAGGGGATTGGCAATTGCCTGTGCTAATTTAACGGGCATATATTTATCGATAGATGCTTGGGAACTTGACGCAATGTGCCCCATGACTTCATCAAGATGATGAGCTGTTTGTTCTAATTCTAAATCTTTAGTATCTGTTGATGACATGTGCTTGTACCTTAGCTCCATAATCGTTAATAGGTTTCCATTCGGCAGGGATACCGAGTAAATCATTTTCGGCAATCCCTAAACGAATAGCCTGATCGATAAATAATCTTGCAATATCAAAATGTTGTTCTCGAGGGAACTGTGCGAGATAACTATGAATAGCGATACTCATATCCAGTGGTTTATTTTCTTGTTTGAAGACCAATAAATTTTGTTCGATATGGGCAATAATGTGTTCTTGAATCTCTTCAATCATTTCAAATTCAAGTTCTGACGGTAATTCACCTGTTACTTCTGCTTCATGTAGTGCAAGTTCTTCATCACGCATATCAAGTAGGCGATCAGCATTGGCAAAAATAAGTGACCATGGTAAATCGAAATAGCCTTGTATTGATTTACGTAATCGCTGTGAAAAGACTCTATTTTTATCTAAATCAATAGCGGTACGGATAAATTTATGAACATGGCGATCATAACCAATCCAAAGATCAATCGCCTTTTGTCCCCAGCCAATAATACGATCAAGTTTGCCTTGTAAATCCATAACCACATTATTGATTTTATCAAGTTCAGGATTATCCATGGTTGCATCTTGAATCAAGAGCAGACTTGCTTGGAGTTTATCGCCCGCAGCGGCTAGCGTATCTTGCAATTCTCGTAATGTTTGTGACGTTTCAGTGAGTAAGCCTTCACAACTACTAATTGCTGCTTGCCAATCTTGGCTCAATAATGCCGAAATATTTTGTTTTACATCCGCTTGTTGCTCATCCATTACCCGTTGGGTAATATCAATACTATCAAAAATCTCTGCAACGGAGTATTTCAAGGGTGCAAAAACGTTACGATGCCAGTGAAGATCATCACCACCTTCAAGTGCTGCATCAGCCGCACGTTTTAGCTCTTGAGCAACAATAGAAAGCTGAATTGATAAACGTAACGTAGAAAATTCTCGTTGACGAATATAGTAATCCGAAATGCCAATTCCTAAAGGGGTCAAACGATAAATTGAATAACCATCAGTCATTTCGCTAGCAAAACGCGTAATTAATCGCTGGCGTACTAAATCATTAATGGCATTATTTGCTCGAACAGCAATGGTATCTTCACTCTGTTCAAAAATTTGTGATACATGCCTGAAAGCATCAATTAATTCAGATTCAGTCATTTCACCATCAAAGCGTTCGCTATTTAAGACGGCTATCGCCAATAAAAAAGCGAGCCGTTCAACTGGCAAATTAATTGAAAAATCATTTTTTTTTGCCCAAGAGACCAGTTCTGGCACTGATTGGGAAAAATCCATCATAGTGGTTCCTTAATAATAGATGCTCAATTGTTGAATGCGCCCTAAATATAAATGAGTAAGACAATATATTGCGTTAAGGACAAAATACTTTTGATTATATAACAAATTGTAATAGTTAAAAATAGCAAGTTTAAGATTTGTTATTCATAATATGTTTTTATATATCAAAAAAATAAAAACACAATTTGGTTATTTATATTCAAGAATTGTAATGCAATTATTTTATTACTAAAGCGATCAAAAACGAACAAAACATATTTTATATTTAATTATCATATTAAACATTTTTTGATGATCAATAATTACACAAATAGCATTGACTTTTTTTATATCGATATGATAATGATTATCATTTTCATAAAATATAAGGATTTTTATCATGCGTAAATTATTTGTACTCATCTTATCAGGAAGTGTTATTTGTATGATATCACAATCGCTTTCTGCTCATGGTATTTGGATCGCTAATCGGGTTGATCAAAAGCAAATCGTTTTAGGTGAAGGCCCGTTAGATAATGGTTATCAAACGGAAAATGTAAAACAGATAAATGCTTATAATGATAATTGGGCTTCTTTACCGATTAATCAAAAAAAACATCAAAATTATGTGACCGTTAAACCGACAGACAATACCGCTGTTGTAACAGTTAGTTTTGATTATGGCTATTGGACGAAAAATGCACAGGGTAAATATGTTAATCTTCCAATGAATAAAGTAGAAGGAGCGAATAAAGGAACCCATGCCATTAAATACAGTGTCAATTATTTATCATCCGTCAACGCACCTAAACGGGTTGAAGATATTCCGTTACAAATAGTACCAGCAGTTGATCCAACCCAATTAAAACGCGGTGATAATTTACTTGTAACGGTCTATAAAGATAATCAGCCATTAACAAATACTGCTGTTATTATCGATGTCGTTAATAATTTAGATAAAACGGTTATAACTGATGATAAAGGTCAAGCGACCATTACTATTCCTAATCAAGGCTTAAACGTAGTAGGTGTCGAAATAGGTTTTCCCCTAAAAGATAGCCAACTTGCGACTCAAGAAAAATTTTTTACAACACTAGTTTTTACACTCATGCCAGAAGAAGATTAATTTAAACAATAAAAACGGGATTAAAAAATCCCGTTTTTATCTTGATTTTATACTTCAGCTTCGACAGGTCGAGGAATAAAGAAACTACAAACTAAGGCTAAAATTGTAATGATTAATCCTAATAACATTCCATTAAAATAACCCTTAACGGTATAACCACTTATCATTTGTACAGCAGGCAATAAAGCAAAACTTAATCCTGCACCTAAATTAAAAGCCCCTGCATTCATGCCTGGCAGAAAACCTAAGTTTTCTTTAGGCGATAAGACTATACCAAGACCATTTAAAATGATATTCGCCATTCCTGCATAAAAAATACCTAATGCAATAACACCAATAATTAATATCGGTAGTGAATCAATCCCGTAGAACATGATCATTAATTGACTAATGACACATCCTATTAAACCTAATTTAAGTACCTTATTGTAACCTAAACTTGGCGCCAAACGTCCAGAAAATGGTCCTATCAACCACCCAATTAAGGCATAAGGTGTTAATAAAATAAGTGAAGCCCAATCAGCTTCTAAACCAAATCCGATTTCAGTATTTTGCGCTAATGACATCACTAACCCATTAACGACGGCAAAAATCCCTGTCATAGTTAATAGTGTGGTTAACAATATTGCCCAAGTTGCTCTGGTTTTTAAATGTACTATCGTTACTAATGGTTGTTTACTGGTTTTTTCTGTTTTCCAAAATAGAATAAAACAGATACCAGCAAAAATAGTTAATCCTATGACTTTAAACCAGTTGGCAAGGGCTAAATTCCCTGCTTCATTTAGCGCTAGTAACAATGCAGCAACGGTAAGCACAATGAACAGCACGCCTAACCAATCCATTTTGGTTCCTTCAGAAGGTTTAGACTCAGGTGCATAACGATGAACAAAATAGGTAGATAGCGCTGCGGAAATCGCAATAACCCAAAACACCGAACGAAAACCGCAATAAGTTGCAAGCAGACCGCCGGCAATTGCATCTATGCCAGCAATACCGCCATTTACAGCGGTCACAATGCCCATTAACATGCCATATTTTTTGACATCTTTAACTTCATGACTGAGCATCAGTAAACAAAGTGGAACGACTGGCCCTGATACACCTTGAATAATTCGCGCAATATATAATACAACGATATTCGGGGCAACCGCTGCAAGCACCGTACCTAATGTCATAATAAACAACATAATCGTTAAGACTTTTTTACGACCTTTTATATCACTTAAACGGGGTAAAAATAATGAAAACAGTGCAGCAGAGGTAAAAAAAGCGGTTTGGGATAATCCGACTTGAGCGTCGTTGGAACCTAATTCTTTAGCAATAGTGACTAATACTGGGCTTAACATACTCGCATTGAGTTGAAATGCTACACAAGCAGCAAGCAATGCAAACATTAATGTTAGCATACTATTTTTTTTCTGGCTTAATTCGGCCATATTTTACCTCGTTAATACTTATTATTGGACAATACTTGGTTTTACCATAACCTCAACAGCAAATTACAGGGCTATTAATTGTTACGTATAAATCAAAACAACACTGTTTTGTGTTTATAAGACTGACACTAAAAATCCCAACGATTTAATATCAATTGGGATAGGTTGACGTTTTATCTCGCCAGCATTATTTACCGATTTTTCCATAAATCTTTTTAATTGAACTATTTTTATTGAATGTTCTGATAAATTCCAAGTTTTATACGATGAATCACAAGCCAACTAAACCTGTTTTCTTTCTAATAAATGCAAAGCTATCAGTAGAAGGAATGATCAATTTTAGGTAAACTAACACATCTATTTCTTCCTTAATTAGTTCACTATCAAAAAGATTTAATCACATTGGTTGCAGGGTAAATATTTTAATTTTAATTCACAGATTTAAAATCCAATTATTATTAAATTTAATATTAATATTTCGATAATAAAAAATAAATTCCCTACTCGCACCGTCGCTAATTTATGCTAAAATCGAGAAACATTTACAAGCTCACTTAACATAAGGACGTAACGCAATGCATATCGGTATACCTAAAGAACGGTTAGCCAATGAAGCAAGAGTTGCTGCTACACCACAAACTGTTGGACAACTGTTAAAACTTGGTTTTACAGTTTCAGTTGAACAAGGTGCTGGACATGCTGCTCATTTCGAAGACCAAGCTTTCATTGATGCTGGAGCCACAATTCAAAATACTCAAGATATTTGGCAAAATGACTTAATTCTTAAATTTCACGCACCAACTGATGAAGAAATCGCGTTGATGAAAGAAGGATCAACCCTCATTAGCTATATTTATCCTGCTCAGCATAAAGAGTTATTGGAAAAACTTGCTGCCAAAAACATAACAGTCATGGCAATGGATTGTGTGCCACGTATTTCACGAGCACAATCACTTGATGCATTAAGTTCAATGTCTAACATCGCTGGTTATCGTTCAGTTATTGAAGCGGCAAATCAATTTGGTCGTTTTTTTACCGGTCAAGTTACCGCTGCAGGTAAAGTCCCACCAGCAAAAGTTTTAGTCATTGGTGCCGGTGTTGCCGGTCTTGCTGCAATCGGTGCAGCGGTGAGTTTAGGTGCAATTGTTCGGGCATTTGATACTCGCCCTGAAGTTGCCGAACAAATTAATAGTATGGGCGCTGATTTTTTAGAATTAGATTTTGAAGAAGAAGCCGGTTCAGGCGACGGCTATGCAAAACAAATGTCAGCAGCTTTTATTGAAGCTGAAATGGCTTTATTTGCTGAACAAGCCAAAGATGTAGATATCATCATCACAACCGCTCTTATCCCCGGTAAACCTGCGCCGAAGTTGATTTCTAAAGAAATGGTAGAGTCAATGAAACCAGGTAGTGTGATTGTAGATTTAGCGGCACTAACAGGTGGTAACTGCGAATTAACCAAACCAGGTAAAGTTTTTGAAACCAATAATAACGTTAAAATCGTTGGTTATACTGATTTAGCTAATCGTATGCCTGCGCAAGCCTCACAACTTTATGGTACGAATATTGTTAATTTGCTAAAACTGCTCGCTAAAGAGAAAGACGGCAATATTGATATCAATTTTGATGATGTTGTTATTCGTGGCGTGACAGTGGTTAAAGATAAAGAAATCACTTGGCCTGCCCCACCAATACAAGTATCGGCTCAACCGCAACAAAAAGCGACAACACCTATGGTGAAACCCGAACCGAAACAAATGGCACCACAAAAGAAATTTGGAATTCTGGCACTATTAATCATCGTCTATTTTTGGATTGCTAATTCAGTTCCGGAAAGCTTTTTAGGTCATTTTACTGTTTTTGCCTTATCCTGTGTCGTGGGTTATTACGTTGTTTGGAATGTCACCCACTCTTTACATACACCACTTATGTCTGTAACAAATGCGATTTCGGGCATTATTTTAGTCGGTGCCATATTGCAAATCGGTGATGATAATGGTTTAACGACTGCCATTGCTTTTGTGGCTATTTTGATTGCTAGCATCAATATTTTTGGTGGATTCTTTGTTACTCAAAGAATGCTAAAAATGTTCCAACGTGGCAAATAGAGGGGAGTATCAATAATGTTCAGTAATGGAATTATTCAAGCAGCCTATGTGATTGCTGCATTACTTTTTATATTTAGTCTACGTGGACTTTCAAATCAAGAGACAGCTAAATCTGGCAATATTTACGGTATGATCGGCATGGCTATTGCACTTATTGCTGCCGTTGCAAGTATTAAAGGTGGATTGCATTGGATCATTATTGCCATGATTCTGGGCGCTGCTATTGGTTTATACCTAGCCAAAAAAGTCGAAATGACGCAAATGCCAGAACTGGTGGCATTACTTCATAGCTTTGTTGGGATGGCAGCAGTACTTGTTGGTTTAAATAGCTTTTTAGATTTAAATAGTGCAATACTGATATACCATAGTAGTGAAATGACCGTCCATTTAGTCGAGATTTTTGTCGGTGTCTTTATTGGTGCAGTAACATTCTCAGGTTCTATTGTCGCATTTGGCAAACTTAATGGACGCATTAGCTCTAAACCGTTATCTATTCCAAATAAACATTATTGGAATTTAGCTGCAATTGTTGTCTCAATCATTTTAATGTTTACGTTCATTGAGCTAAAAACAGGCGCTGGCGCACTGGTCTGCTTACTTGCCATGACCATTATTGCATTCGTATTTGGCTTCCACCTTGTTGCATCTATCGGTGGTGCAGATATGCCTGTGGTTATTTCGATGTTAAACTCCTATTCAGGTTGGGCTGCCGCCGCTGCCGGATTTATGCTAAGTAATGATTTATTAATTGTTACCGGCGCATTAGTTGGTTCTTCAGGCGCCATTCTTTCTTATATTATGTGTAAAGCAATGAATCGCTCTTTCATTAGCGTTATTGCAGGCGGTTTTGGTACTGACGGTAGCTCAGCTAACACTACTGATGAAGAACAAGGTGAATATCGTGAAATGCAACCTGCTGAAGTTGCACAAACGTTAAAAGAAGCGCGTTCTGTCATTATTGTACCAGGTTATGGTATGGCAGTTGCGCAAGCACAAGGCGCTGTCAGTAATATTACAGAAAAACTACGTGGTATGGGAATTGAAGTAAGATTCGGGATTCACCCCGTTGCAGGACGTTTACCAGGTCACATGAATGTATTATTAGCAGAAGCTAAAGTCCCTTATGATATCGTACTAGAAATGGACGAAATCAATGATGATTTTCCTGATACAGATGTTGTTTGGGTCATTGGTGCAAATGATACGGTTAACCCTGCGGCAGAAGAAGATCCAAATAGCCCTATCGCAGGCATGCCTGTACTTGAAGTTTGGAAAGCGAAAACGGTGATTATTTCTAAACGTTCAATGAATACGGGTTATGCAGGCGTACAAAACCCACTATTTTTTAAAGAAAATAGCTATATGTTATTTGGTGATGCGAAAGATAGTGTTGAAAAAGTATTACAGAATCTTTAATGATTATTGATTAAATCATTTTATTTAACTGCGGTTTAAACCGCAGTTTTTTTATAACCAAATTATAGGTTTTATTAAATAAAAAAATTAAATTAGCGATTTTCGAGTTTAATTTGTTCTTTATGATAAAGATAATAGGCGCCACGTGAAACCATACGAAGTTGAAATATCAGATCTTCGATAAGTTCCTGACGTTGAACGATATCAAAATCAATTGCTTCCGCACCCGCATTAAATGCAATGGTTACCATTGCCTCTGCTTGAGCTTCATTATAGTAATGGGGCATGTTATTGGCATTATCAAGATAATCAACCAGTTCAACAATAAAATGTTGTATTTCGCGAGCGATAGCGGAGCGAAAAGCTGATGAGGTTCCGGCTTTTTCACGTAGTAATAATAAAAAAACTTTCGGATTTTTATCAATAAACTCAATGAAAGTTGTGACAGAGGTGCGTAAGACACTGCCTCCTTTCTCAATACGTTTTCGAGCTTGACGTAATAATTGACGAAGTGTTAGACCACTTTCGTCAACCATTGCTAAACCTAACTCATCCATATCTCGAAAATGACGGTAAAAAGAGGTCGCTGCAATACCTGCTTCACGTGCAACTTCACGCAAACTTAAACTTGCAAAACCTTGCTCTGCGTTAAGTTGATTAAATGCTGCATCGATTAAGCTACGGCGTGTTTTTTCTTTTTGTTTTGCACGCACGCCACCTGATTTGCTATTTTTCATTTTTATTTTTAATAACTTTAAATAAATTGATTCGTTCTAAAATAATTATTTCGCCACGTTAAGTAATTTTTCTTTTTCAGCAAATACTTTTGGCATATGATCACGAATTGTTTTAGCAATGGTTTCATAACGAGACCGTAATGGTGAACCTGGTCGATAAATCAGCTCAATACTTCGTGAAGGAACAGGATCAGTACAAGGGATATAACAAATATTATCACGAGTTCGCTCGTTTGGCGCGGCTAACTCAGGAAATAAAGTAATTCCACGACCGGCTGAAATCATACTGCGTAAAGTCTCAAGACTTGTTGCTTTAAATTGCTTGTCTTCGTCGATTCCAACTTGGAAACAATAACCCATAGCGTGTTCACGTAGACAGTGTCCGTCTTCTAACATGAGGAATTTTTGCCCTTTCAAATCTGAAAGCTTGATGGTTTTTTGATTAGCTAAATCGCTATTTGTAGGTACAGCTAAGAACATTGGTTCATCAAATAAAGGTAATTCAATAAATTGTGCTGTCTCTTTAACTTGAGCAACAATCGCACAATCAAGTTTACCACTTTCAAGTTGTGCAACAATATTGGCCGTTTGAGCTTCGTGCAAATAAAGTTCTAATTGAGGGAAAGATTCATGTAAAACCGTGATGACATGAGGCAATAAATAAGGTGCAATGGTGGGAATTAATCCAATATGCATTGGCCCTGACATCTCTTCACCTTGGCGGCTTGCCATCTCTTTCAAAATTTGGATATTACGTAATATCTCTTTGGCTTGTTCTACAAGCATCATGCCAGTTTGAGTAAATAAAACCTTGCGACTAGTGCGTTCTAACAACATTACGCCAAGTTCATCTTCCAATTTTCTGATCTGTCCACTTAAGGTTGGTTGACTTACATTACAAGCATCAGCTGCTTTACGAAAATGCCGGAATTCAGCTAAAGAAACAAAATATTCTAAATCACGAATATTCATAATGCCCCCGATAAGTTATCAGTTAATAGTATATACTCAAGTGATTTTGGGAACTTAATTGCAGTATAAAAATTAACGGTAAAAATGTCTTGTAATCATGTTTTAACGTTGTGTCTGTTGCTGGAAATTATTGTTTCCCTACAATTAACTCAAAAAAATTCAAGTATAAGTTTAAATAATTATAATCAGTTCCATGATATTACATAGATACAAACGAAATTAAATAAGTCGTTTTGATTGAACGATATTACTATATTGTACTATATAAATAAATGTTATTTTTGATAATTGTATTTAAAAAAATCAGATAGAAAAATCATTGACTGTTTTACGACGACTTATTCAAGGAGTTTAATGATTACTTAATAGTTATTGGTTTGAGCCGTGGAAAGTTAAATTCAATTAGGCTATAATTCGGCATTATATTTGGTTTACAATTTATAACAAATTTTGAGGTGCGCTATTTTTAAACAAGTTTCCCGCTTTTATCGTAAAATGTTTTGCCATGATAAACACCCTGAATCACATTATGTGTCCATTCCTCGTAATGAACATAATATCTCTCGCAAAGAGATAAGTGAAAATGCGCTTAAAGTACTTCATCGATTAAATAAACAAGGGTATGAGGCTTATTTAGTTGGAGGGTGTATTCGGGATCTTCTTTTAGGCAAAAAGCCAAAAGACTTCGATATTACAACCAATGCGACACCAGAACAAATACAAAAGATTTTCCGTAATTGCCGTTTAGTTGGAAGACGTTTTAGACTTGCCCATATTATGTTTGGTAAAGAAATTATTGAAGTGGCAACTTTCCGTGGTGAACATGATAATCAATTGGATCAAACCAATATGTCTAGACGTTCGCAATCCGGAATGTTATTACGCGATAATGTGTATGGAACCATAGAGCAAGATGCTATCCGTCGGGATTTCACCATAAATGCACTGTATTACAGTTTAAAAGACTTTAGCTTACGTGATTATTGTGGCGGTATTGCAGATTTACAAAAAGGTCTAATTCGCTTAATCGGCGATCCTCAAGTACGCTACCGAGAAGATCCGGTCAGGATGTTAAGAACGGTACGCTTTGCCGCTAAATTGGATATGGAAATTGAAGCACAAACAGCAAAACCCATTAAGCACCTAGCACCATTATTGAAAAATATTCCAGCTGCTCGACTTTTTGATGAGTCTCTCAAACTTTTACAAACGGGAAATGGTTACGCAACTTATAAATTATTAAAAGAATATCATCTTTTTGAACAACTTTTTCCAGTTATTCACCGATTGTTCACAAATAATCAAAATAGCTTTTTAGAAAAAATCATTGAGCAAGTTCTTAAAAATACCGATTATCGCATTGCTAATAATAAAAGGGTTAATCCGGCATTTTTGTTTGCTGCATTTTTTTGGTACCCAATTATTGAGCAAACACAATTAACTTGTATTGAAGGTGGTTTGCAATTTCACGACGCTTTTTCTGTTGCTATCAACGATGTTCTTGCTGAACAATGTAAAGTGCTTGCCATCCCTCGACGGTTAACCTCTATTATGGGCGATATATGGCGTTTACAGCTACGCATGAAGAAAAGAGAAGGCAAACGAGCATTTGCAATTTTAGAAAATCCTAAGTTTCGTGCTGCTTATGATCTTCTAGAAATGCGAGCATCAATTGAAAAAGGCGAATTACTTGAACTGGCTAAATGGTGGGATGAATTTCAATTTACATCACCTGAAAAACGAGTAATCATGGTCAAACAACTCAATAAAACATTTAAACGCAAAGGAAAACGTTAATTTTTCATTCGCACTTTTATAAATAACCGTTATAATGTGTTAATTATAAAAAACATAATTAATTTTAATCATTGATGAAAAAATTAACGCCATCACTAATCACATTAACCATAGTTTTTTCCTTATATAACAATGTTTGTTACGCTATTGCTTTGCCAAAATCTGATAGCAATAACGCTCAATGTCTAAATAATTTGCCTAGATTTGATCGACCATTAGTCAATGGTAATATCAATACATTACCGGTTAATGCTGAATCAAACGAATTTGAAGCTAATTATCCAAATACAGCCACTTACAAGGGTAATGTATCAATTGAACAAGGCAATCGGGTTATAAAAGCCGATAAAGTGACAATAAACTCAGAAAATAATACCCAAACCGTCACCCTCGATGGCAGTATCAATTATCAAGATAATTTAATTCAAATGAAAGGCGATCATGCATCGATGAATCTTAATAATAACGATACTGCAATAACATCAAGTAAATACCATTTGGTAAATCGCCTTGGTCGTGGTCAAGCCGATGAAATCAAACTTGAGAATAATCGTTATGTGATCTTGAAAAATGGTAGTTTTACGTCTTGTCCTATTGATAACAATACTTGGAGTATCAAGGGTACAACCGTAATTCATGACAATAAAGAAGAATTGCTTGAAGTTTGGAATGCGGTTTTTCGAGTGGGAAAAGTACCTGTTTTATATTCACCTTATTTACAATTACCTACCGGAAATAAACGACGTTCAGGGTTATTAATGCCGAATCTTAGCTTTAATAACAAAGATGGCGTTGATTTTTCGCTACCTATTTATTGGAATATTGCACCTAACTATGATGCAACTTTTCAACCAAGAATCCTAGTAAAAAGAGGATTTCAATTAAAAACTGAGTTCCGTTATCTTAACGAACTTGGTGCTGGTACGCTTGCCTTTGATTGGCTACAACATGATAGTCAATATAATAAAGACCGTGATAATAAAGCCAATGGTATTAATTATGATGATAATCGTCAACGCTGGTTATTCTATTGGAAAAACGATGAACTGATTAATTACAATTGGCGACTAAAAATTAATGCTACACGTGTCAGTGATAACCAATATCTTTCGGATTTAGATTCCGATTATGTTTCATCAACGGCGGGTTACCTTTCTCAGCTTTATCAGTTGGGTTATAACGACGAAAATTGGGACATTACATTAAGCCAATTAAACTTTCAGACTTTCCGTACTAATTTAAAAGATAATCTTTATCAAACTCAACCTCAGTTAGATATTACCTATTACAATTATGATTTCGGGCCATTTAAATTTAAAAACTATGCGCAAATCAGTCATTTTGTAAGTAAAGGAAAAAATGAACCTAAAACTTGGCGTACTCACATCGAACCAACATTAAACTATACGTTAACTAATTCTTGGTCTTCGATATCAACTGAAGCTGGTTTTATGGCCACTTATTACAATCAAGATTTACCAAGTAATAGTAACCGTTTCAAAAATCTTGATAAAAATGTCAGTCGATTTATACCCAAAATATCGATTGATGGTAAAATTATTTTTGAACGAGATACAACCCTCATTGAAGGCTATACCCAAACATTAGAGCCACGTGTAAAATACATTTATATACCTTATAAGAAACAATCGAATATATTAAATTACGATTCGACCTTACTCCAATCAGACTATATCGGATTATTTAGGGATCAACCTTATAGCGGTCTAGACCGAATTCCATCTACTAATAAAATTTCAACCGGTATAACAACACGTTTCTATGATATAAATAAAGTTGAACGATTCAATTTTTCGATTGGGCAAACCACGTATTTTACTAAATCAAGAACCAGTGAAAACAATACCAAATTGGATAGAAATTCTGATACGGGTAGTATAACTTGGGCAGCAGACAACTTTTGGCAAATTTCAGATGAAATTGTATTTAGAGGTGGGGTGCAATATGATACTCGCCTTGATGCAATATCATTAGCCAACAGTATTTTTGAATATCGTCCTTCGAGTAATAAATTAATTCAATTATCATACCGTTATGCAAATCATAAATACATCGATACGGTTGATTTAAACTCGATTTATAATAACTATAAGCAAAATATTTCTCAAACTGGTATTATGACTACTTGGCCACTATCTGAAACAGTTTCAGCAGTTGGGTCGTATTATCATGATGTCAAAAAAGGACAAATGGTCGATGGGTTCGTTGGATTACATTACAGCGACTGTTGTTGGGGGATGACAGTGCAATATGGACGAAAACTAACTGATTGGAATATCGATACGCATAAAAGTAAATATGAAAATAAATTGTCTTTAAACTTTGAATTACAAGGATTTGGACGCCGAAGTGACGCAAAAGCAAAAATGTTAAATTACGGCAAACTTCCTTATGTCTCAGCGTTTGAATAAATTGTTCAAAAAAACATAATCAATTAATTTATTACTATAGCAATGACACTATAGCAAAAAAATGAGTTAAAAATATGAAATTATTAAAACTAATTATTGCGTTAAATTTAAGTTTAAGTATTGGTTTGCTTAATCCTTTAACAGCAAATGCTGCGCCACGCGTTATTGAGCAGGTTGCTGCTGTTGTCAATAATAACGTCATTTTAGAAAGTGATGTTCAAGAAATGCTTAAAACCATTAAAGCAAGCACAAATCCTAACAATTTACCGAATGATAAAATACTTCGTCAACAAATCATTGATCGTTTAATTGTTGAAAACTTAATATTACAAAAAGCAGCTAAAGCTAAAATTACAGTCAGTGATGATGAAGTAACTAAAGCAATAGCTCAGATTGCAAGTGAAAATGGCATGACCGTAAATCAATTACGCAGTAAGTTATCAACGATGGGAATTAGTTATTCAGCTTATCGTGAACGTATTCATAACGATATGCTAATTGATCAAACCCGTATGAATGAAGTTAGACATCGTATCAATATTTCTGACAAAGAAGTGGAAAATCTATCAAAAAGTTTGACCAAACAACTCACGAATAATTTAAGCGTAAAGATTAGTCACATTTTAATTGCTATTCCTGAGAAAGCGTCTAAACAACAAGTTGATGTTGCAACCGAAAAAGCACGGGATGTAATCAATCGAGCTAAAAAAGGCGAAAATTTTGCTAAACTGGCTGCCTCATATTCAAACGATGATCTTGCCTTAAAAGGCGGTAACATGGGGTGGCGTAAACTCAACGAGCTACCAACGATATTTGAAGAACGTTTAGTTCGTGCACCTAAGGATAGTATCATAGGACCAATTCGTTCTGGGGTAGGATTACATATTTTAAAAGTTGATGATACTCGCACTGAAAAACCAAAAGCAATTACTGTTCAAGAAGTGGATGCTCGTCATATTTTGATTAAAACAAATGTCCTTGTTACTGACCAAATAGCTAAACAGAAATTAACAGACATTCGAAAAGCAATCGTGAGTGGTGCTACCACTTTTGAAGCAGCAGCGAAAGCGTATTCTGAAGATCCCGGTTCAGCCGATAACGGCGGTAATTTAGGTTGGAGTATGCCAGAACGTTATGATACCGGCTTTAAAAATGGATTACTTAAACTTAAAAAAGGTGAAATCAGTCAGCCTGTTCAATCTGCTTATGGTTGGCATTTAATTCAGCTACTCGATACCAGAAAGGCAGACAAAACCGAATCAGCAAAACAAGATCATGCTTATCGACTTATATTTAATCGTAAATTTGCTGAAGAATCTCAAATCTGGATTCAAGAGTTAAAAGGTGACGCATATATCAAAATCAAAGGTGTAGATGATAATGAATAATCGAGTTCACCAAGGACATTTTGCCCGTAAACGTTTTGGGCAAAACTTTTTACATGATGATTATATTATTGAAAGTATTGTTGCCGCAATTCAACCTAATAAAGATCAGGCACTTGTTGAAATTGGGCCTGGTCTTGCAGCACTAACTATACCCGTGAGTAAACTTGTCGATCACCTTACTGTCATAGAAATTGACCGTGATTTGGCGGAAAGACTAAAACAAAATCCTTTATTAACTGACAAGTTGACCGTAATCGAACAAGATGCACTTAATTATGACTTTAATATACTTGCAACTGAATTAGGTAAACCATTACGCGTGTTTGGTAATTTACCTTATAATATTTCCACACCTTTAATGTTTCACCTTTTTGAATTTGCAAATATCATCACTGATATGCATTTTATGCTACAAAAAGAGGTGGTTACTCGCTTGGTCGCAGCGCCGAATAGCAAAGATTATGGTAGATTGAGTGTTATGGCACAATACTATTGCCAAATCATTCCCGTTTTAGAAGTTCCTCCGAGTGCTTTTAAACCTGCGCCTAAAGTTGATTCGGCGGTAGTTAAATTAATCCCTTATAAGCAAAAACCTTACTTAGTTAATGATGTTAAGATACTTTCTCGATTAACTACTGAAGCCTTTAACCAAAGACGTAAAACGATTCGTAATAGCTTATCCAATATGTTCTCTGTAGAACAACTCATTGAATTAGATATTGATCCAACGCTACGAGCTGAAAATTTAACTGTGCAGCAATATTGCCAGCTTGCCAACGCATGGAAATGATGTCATGGCAAACTTACTTATCGGTGATATTCATGGTTGTTATGATGAGTTTATGCGATTGCTTGAAAAAGCTGGATTTTCCTCAACCGATACGTTATGGCTAACAGGTGATCTTGTAGCACGAGGTCCTAAATCATTAGAAGTTTTAAGATTTGTCAAAACGAATACCAGCCAAATTCGGCTGGTATTAGGTAATCATGATCTTCATTTGTTATCAGTTTATGCTAATGTTACGCCGCCTAAAAAGAAAGATAATCTTGAAGAGGTGATCAATGCACCAGACTATGATGAATTGATGAACTGGTTACGTAAACAGCCTTTAGTTCAAATTGATGAAAAGTTAAAAATCATTATGACCCATGCAGGTGTCTCACCGCAGTGGGATATGGAAACATTAAAAAAATGTGCTGATGATCTCAATAAAATATTATCTAGTGATTCTTATCCCCTCTTTCTTGACAAAATGTATGGAAACTTTCCGGATGAATGGTCATCTGAATTACAAGGTTTTGATCGTCTACGTTATGCCACCAATGCGTTAACACGTATGCGATTTTGTTATGATGATGGTCGACTTGATTTTTATTATAAAAAACCACCTGAGCAAGCGCCAACCAAACTTAAACCCTGGTTTTTAATTCCTAGCCAAATACCGCCTGAATATTGTATCGTTTTTGGACATTGGGCGGCACTGAATGGTAAAGGTACGCCAGAAAATATTTTTGCACTTGATACGGGATGTTGTTGGGGTGGAAAATTAACTTGTTTAAGATTTGAAGATAAGAAGTATTTTAAGAAAAGAAATATTGAAGCTAAAAAATTAGATAAATCATTATGAAAGGGTCATTTACTATGTCTGTTTTATCCGTCATTAAATCCATATGGAAAGTTATCAATTTCCTAAGAGAGCTTTTTTTTAACATTATATTCTTGATTGCCATATTACTCATTTCAAGTTTTATTGCATTATTTAAAGAATCACAAAGTTTAGACGACGTTCCACAAAATGGCACATTAGTTTTAGATCTTGAAGGTGTTATTGTTGATAGCACACTTTATAATGATGATATTTATCATTTACAAAACAAGATATATGGAAAACGAGTAAATCTTGCTCGAGAAAACAGTTTATTTGAATTAACACAAAAGATAGATCAAGCTGCCGCAGATCCAAATATTGAAAATATGGTATTAAGATTAGATAATTTTGTTGGGGCAGATTTGAGTTCACTACAATATATAGGTAAATATCTCACTAAATTTAAAAAGGCGAATAAACCCATTTATGCCTCAGGCACAAACTTTAATCAAAGCCAATATTATTTAGCAAGTTATGCTGATAAAATTTCTCTTACCCCGCAAGGTGCCATTAATGTCTATGGGCTTGCTGCTAATAACCTATATTACAAGACTTTACTGGATAATTTAAAAGTGAACACGCATGTTTTCCGTGTTGGTACCTACAAATCAGCTATCGAGCCTTTTATCCGTAATGATATGTCTGCTGAAGCAAAAGCGAATACCACAAGATGGTTAACATTGATGTGGAATAATTATTTAAATGATATTGCTTCCCAACGAAAACAAGCACCATCACAACTGGTTCCTAGTCCGGAAATCATGCTATCTAGATTGCACGAGGCTAATGGCAGCATGAGTCAATATGCGTTATCAAATGGTTTAGTGGATTTCGTAAAATCGGATTACCTTTTTGAACAAGATTTTTATGAATTTGTTCTAAAAGATAAAGATTTACCTGAAGTCAGTATTTATGACTACAAATTAAAAGATGATAAAAAACAGGATACTAATTCTGTTTCTAAACCGCTTATTTCTATAGTTTTTGTAAATGGTACGATTTCAGATGGTGAAAATGATAGCAATATCGCCGGCAGTCAAGAAATTGTTGATCAACTCAGAACAATTCGTGAAAATTTAACCGACAATAACATTCAAGCTGTTGTGTTAAGAGTCAATAGTCCTGGTGGCGGTGTAGAAGCATCAGAAGCCATTCGTAGCGAACTTGAAGCATTACATGAATATCAAATTCCTATTGTGGTTTCAATGGGTGGTATGGCTGCGTCAGGAGGATACTGGATTTCAACGGCATCGGATTATATTGTTGCTAGCCCTAATACGATAACTGGATCTATTGGTATTTTTGGTATGATTCCAACTTTTGAAAACTCGCTTTCTCATATAGGGGTTTATAGTGATGGCGTGTCAACTTCTCCATTGGCAAATAATAACTTTGCTAAAAACTTGCCTGAAGAGATGAATCAACTCATACAGATGAATATTGATAATGGTTATAGTACATTCATTTCTTTAGTGGCAAAATCACGTAAAATGACCACAGAAACAGTGGATAAAATTGGTCAAGGCCAAGTTTGGCTAGGTGAAGAAGCCTTTAAAAATGGGTTAGTAGATAAACTAGGTGATTTTGATGATGCCATTGAAATCGCCGCAACGTTAGCTAATTTAACTGACTATCGAATTGATTGGCAAAAACCGGAAGTCAACTGGTTTAGCGCCTTTTATTCAGATATGATTGCTATGTTACCAAAATCAACGGCGGAAGTTTTATTTGAAAAACTTCCTGAAGTAAAAAAAATTCGTGAACAAGTCTCTTTATGGGATAAATTTACCGATAAACAAAATCGCTATATTTATTGTCTGAATTGTGCTGATGTTAAATAACATCATCTTATGCCACCAAAATTTTGGTGGCATAATTTTATTTATTACCTTCCTGATAAAAGTATCGCATTTTATTCATCGCATCTTGAATGTATTGATAGTTTGGCGTTTGATCAACTTCATGATTTCGTGAATCCATATAATGGCTAATACCCATTCGATTAACAAAATAGATATTATCCAACGTTCGTACCGCATAAGAACTGTAATTTGACATTAACAACCAATTTCTATCTGTGATTGGACTAAATAAATCATACCCTGTTGAATAATCAGATACGTCATTTTGAACATGTAAATAATGTTTCATTAACGAAGGTACAACATCTTCATGACTTGTCAAACGTTGACTATTTTCCTGAAGAATTTTTAGATCTTTCGCTCCAATGATAATAAAAGGCACCTTAGTTTGTGCATCGGTATAATTCCCATTATGCCCCCAAAACCCTAGTCCATTATCATTGATTTCTTGAGAATGATCACCCGTAATAATTATTAACGTATTATTGAGTGTTCCCGATTTTTTTAGTTCATCATAAATATTTTGCATCAAATAATCATCATAATAGACACTCTGTTTATAACGATTAAGAATTGGCAGTGGGTTAGTATTATTATTCAAGGTGATATAATTTATATCGCCTACGGGTTTATACTTTACTTCAAAGTCATTCGGAAAATCATAACCATGAGGAGCATCATAAAATAAAAACGAAAAAGTCGGTTTAGAGGTATCCCGATTTTGATACCAAGCTAGCCAATCATTGGTCATCTGTTTATCACGATATGAAGGCGTACCATTTGGACTGCTAATTCTCAAATTTTTAATGGTTACAAATGCTGTGCGGTCAAATTCAGGAGACGAAACTTTAGCAGAGGTAAAAATACCAATATTATAATTTTGTTGCTGTAAAGTAGTAATAAAAAGTGAAGGAATACTATTACGCAAAAATGCATCCCAATAAGTACCAGGGATACCATAAAATAATCCAAAAATTCCAGTACGGGTTGCATTACCTGTTGAATAATGATTATCAAAAATGACACCATTATTTTGTTTAACAAATCGATAGGTATTGGGTGAATTATCTTCATTGAAAGTATCGTAACGCCATGAATCTAAGACGATAAACATAATATTCATTTTTTCTTTATTTTCAGGATCAATCACTAAACTATTTTTAGGATAATAGATATTTGCACTTGATTTGGTGTACTGATTAATCACTTTACGCTCCCCTGCTTTATCAAAAAAACCCATGATTTTTTTTGAAGTAAAGGGACGATAAAGAGGAAGATACTCTTTAACTACCATAATGGGTGAATAAGCATAATAGAAAGCCACCATATGGATTACATGACTAATTAACGCAGAACCCAATAACATGATTGTGGCTATAACAATCATTCGTGTCTTCTTTCGATGAGCTTTTGATTTAGTCATCTTTTTATCTAAAAAACACAGAATAAGTAATTCGATACAAAATACTAAAGTGGCAAGTGCTAACATTACAATATAAGTAATAGTTGAAAAGTCTACCACTTGTCCAGAAAAGACTAATGAAAGAACCGATTGATTAATATGAAAGCGATATTGTTGAAAAACAATAGTATCACAAAATAATACTATCTGCGCTAAACTAACCAACAAAGCAGCAATAGTATTAAAATAACATTTTTTTAACCAAATTAAAGAAACGAGAATCAAAAAAATCAGAAGATATAATGAAAAAAAATGCCCTAGCACGGCAAAAAATGAAAAAAAACCACTTTGCCATGAAAACGTGATTCCTGGTATCAAAAAGTATCTGATTGCAATTATGGATGAGATAAAGGTATTGATTAAAATAAATGTATATAATTTTTTCATAATAATTGATTACTTTTAAAAATATTCAGCCATATATCAATTAGATAATACAGTAAGATATAATTAAAATTCCATTTACAGAAAAGTTGATGCTTAAAAGTTGGATTACAACGAGAGCAATAAGGGCTCAAAAGAGCCCTTACTATATGAATAAATTTGAAACTATCGACGATCAGCAAAAATTCTTAACAACAAAATAAACAAGTTGATAAAATCAAGATAAAGCGTTAATGCTCCAAGAATAACATAACGTCTAAACATATTCGGGTCATCTTGTGATATGTTTTCGCCTAATTCTTTTAATTTTTGAGTGTCATACGCTGTTAACCCTGCAAAAACAAAAACACCAATATAGGTTACTGCCCACATTAATGGTTCACTTTGTAAAAATATATTTACGATCGAAGCGATAATAATACCAACTAATCCCATAAATAGGAAACGCCCAAAACCGGATAAATCACGTTTTGTCGTATACCCATAAAATGCAAGTGCACCAAACATACCCGCAGTGATAAAGAAGACGCTTGCTATTGAAGATGAGGTATAAACAAGGAAATAAATAGAAAAAGTACAACCATTTAAGACTGAATATAACATAAATAATGTTGTCGCCGCTGCACCTGATAATCGGTTAATTAAACCAGAGATAACAAATACTAATCCAAGCTCAGCAATCAATAGAACCCACATTATGTTATATAATACTCGCATAAGATGCACATTCGTTGATGCAAACCACGCAATCATTGCCGTTAAAAGCAAACCTACCGTCATCCAACCATAAACATGACTCATATATGTTTGCACACGGCTACCGGATTGTTCAATAATTGAACCATTAGGAGTATATCCTGCCATTCCTTACCTCTCATTAAAAATAAATTGACATAACATAGCTATTATATAGTAAATAGTAATTAATACCATTTTTTCAATGCATCAACATCAGATTTTTTTGCTTCAACCCAATTATTACCATCAATAGTATTTTCTTTTTTCCAAAACGGCGCTTCATTTTTTAATATATCCATAATAAACTCAGCTGCCGCAAATGCATCTGAGCGATGTGCACTACTCACCCCAACGAATACAATTTTTTCATTAGTTTTAATATCACCCACTCGATGAATGACAGCGATTCGACTCAATTGCCAACGTTGTCTAGCTTGTACAACAATATTGCTCACTACCTTTTCTGTCATTCCCGCATAATGCTCTAAATAAAGTCCAATGGTCTTTTTTTCTGTACAACGAACTTTACCAATAAATGTTACCACCGCACCATCTTGTGGTAATTCAGAAAGCCAGCTAATAATGTCATTAGTATTAATCGATTCATCGTCAATTTTAATTATC
The DNA here is from genome assembly GCF_046635725.1 of Gilliamella sp. CG22. NCBI lineage: Bacteria > Pseudomonadati > Pseudomonadota > Gammaproteobacteria > Orbales > Orbaceae > Gilliamella > Gilliamella sp. CG22. Next base: position 140,328 of record NZ_JBIDFK010000006.1, read on the forward strand.
TCCATTTTATCCTCCCGTTACGGGCGGGAAAAATGCAATTTCATCGCCTGATTGAATAATATAGTTAACATCCACAAATGTTTGATTCACTGCACATAATACTGTTTTTTCTTTTAATGCCAATGCCCACTTATCACCGCGTTGACTAAGTTGTCCAATAAGTTCAGAAATAGACCAGTGTTCGGCATTCAATTTAATATTATCTATTCCAACTAACTCTCTGGTTTGAGCAAAAAAAATAATTTTATTCATGATGTTCTTTTTCTATGTTTGTGCAACAAAATCACCAGATTTTCCACCGGTTTTTGATAGCAACCTTACTTGTGTTATTACCATATCTTTTTGAACTGCTTTACACATATCATAAATGGTTAATGCGGCAACCGAGGCAGCAACCAGCGCTTCCATTTCAACGCCGGTTTGCCCATTTAATCGGCAAAAAGATTCAATTCTTATACAACTTCTATCAATATCTGCTTGAATATTGATTTCAATTTTAGTTAATAATAATGGATGACATAAAGGAATCAGTTCCCAAGTTTTTTTTGCTGCTTGAATTCCAGCAATTCGTGCTGTTGCAAACACATCCCCTTTTTGATGCTTTTCTTCTAGAATCATATTTAATGTTTTTTCACTCATTAAAATTATTGACTCTGCTTTCGCTTCTCGCGTTGTTATTTTTTTTTCTGAGACATCAACCATGTGCGCATCACCACGCTGATTAATATGTGAAAATAACTCTGACATCTTTTATCCCTTTCATAGTCATCAAAAATCCGATAAGATCAAGATAGCAAATTTTACAACTTGAAACCACTTTTCACATCTTAAAATTAGATTTCATGGTGTAGCTTTTGCGAGTTCATTTAATTTTACGTACAATACGAGTTTAATTTAACCATTGATGTGATTTTTCATGCTTATCGCTCATGTAGCTTTACCTGTACCATTACACCAACTTTATGATTATCAATTAACTATGCCTGCTCAAATTGGTATGCGGGTGAAGGTTCCTTTTGGTCATCGTGATGCAATAGGCATAATTGTTAATATCGATAAACATACCGATGTTGATATTAGTCATTTGAAATCCATAAAATCAATTGTTGATGAATCACCCATATTTAATGATTCAATATGGCAATTATTAAATTGGGCAGCAAGTTATTATCATTATCCAATAGGTGAGGTGTTATTTCATGCTTTACCCATTTTATTAAGACAAGGACGAGCAGCAAGTAAGGATGAAATTAAAAAATGGCAATTAACTGAGCTTGGTAAGCAGTTCAATATAGACTCAATGCCTCGTGCGACCAAACAAAAACAACTATTATTAGCATTAAAAAATGATACGCTACAAGAAACCGACTTTAATTCAGCTGTCTATCTTGCATTACAGAAAAAACAGTTAATAGAACAAGTCCGTTGTTTACCAGACAGTACTGAATGGCAAACTTGCTATTCAACAAATACAACTACAATTGAACTCAATGCACAACAATCAAATGCCATTCAAAGCGTCAATAAACAGATTGATAATTTTAATGTGTTTCTTTTAGAGGGAGTAACCGGTTCAGGCAAAACTGAAGTCTATTTAAATATTTTATCTCACGTGTTATCAATGGGAAAACAAGCATTGGTATTAGTACCTGAAATCAGTCTTACACCGCAAACCATTACCCGATTTAAACAACGTTTTAATGCACCGATTGACATTTTACACTCAGGATTAACGGTCAAAGAAAGACTGGGGGTATGGTTAAGAAGTCGTAATGGCGAAACAGCTATTGTCGTTGGAACACGCTCTTCACTTTTTACACCATTTAAAGAGTTAGGTATCATTATTATCGATGAAGAACATGATAGCTCTTATAAACAACAAGAAGGTTGGCGCTATCATGCTCGAGATTTGGCAATAATTCGAGCCAAAATTGAAAATGTTCCGATTTTGTTGGGTTCTGCAACACCTTCACTTGAAACGCTCAAAAATGCTATCTATCATAAATATCAGTTACTCCAGCTTACTGAAAGAGCGGGTAATGCAACGCTGGCTAAACAGTCTATTTTAGATATTCGAGGTTTAAACCTCGATGCAGGATTATCACAACCATTAATTGAGCAAATCCAGAAACACTTATTTGATAATAATCAAGTCATGCTCTTTTTAAACCGACGGGGTTTTTCACCATTACTGATCTGCCATGACTGTGGTTGGATTGCAGAATGTCCTCGTTGTGACAGACCCTATACTTATCATCACAAACAGCACAAATTGAGTTGTCACCATTGTGATACACCACGAGCTGTTCCTCAACAATGCCCTAAATGTGGATCGACTCACCTCGTGCCAATTGGATTTGGAACTGAACAGCTTGAAAAAAGACTCGAAGTTTTATTCCCCGATATTAAAATTAGTCGCATTGATCGCGATACAGTCAGTAAAAAAGGCGCATTGAATAATTATTTACATGATATTCAACAAGGCGGAGCTCATATCTTAGTTGGCACTCAAATTTTAGCGAAAGGCCATCATTTTCCAGATGTTACTTTAGTTGGAATTATCGATGTAGACGGAGCGCTATTTTCAAGTGATTTTAGAGCAACAGAACGATTTGCACAAATTTATACTCAAGTTTCTGGTCGGGCAGGTCGGGCAACTAAAGCTGGCGAAGTTATTTTGCAAACCTATCATCCAGATCACCCACTTCTTAATATTTTATTAAATGAGGGATATCAAAAATTTGCAAGCGTAACACTACACGAACGTCAATTAACACAGTTACCCCCTTTTAGCTATCAAGTATTGATCCGTGCAGCAGATCGTAATAATCGTTATGCTCCCATTTTTTTACAAAAAATTCATGACTGGTTAAAAGCAAACTGTGATTTAGGTTTATGGCAACTTGGCCCGATGCCTGCAAATCAAGCTAAAAAGGCAGACTACCATCGGTGGCAATTACTTTTACAACATACTAATCGCAAATTGTTACAAAAAATATTGGATAAACTTATTCTCAACATTGAAAATTGGGGAGAAAGTTCACGAGTACGTTGGAATATAGATGTCGATCCGGTAGATTATTAGGGTTAGGCATTTTCCACCAATATGAATTGGTGGAAAATAATATCACAACGCTATTTTCCCGATGTTTTTATCAAGAGTGGCTTGCCCGATACCAGAGACTTCTTTAAGTTGTTCAACCGATACAAATGGTCCAAATTTTTCACGATATTCAACAATTTTTTGAGCTTTACTTAATCCAATTCCTGTTAATATTTTTGTCAGTTCTTGCGCTGACGCAGTATTAATATTAACTTGAATGGTCTGCTTTTGTTCTTGCTTAACGGGTGATATTGGCGTTGGTTCCGCTAAACTGATTGATGAAAAGATAAAAGACGATAGTAAAATACCAAATAATGAAATTCGTTTCATATAATTAACCTCTAAAATAGTTACGCAATTAAATTTGCGTTAGCACTATCTCATTTAATTTAATGAAACGATTTAACTTGTTATAAAAATGAGAAAAGCCACACAAGTGGCTTTTAGTTTTAACAGTGTCTATATCAAATTTTCGATGTATATCACAAATTTGAGTTTGGCATAATTTCAATTTTTGCTCTAGAACGCATATCCGTAGCTAAAGAATTATAGGTATTTTGCAAATAATAACGCAGTAAATAAGATGAAACATCTTGCCACTCACCATCTTTAACTTGTGTTAATACCGTGATATAAGCATCATGTTTATTGATGTATTCAACCCCATATATACGTTTATCGGTTGCCGAAGGAACTAAATTAAACACCATATCAACCACTTTCCTATCAAGTTCATTAGAATCTCTTTTCAAGGTATAATTGGTAGAAAATTGTACTTGTTTTGATGTGCCTTTTTCATTTAACTCTTTCACAATATCATCTACTGTTGATTTAAAACGACTATCAACAATATCATCATAAAGTTTTTGATGTATTTCGTTTTTTACCTCTTCAAATGAAGCAATTCCTTCAGGTTTATAATCGACAACTTGAATGATAAAATCTGACATGTCTAAATCTCGTCCTACAGGTATTATTTCTGAAATTTTACCCGTCACTTTATCATCAGCAATCATGTCGCTACTAAATATGACATCTCGTACTTCTGGATAACGAGCAATTGAACTTGCATCATTATAATAAGTCCAATCTGTTTCTTTAACGTCTAAACCAGCCTCTTTAGCTATCGCATCGAAATCGTTAGAATGGTTAACTAGCGCTGACTTCATTTTATCTTCAGCATTTTCAAAATGTTGTTGAATTTTGTTTTCTTGAAGCTTGGTCTTAATTTGGTATTTTGCATAATCATAATCCATAGATTTAGCTTTTTGTAAATCATCTAGTTTGACAATGACATAACCACCTTCGACTTGTATTGGTTTAGAAACTTCACCAATATTATGTAAATTTGCCTCTTTAAAAGGTTGTGGTAAGTCATCATTATCAGCAAACCAACCTAGTGAACCATTTTTGCCATAAGGGGAAACATCTTCATTCTGATTAATATTCTTCAATACTGTTGAAAATTCGGTTCCCGATGATAGGTCTTTGACGATATCTTCAGCTTGATTATAGTCTTTTACAAAAATCACACTAAACGATTTTTTGGCAGGATAGGTATATTCCTTTAGGTTATCATTAAATTCTTTTTTAATGTCTTTATCATCAATACTGATAGTGTTTAGATAATCTTGCTTAGAATTTGTTATGTATTTAAATTTAACTCTTTCCTTTCTAAAAAAAGAATTTTTATGCTCATCATAGTATTTTTGCTCATCTTCAGTCGTAATATTGACATCATCCATTTTGACAATAGAAGAACTGATTGGCGCGGCATAAATAGTTCTTGTTTGATCAAGTAATTGTGACAAATCAGAATCATTTGGTACAACAAAATCACTATAGATTAATGAACTGATAAGCTGTTGTCGCTGTGCAGCTGCTCTAATAGACTCCGCATAAGCCTCTGGTGTAAAGTTATTTGCCGCAAGAAGATTTAAATATTTTTGATTACTAAACTTTCCGTTTTCAAAAAATTCCTTTTGCTTGCTAATCATTTCTTTTAAACGATCGTCACTAATATTAAGGTTGAGCTCTTTAGATAATTGGTAAGCGAGATAGTTATTAATTTGATCAGCAAGAACATCTCGACGAATTTGTTTAATAAAAGTGCTATCACCCATCGCTCTTGATGATTCTGCACTAGCCTGAGCCTCAAATTGCGCTCGACTAATCCCTTCACCATCCACTTTCGCTATATATATTTGTTCATCACGTGCACTATTACCGCCACTGAACACGCCGGTAAAAATAAAACTTATAATAATTATAGCGAATATAATTTTAACAGCTACATGGTTTGCAGCTGCTCGGATTGTTTCCATCATTTCTAAAGATTCTCCATAAAACCAATAATTAATTTGGCAAGTATAGCATATTTACTAAAATAGGCTATTGTCAGAATGTTAAGCAAAAAAAAGATCAACATGCGTTGATCTTTTTGAAATTTAGATAATTAATTTAATCGAGCTGGCACTTCAACATTCCCTTTTACTTTTTTAATCGCCTTTTTAGTCGGTTGTTTTAAAGTAACTTTATTGGTAACAGGTTCCATTCCAAATGGGTTATTTTGAAGTGCTACGGTTATAACATCATCAATCCATTTTACAGGTATAATTTCAACTTCAGATTTAACATTGTCTGGGATGTCTTCCAGATCTTTGACATTATCCATTGGAATTAACACAGTTTTAATGCCACCACGATGTGCTGCAAGAAGCTTTTCTTTCAAACCACCAATTGGTAACACTTCTCCACGCAATGTGATCTCGCCTGTCATTGCAACATCAGAACGAACAGGATTACCCGTTAATGTTGATATTAATGAAGTACACATAGCAATGCCTGCACTTGGACCATCTTTTGGTGTCGCACCATCTGGCACGTGCACATGAATATCACGTTTTTCATAAAAATCACTATTGATACCCAATTTCTCCGCTCGAGAACGAACAACTGTTAATGCAGTTTGAATGGACTCTTGCATAACATCACCTAATGATCCAGTATAGGTAAGTTTTCCTTTACCTGGAACACTGACAGATTCAATAGTTAACAAATCACCACCGACCTCTGTCCAGGCAAGTCCAATAACTTGTCCTATTCGGTTTTCATTATCCGTTTTTCCATAATCGAAACGTTGCACGCCTAAGAACTCTGCTAAATTAGCTTGAGTGACTTTCACTTTTTTCAATTTACTATCTAGCGCTAATTGTTTAACAACTTTGCGACAAATTTTGGCTATTTCACGCTCTAAACTTCGCACACCTGCTTCACGAGTATAATAACGAATAATACCGATAATGGCAGAATCTTCAATGTCAATTTCTTTTGATTTTAAGCCATTATTTTCAATCTGTTTAGCAATTAGATGTTGTTTAGCAATATTCAATTTTTCGTCTTCTGTGTAACCAGAAAGTCGAATCACTTCCATTCTATCAAGTAATGGAGCAGGAATATTCATTGAATTTGCCGTTGCAACAAACATCACATCGGATAAATCATAGTCAACTTCCAAATAGTGATCACTAAATGCATTATTTTGCTCTGGATCAAGAACTTCTAATAAGGCAGAAGCAGGATCACCACGCATATCAGATGCCATTTTATCAATCTCATCTAATAAGAATAATGGATTTTTCACCCCAACTTTAACCATACGTTGAATTAATTTACCCGGCATAGAACCGATATAAGTACGTCGATGTCCACGTATTTCTGCTTCATCACGTACACCACCTAAAGCCATTCGGACATACTCTCGCCCTGTTGCTTTAGCTATTGACTGACCAAGCGAAGTTTTACCAACACCTGGTGGCCCAACTAAACATAAAATAGGGCCTTTTACTTTATTGACTCGTCCTTGCACAGCTAAATACTCTAAAATTCGGTCTTTGACTCTCTCAAGTCCATAATGATCCTTATCTAGAATCTTTTGAGCAGCTTCAATATCTTTTTTCACTTTACTTCGTTTATGCCAAGGAACTTGTAACATCCAATCAATATAACCACGTACCACGGTCGCTTCCGCTGACATTGCTGGCATCATCTTAAGTTTATTAAGTTCAGCCATAGCTTTTTCTGTGGCTTCTTTTGGCATTTTTGCTTTAGTGATTTTGGTTTTTAACTCTTCAAACTCATCAGGTTTATTATCAATATCACCCAATTCTTTATGAATAGCTTTGATTTGTTCATTTAAGTAATATTCTTTTTGCGCTTTTTCCATTTGTTGTTTTACACGCTGACGAATATTTTTTTCAACTTGCAACAAATCGATTTCAGCTTCCATCATTGCAATAAGCAATTCGAAACGTTTTTCTAAATCAGCTGTGACTAGAATTTGTTGTTTCTGATCCACTTTCAAAAATAGCGTTGCCGCAATAGAATCTGATAATTGTGAAGGTTCTTTTATTAAACGAATTGAATCAACCACTTCTTGTGTGATTTTTTTGTTGAGTTTTGAATATTCTTCAAAATTAGATAATACAACGCGGACAAGCGCTTCATTGAGATCTTGAGCACGTTTTTTCTCACTAAGTGGTTTAATATTAGCAATTAAAAAGTCATCATCATTTTGATCGACAATATCAACTATTTTAGCTCGCTCTACGCCTTCGACTAAAACTTTCACTGTGCCATCTGGCAATTGGAGTAATTGTAGAATATTCGCTATCGTGCCAATTTCATATAAATCTTCAATATCTGGATCATCTTGCGATGGATTTTTTTGGGTAACAAGAAAAACTTGCTTATCCATTTCCATTGCACTTTCAAGGCAACGTATAGATTTATTTCGTCCTACAAAGAGAGGGATCACCATGTGTGGGAACACAACAACATCACGTAATGGTAAAATAGGCATAATCATTGATTTAGTTTGTTTTGTTTTCATATTGTTCTCTCTGGTAATACAAACTTATTAGGTAGATATTGGGATTGTTTTGAGATATTCAAGCCTATTTTATTATTGTTTAAAACATATTATTCCTTAAAAGCCTTGACGAATTCAATCACACATAATGTTTAGTTTTACTTATACAATTTTTTCATCGGTATACTGCCACTTTCATGGCAGTTTATTTCTATCATTAAGCTAAAAGTTTCGTGTTATCTCGATACACTAGCTTAGGTGGTTGAGATTTTTCAACCGTGTCTTGTTCAACAATCACTTGTTTAATATTTTTTTCTGATGGTAAATCATACATCGTATCTAATAAAATATTTTCAACAATCGAGCGTAAACCACGCGCCCCTGTTTTACGTTGCATCGCTTTGACGGCTATGGCGTCTAATGCTTCTTTAGAAAACTCAAGATCTACACCATCTAAATCAAACAATGCTTGATATTGTTTAGTTAATGCATTTTTAGGTTCAGTCAATATACTGATTAGCGCATCTTTATCCAGTTCAGATAGTGTACCAATCACAGGTAACCGTCCAATAAATTCTGGAATTAAGCCAAATTTCACTAAATCTTCAGCTTCGATTTGGGCTAACAGTTCAGATTCAGAAGCTTTTTGCTTGGTACTTTTAACATCAGCGCCAAAACCGATTCCTGTATTAGTTGAAACACGATTTTCAATGACTTTATCCAAGCCACTAAATGCGCCACCACAAATAAATAGGATTTTTGATGTATCAACTTGTAAAAATTCTTGTTGAGGATGTTTACGTCCCCCTTTAGGTGGAACGGATGCAACCGTACCTTCAATAATTTTTAACAATGCTTGTTGAACTCCTTCGCCCGACACATCCCGTGTGATTGATGGATTATCTGATTTTCGTGAAATTTTATCAATTTCATCTACATAAATAATACCACGTTGCGCTTTTTCAACGTCGTAATCGCAATTTTGTAGTAATTTTTGAATAATATTCTCAACATCTTCGCCCACATAACCCGCTTCCGTTAGCGTTGTGGCATCGGTCATTGCAAAAGGAACATCCAGATATCGAGCCAATGTTTCAGCTAATAATGTCTTTCCACTACCTGTTGGTCCAATTAATAAAATATTACTTTTACCTAATTCAACATCTCTCGGATTAGAATAGTTGCGTAACCGTTTATAATGATTGTAAACCGCTACAGATAATACTTTTTTGGCGCGATCTTGACCAATAACGTACTCATCAAGATGTGCACGAATTTCATGAGGGGTTGGTAAAGGTTTACTGATAAACTCTTCATGGGAAAGAAAGTTTTTAGTTTCCTCTTTCAAGATATCATTACACAAACCAATACATTCGTTGCAAATATAAATAGATGATGGCCCTGCAATGAGTTTACGAACTTCATGCTGACTCTTACCACAAAAAGTACAATAAAGTAATTTTTCGGAATTTGTTTTATTCACTTTAACCACCTACCTAGTCTGTTATTAAGATCGTTTACTGTATATGGCATCCACTAAACCATATTCAACCGCTTTTTCAGCAGACATAAAGTTATCACGATCTGTATCTCTTTCAATCACGCTAATATCTTGACCTGTATGCATCGCCATAATTTTATTTAATCGACTTTTAACCTGTAAAATTTCTTGAGCATGAATTTGTATATCAGAAGCTTGACCTTGAAAACCGCCTAATGGTTGATGGATCATCACTCGAGCATTAGGCAAGCAGTAACGTTTTCCTTTTGTACCGGCAGTTAGAAGTAAAGACCCCATTGAACAAGCTTGGCCTAAACAAATAGTGCTAACATCAGGTTTGATAAATTGCATCGTATCATAGATTGCCATTCCTGCTGTTACTACACCACCAGGTGAATTGATATAGAGATGAATATCTTTTTCAGGATTTTCGGCTTCTAAAAATAGCATTTGAGCAATAATTAAATTAGCCATGTTATCTTCAACTTGACCTGTTAAAAATATAATCCGCTCTTTCAATAAACGTGAATATATATCATAAGCCCTCTCTCCACGAGAACTTTGCTCAACCACCATTGGTATAACACTCATAAATGGTTCTAACGGCATTTTTATCTCCTAATTAAACAAAATAGCCCAAACAGATAATCCTTATTTGGGCTTTAAAGTAATTTTTTAAACTGAATAAAACTGCTAATTAAGCCATTTGCTGATTCATTAATTCAGAAAATGAAGAATTTTTATCAGTTACTTTTGCACTAGCTAATAACAGATCAACAACTTGATCTTCTAGCGCTACAGAACGGATATTGTCCATCGCTTTTTTATCTTTGCGGTAATATTCTATCACTTCTTTAGGATCTTCATAAGCCGTTGCTATTTCATCAATCAATGTTTGCACACGAGCCTCATCAGCTTTGAGTTTATTACTTTCAATGATTTCACTGAATAATAATCCAATACTGACACGTCGTTTTGCTTCAGCTTCAAATAACTCTTTTGGTAGTTCCATTGGTTGTTTCATGTTGCCACCAAAACGTGATAAAGCCTGTTGACGTAATACATCAACTTCACGATCGATTAACGCAGTTGGAACGTCAATTTCATTATTTTTAACCAATCCGTCGATAACTTGTGATTTGATTTTGTTACGAATTGTCGCATTAAGTTCACGTGTCATATTTTTACGAACTTCAGCGCGTAAACTTTCGATTGTTCCATCAGCAATACCAAAACGTTTAATAACATCTTCAGTCAGCTCAGGAAGTTCAAGCTCTTCAACTTTTGTCAATGTTGCAGCAAATACAGCTGGTTTACCTTTCAAGTTTTCAGCGTGATAATCTTCCGGGAAGGTTACATTAATATCAAACGAATCACCTGCTTTATGCCCAATAATCGCATCTTCAAAACCGGGGATCATTCGACCTTGCCCTAAAACTAATGCAAAATCATTAGCTTTTCCACCTTCAAACTCTTCTCCATCTACTTTACCCACAAAATCTAAAGTCACTCGATTTTGTTCGCCTGCAGCTTGTTCTGTTACTTTCCAAGTACCTTGTTGTTTACGTAGTGTTTCAATCATAGTTTCAACATCTGCATCGACAACTTCTGCAACAGGTTTTTCAACTTCAATTTTATCTAAATCTTTAACTTTAACGTCAGGATACACTTCGAATTCAACGTTAAATGTGTAATCTTCTCCATTTTTATATTCTTTAGGAGTATAAGTTGGAGCACCAGCTGGATTTAATTTTTCTTGAATAATCGCATCAATAAAACTTTTTTGCATTAAATCACTTAATGCTTCTTGTAAAATTGAAGCACCGTAACGCTGTTCAACAAGTTTTAAAGGCACTTTTCCTTTACGGAAACCATCAATACGAACTTTTTTAGCCGTATTAACTAATTCTTTATCAATAGCTTTTTTAATATTTTCAGCTTTAATAGTAATTGACAAACGTCGACCTAAACCTTGTGTTGTTTCTACCGAAACTTGCATCTTTATACCTCGGAATTATTGAATATATTCAGCCCATAAATAAATCATCAATGATATTTGGGCTTAAAAAAATTATAAAATAGGTTGGCATTATACCGACCGAAACTGGCTACGTCGAGCTATTTAATAGTTTCTTCTCAAGTGATTTCAAGCGTTTATTCATTTCATCAATATGTAAAACTAATGAAGCGGTTTTTCGCCATATTTTATTCTCTTGCAATGGAATACCTGATGAATAAACGCCTGGCTTAGTGATCGGGCGCATAACCATGCCCATTCCAGTCACAGTGACTTGATCACAAATTTCCATATGTCCATTGATTACACTTGCGCCACCAATTAAACAATGACGTCCTATAGTCAGACTTCCTGCCATTATTACACCACCAGCAACGGCAGTATGGTCACCTATAATATCATTATGGGCAATTTGGCATTGATTATCAATAATCACCCCATTACCAATCACGGTATCATCAAGTGCACCACGATCTATCGTAGTTGATGCCCCAATTTCGACATTATCACCGATAATAACACGTCCAAGTTGAGGGATTTTAATCCATTTACCTTTGTCGTTCGCATAACCAAATCCATCAGAGCCAATAACGGTTCCAGATTGAATCAGGCAATTTTTACCAATAACGCAATTATGATAAACAGTTACATTAGCCCACAATTTAGTGTCGGCACCAATAGTCGTATTTTTTCCTACAAAACAACCCGCTCCGATAATGCAGCCATCCCCTAAATGTACACCGCTTTCGATAACGGCATTAGCACCGACCGAAACATTAGCGCCTAATTGAGCGGTAGGGTCGATCACAGCAGAAGGCGCGATATCTTTGGCAGGATCGGGGGTTGTATCAAGATATTGTGCTAATTTTGCATAGGCAAGATAAGGATTTTTAACAATCAATGCAGCACCGTGCCAATACTTAAGGCTATCTTCAGTCATCACAATAGCAGAAGCTTTACATTCTGCTAATTTGCTTTGCAATTTTTGATCCGCCAAAAAAGTGATTTGCCCAGATACAGCGCTTTTCATTGAAGCTATACCGGTAATGAGTATATCTGCATTACCGTGTAATTGTGCGTCAAGATAGTTTGCTAGTTGCTCTAAACGACAAGCCAACATTATTTTTTGACCTTTTCCAATACTTTTTCAGTGATATCAACGGCATCAGAGGCAGAAAGTGCTGCTTCGGCTTTCAAAATAAGATCATATTTTTCAGTAGCAACAATCTCTTTAACTGCACTTTGAATTTGTTTCAATAATTTTTCTGCTTCTTCATTTTCACGTTTACGATATTTTATTGAAAAATCTTTTGCTTTACTTTCAAAATCAGCAATTGTTTTATTCAATTTGCTTTTTTCCGATGCAGATAGTGTTGGACCATCTTTTTTCAAACGAGCGCTTGCATTCTTCGCTTTTTCTTCTTGATCTTGTAACGATTTGATTTGTGATTCAAATTCCTTATCTAATGCTTTACCAACGGCTTCCCGTTGAGGCATTTGTTGTAATACAGACATCACATCTATAACACCAATTTTTATTTCTGCATTAGCTATACCTGTATAGAGAAGCGCTGCACTAAGACTAATAATAGATATAATTTTTTTCACTTTTTTCACCTATGTGTATTTCATTTAATTACAACATGGTTTTACCATGTTGAACCTATGTTAAACTGGAATTGTTGAGACGAATCGCCGTCATATTTCTTAAGCGGTATTGCGTAAGAAAATACTAATGGTCCAAGTGGTGACATCCACTGTACTGCAACACCTAGCGAAACTCGTATATTTGAAGGAGAACTGTAATCATGCAAATGATTACCTTTTAAGTTCCATTCGGTATCCCAAACCGTACCTGCATCAACAAAGAATGATGTTCGAATACTATCGGAATACTTTTCACTAATAAAAGGCGTTGGAACAATTAATTCAGCACTTGCAAATGCTAATGCATTACCACCTACCGCATCCTTAGACTCTACACATCCTGAAGTATTATTTAAATTACTACAGTTTGCTCTATTAAAATAGACTGCTTTAGGCCCAACAGTATTGGATTTAAATCCTCGAAGCACGGTCGAACCACCTGCATAAAAGTTTTCATAAAATGGTAGCTGTTTTCCACCAAAACCATTTCCATAACCTAATCGACCACGCGTTAAGAATACCCAATTATGATCGTTATCAAGAGGATAATAATAAGATGCATCTGCAACCACTTTATAGAAGCGGTTATCAAATATTGGAGCCGTAATTTTTGCGTTAGCCGATACTTTTAAACCTTCTGTCGGGAAATAACCACGATTTAATGAATTATATGTCCAATTCGCATTTAATAATAAATCATTAGTATCATAGGTCATGGAGTGTTTATTTTTAGTGTTTTCACCCATTGAATGGAAGTAACGCCACATACCATATTGTGGTTTCATATCGGATAATTTCCGATTAGCATACTCGCTACCAAAACGGATAAAATTATTTTCACTAATTGGGAAACCTAAATTAGCTGATGCACCCCACAACTTACTTGAATAAACAGATTCATCATCATCATCATCTGCTTTATAAGTATTGTAATAAATGCTTCCACCTAAGCTCACCCCATCAATAGTAAAGTAAGGGTTTACAACTGATATCGATGCAGTTTTATCGGTATTTGTCGTATTTACATCGAATGAAACACTATTACCCGTACCTAACCAGTTATCTTGCGAAATACCAGCATTAAAACTAATACCACTATCAGAACCAATACCGACACCAAGTTTGATGCTACCTGTGTTACGCTCCGCGACTTTGTAAGTAATATCAACTTGATCTTCGGCCCCCGGAACACGCTCAGTTTCAACATCTACTGATTCAAAAAATCCTAGACGACTTAAGCGATCTTTACCTAATTCTACAAGTCCATTACTCAGCCAAGAACCTTCCATTTGACGAAGTTCACGACGGATAACACCTTCACTTGTTATGGTATTACCTTCAATGTTGATATTACGAACATAATAACGCGGCCCTACATCAACAAACATAATTAATTTTACGGTATGCGTTGAATCATCCATTTCAGGTTGAATACTGACTTTTGGATAAGCATAACCAAAATTTGCAAGTAGCTGTTTTACATTATCTTCAATATCAGTAATTTTTTTACCATTATACAAATCACCTGTTGAAACACGCTCTTTTGCTATTTTAGTAATCGCATCCTTATGTCCGGCAAAATCCCCTTTGAAGTCAAAATCAGATAATTTATATTGTTCACCTTCATGAATATTGATAGTGACATAAATACCTTTCTTATCTGGCGTTAAACTGACTTGCGTGGATTCAATATTAAAACGTGCATAACCTCGATTTAAGTAGAAGCTTTGTAATTCATCTAAATCAGAAGCTAATTTTTGTTTTTGATATTTACGATCGCCAAGCATGTTCCACCACGGCACTTCATCACGCAGTGAAAAGCGTGAAATTAGCTCTTCGGACGAAAATGCCTTAGCCCCAACAATGTTGATTTGATCGATTAACGCTGATTTACCTTCCGCTACAACTAGCTTTAAATCAACGCGGTTACGAGATAATGGTGTGACAACAGCTTTAATTCGAGCATTATATTTACCGACGCTATAATAAAAATCTTCTAGCCCTTTTTCCATGGCAGAAAGCATGGTTCTATCAAGTGCGTCGCCTTCCCGAATACCTGAGCTATCTAAATTCTTTTTCAGCATATCATCTTTAATTGATTTATTACCTGAAAAAGTAATACTCGCAATGGTTGGACGCTCTTCAACATGAATGATTAGGCTATTACCATCTCTAGAAATAGTAATATTATCGAAGTTTCCACTCGAGTAAAGTGATTTAACAATATGCCCCAAATCAGACTCACTGACATAATCACCAACTTGGATTGGCATATCAAGCAATGCTGCCCCTTGAGTTACCCGTTGTAATCCTTCAAATTTGATTTCTTTTACTACAAAATCATCAACACAAAATGCATTGGAACTATATACTGCTGTTGTGCTAAACAGCAAAGATGCTATAAGTAATTTATTTATTTTTTTCATTGTAAATGTTTATAACCTCATTCCATCACAATCGTAAAACATCATTAAATAGTGCAATCCCCATTATTACCAGTAAAAAAGCAAATCCGAAACGATAAAAACGTTCTTTTGCTTTAATTGATAAGCTTTTACCTTTTATTTTTTCAAATAATAAAAAAATTAGGTGCCCACCATCTAGCATTGGTAATGGAACAAGATTGATTACCCCCAAACTTATACTAATAAATGCCAGAAAATATAAGTAAGGTGTGAAACCATAACTTGCTGTTTGCCCTGCGCTTTTTGCTATTGTTATTGGTCCTGATAAATGATTAAGTCCAATAACACCTGTTACTAACTGATAAAAAGAACGAATTGTTAACTGAGTAGTTAACACTGTTTGTTCTAATCCTTTGCCAAACCCTTCTAAACATCCATACTGCTTAATGACTGCTTCCGAGGTAAGATATAGCCCCGCAATACCTTCACCATTTGCCTGTATTGACGGCGTTAAATCAAGGTAAAGATTTTTATTTTCACGCTCAATTTTTAATCTTATTTGATTACCTTTCTTTATTATAGCTGAAAAATCATTCCAATCTACATAAGGGTGTTCATCATAACTTAGAATCTTATCACCAATTTGTAAACCCGCTTTTTCGGCAGCTGAATTTGGTATAATTTTACTCACAATTGGATAAATTTCCAATGTTTTAGGTACCAACCCAAAGGTCTTTATTGCTGATTCTTTTTCAATATCAAAATGCCAATGACGAATATCAACACGTTGACTAACTTCTTTTTGAAGATTATTACCAGCATTAATCAAATAGGTAATTGTCACATCATCTTGTCCTAAAATAGACATTAATGCAAAATTTACATCATTCCAACTTTCGATCTGTACATTATTAATCTTTTTTAACTCTGCCCCTGAAGGGATATTCACAGTAGCAACAGGTGTATTGGGTATTGTACTGCCT
The DNA here is from genome assembly GCF_046635725.1 of Gilliamella sp. CG22. NCBI lineage: Bacteria > Pseudomonadati > Pseudomonadota > Gammaproteobacteria > Orbales > Orbaceae > Gilliamella > Gilliamella sp. CG22. The sequence continues at coordinate 156,854 of NZ_JBIDFK010000006.1, forward strand.
ATTTTAACCGGATAGGTAACAACACCAAGCATAAAAATTATCCAATAAAGAATGAAAGCTAAAATAAAGTTAGCAAATGGACCTGCAAATATAATTGCTGCTCGTTGCCATATCTTTTTTTTATCAAAAACCAGTTTTTCTTCGTCGGTTGATAAGTTTTTCGCATTTCCGTCCAGCATTCTAACATAACCACCTAGTGGAATCATAGCAATGACAAATTCTGTTCCACCTGAAAACTTATGTGACCATATTTTTTTCCCAAATCCTATGGAAAAACACTCAACCCGAACGCCACATAGCCTTGCCACGAAAAAATGCCCAAATTCGTGTACTGTAACTAATATACTAATGGTAATGATAAATAACAACAGAGACCAAAGCAAAGTTAATTACCTTATTTAAAATAAATTGAAAGATAATGCTGCAAAAATCGGCACTGCAGCAGTCAAACTATCAATACGATCTAAAATACCGCCATGTCCAGGGATTAAATTTCCACTATCTTTGATGCCTGCTTCACGTTTGAACATGCTTTCAGTTAAATCACCTAATGCTGATGCAAAAATAGCGAATAAAGAACTCATAATAAAACTGGTCAAATTAATTGAAATAAATCCGGTAAAGTAGGCAATAAAACTAATAACAACGGCAACAATCACACCGCCAATAAATCCCTCTAAAGTTTTACCGGGTGAAACTTTTGGTGCTAATTTACGTTTCCCCATACTGCGCCCAACAAAATAAGCGCCAGTATCTGTTGCCCAGACTAAAATAAAGACATATAACAGACAATAAGCGCCGGTATAAGTATTCGCACTATAATTAATCATTCTAAGTTCGATCATCCCGATAAAAAAAGGAACGAGAGTAAAAAAAGCAAATATTAATTTAGCAGTGATAGAACCACACCAATATTTAGTCGTATTTGGATAGGTAAGAACTAAAAATAGTGCAACCAACCACCAACATAACGAAAGTAACAATAACCCTGAATATAACTTCAATTTTACCACAACCGGAATGGGTAATAGACAGAGTAAACTTAATAAAATAATAACGACTAAAGCAAATATAACTCTTTGCGGTTTTTGGGTTATTGCTAAAAACTGCGACCACTCAAACGCTGCAAGACCACAAATAAAAATCATAATATAAGTGAAGAGTGATAATGGCGCGAAAAAAAGCGTTAGTATAACAATAGGTATTAGAATAATAGCAGCTAAAATACGGTGAATTAACATGATTGCTCCTCCACTAGAATACCGCCAAAACGACGATCCCGGGTATTAAAATCACTGATTGCTTGATCAAATAAAGCCTGATCGAAATCTGGCCATAAGGTATCAGTAAAATAAAGTTCAGCATAAGCAATTTGCCATAATAAAAAATTACTTATTCTGTATTCACCACCAGTACGAATAACTAAATCAACATCTGGAAAATCACCCATTGACATTTCTAACCCTAAACGTTCCTCAGTAATATCATCTATCATCAACTCACCATGTTTTACTTGTATTGCTATATTGCGGGCTGATTGTAATATATCCCAGCGTCCGCCATAGTTAGCGGCAATATTTAACACCAGTCCCGAATTATTTTTAGTTAATGCCTCTGCATTAACTATCATAGTTTGAAGTTGCTCATTAAAACGCGAAATATCCCCAATGATATTCAAACGAATATTATTTTTATGTAAACTTTTTGTTTCTCGGTTTAATGCATAAATAAATAGCGAAAGTAAAGATGACACTTCATTGGATGAGCGTTTCCAATTTTCACTACTAAACGCATATAAAGTTAGTACTTTGATACCAATGGTAGCAGCATAACTCACAATTTTACGCACAGCTTTCAAACCGGCACGATGACCAAATGCTCGTAATTGATTTTGTTTTTTTGCCCAGCGACCATTTCCATCCATAATTATAGCCACATGACTTGGAATACATCTTTCTTGTGTCATGTAATATCTCGCGTTATATCAATCATGTTATGACTAAATTTCGTAATATTTTTCAATTATCGTGTACCATAAACGACAATCGTTTTACCGTGTGCAGAGATGAGATGCTGATCTTCAAGCATTTTTAAAATTCGCCCTACTGTTTCTCGTGAACAACCAACTATCTGACCTATTTCTTGACGAGTAATTTTGATTTGCATGCCATCCGGATGCGTCATCGCATCGGGCTGTTTTGCTAAATTTAACAAAGTTTGTGCAATACGACCGGCAACATCAAGAAAAGCTAAATTACTGACTTTTTCTGAAGTCACTTGTAAACGACTTGCCATTTGGCTTGCCAATCGCATCAAAATATCAGGATTAACTTGTACAAGTTGTTTAAATTTTTTGTACGATATTTCAGCCACTTCGCAACTTGTTTTCGCTTTAACCCAAGCACTTCGTTCTGTGCCTTCTTCAAAAAGTCCTAATTCGCCCAAAAACTGACCTTGATTTAAGTAAGACAAAATCATTTCATTGCCTTCATCATCCTTGATTAAAACAGCAACAGAACCTTTAACGATGTAATAGAGAGTTTCGGCTTTTTCTCCTTGGTGAATCAGGGTACTTTTAGCTGGATATTTATGAATATGGCAATGAGACAAAAACCATTCCAACGTTGTATCCGATTGTTGCTTACCGATAATCATTCAGTCCTCTCTATACTATTTTACAATTTACAACTTATACACTATAACAAAATTACATAATAAATTATATACTCACAATTAAGATAATCCGTTTTTTATTCTAGATAAATCGTTGTTATATCACTTATTATAGCTATAATATCAGGACTAAATATTTAAGTTTGATTTTTACACAATTTCTGGAAGATAACGATGAAAAATGAATTCGTGAATCTAATTTATATAACAATTAAATATTTATAAAGAATTCAATTAGGCAAAAAGTATATTGATTTAATTCTAATTATACTTTAACAAACGTGATGACCAAGTAGGTCATCGTAAGCAATATCAATGACCAATGGAACAACTTCACCGTCAAAAATGCTGTGATTGATCTGTGATTCGCTTTAAATGTTCTGAAATCTCTTTTTGGGTTTTTAGTGTCCTAATCTGACTAAGTAAGTCTGATGCAGGTGCATAGTATTGCCGAAAATAAGCAAGCCACTGTTTAATGCGAGCTGAGTGATATAACGGTTTTACATCTTCTATCGTTGTGGTTGCGTAACGCATTAATAGATTTAATACGTTTTGCCAGCTTAAAGGCGCTTCATTAAAACGTATTATATTCGCTAAATTTGGTATCGTTAATATTCCGCGTCCTAGCATAATATCGCTTGTTTGGCTTTGCCTTACACAATCTTGCGCATGTTGTATAGAAAAAATCTCGCCATTGGCTATGATCGGAATATAGACTCGTTGCTTTATATTTCCAATTGTTTGCCAATCAATTTTATCGGCTTGATAACCATCCGCTTTTGTTCGACCATGAATAACCAACTCATTTGCACCAGCAAGTGCAATGGCGTCAGCAATTTCATAACAATAAGATTTATCTGCCCAACCTAAACGAATCTTAACGGATAATATTTCGGATGTTCCTATTGCTTGTCTGACTTGCTTAACAATATTGAAGATTTGATCTGGATATTGCAATAGATATGCGCCACCATGACTACCAACGACGGTTTTAGCAGGACAGCCAAAATTAATATCTACCCCATGCGAGCCTAATTCAATTGCTTTAACGGCATTTTCTGCCATCCACTCGGGTGATTGTCCAAGAATCTGCACACGAACTGGAGTACCGGATGCCGTTATGCCGCCATGATGCAGCTCGGGACAAAGTCGATAAAAAGTTCGATTGGATAATTTATGATGGGTAATGCGCACAAACTCGGTCACACAATAATCCAATGCGTTTATTTCAGTCAAAATTTGACGGACATGATAATCAAGTACCCCTTCCATTGGCGCTAAAATAATACGATCGATGTTCATTGTGTTACCTATATTTTATGACTGTTTCCACAAACCTGACAATCTGGCTGTTTCGACAAAGATACGTGATTAAAATGCATACTTTTTGCATCAATCATCAGTACACGACCAACCAAAGGTTGACCATAATCAGTCAAAACTTTAATTGCCTCTAATGCCTGCATGGAACCAAACATACCTACTAAAGGCGCCATTACACCCGCTTCAACACATGTCAGTTGATCCTGCCCAAACAATCGACTTAAACAGTGATAACAAGGCTCATTTGCTTGATAAGTAAAAGTCGTTAATATGCCTTCCATTCGAATTGCAGCACCAGACACTAACGGTATTTTTACTTGGAAACAGCAGCGGTTAATCTGCTCTCTGGAGGATAAATTATCGGTACAATCAATGACAAGATTATGTTGTTTTATAAGAGAAGTTAACGAAACATCATCAAGTTTCTGATTAATAGTCTCGATTTCAATATCAGAATTCATTTTAATTAATGTTTGTTTCGCCACATCTACTTTCAGTTGGTTAATCGCTTGATTAGTATATAAAATTTGACGATTTAAATTGGATTCTGATACGGTATCAAAATCAACTAGCGTCAATTTACCTATACCTGCACGACTCAAATAAAGCGAAGCTGCGCACCCTAAACCGCCTAGCCCGATGATCAATACCGCACTATTTTTTAACATTTGCTGTTTATCGATATCAAAACCTAGTAAGGAAATTTGCCTGTCATAACGAAGTAATTCTTGATCGGTTAGTGCTAGCATAGGGAATCATCATCGTGATTAATCATAAAGAATCTATTATAGCAGAAACTTGGCACAGCATTGTGCCAAGTCATAAACATTATTTATCAAAACTCGCTAAGAAGCTTAAATACTCGTCTTTGGTCATCAATGGTTTATAGTTTGATAATAATGTTTGAGCTGGTTTTGCGTCATCATACAGCAAATCGATAATGGTACATGCCATCATCTGGGCTGGACGAATATAAGCCATCTCTTCATCAAATACCGTATAATCTTTGCCATGTAACACACCTCTAACGGATCCTATCCACGGATGACTAACAGGCATGATATGCGATAAATCGCCCGTATCTGTGCTACCGGTCATATGCGGTGCAACCGACACATGTTCCTCGCCAATTAACGCTTCAGCATTTGACTTCAAAAAAGCATTTAAGGTTGGATTATTTTGCAATGGGAGATAACCCGGTAAATCTTTAATTTCACAAGTTGCCCCTACAGCCATTGCCCCAGCTTTTAATGCCTGATTAATTCTTTCATTAGCATCAATCATTGCCGGGACATTACCCGCTCGAACATAGCTTTCCATTCTGACATCACTTGGTACAACATTTACCAAATCACCGCCTTGGGTAATGATTGGATGAAAACGAATATAATTTTTTTCCTGAAACGTTTCACGTATGGCATGAACGCCCATCATCCCCATCATTGCTGCATTTAACGCATTAACACCAGCATGAGGAGCCGCCGCCGCATGTGCAGCTTCACCTTTATACTTGATTAATTTACCGATAAATCCATTACTTGTGGTTGAAATCTCAATAAATCCGTCTTGGCGATCGTTTGGTACGCTGGTTAAATGAATTTGAAGTGCCATATCCACATCATCAAATTCACCCCGTGAAATAAGTTCGGGTTTACCGCCAATATACTTAATTTTACCTTCTTCAATCAGACGATTACGATAAGTAATTTCAACGTATTCTTCGGCCGGTACTGCAAAAGGAACGACATCACCGGCTAAAAATTGCATCGCTCCAGAATCGATTAATCCCATGGTGACAGCCATCATATTCGCTATTTGAGCATTATGACCACAGCAATGGGCAGCGCCAGAGGTTTCATCGGCTGCAGGATGGTCAGCACAGATAATGGCATCAAGCTCACCAATAATTGCGACACTGCAATGGCTTCCTTTTCCACCTTTTAAGCGCCCTTTGACCCCTGTTAACGCCAATTTATTTTTATAGGGTACACCAAGTTTTTCAAAAGCTTCTTCAACTTTTTTTGCGGTTTTGTGTTCTTTATAGCCCAGTTCAGGTTCAGCCCAAATTGCCTCAGCAATCGCTTTTATATCTGCTTTACGATTAGCAATGGCACTGCAAACTTGTCGTTTTAGTTCTTCTTTTGTCATACATTAAATCCTACCTAATATTAAATCACACCTTCCCACTTTAAGGTAATTTGGGCAATGATGGCGGCAAAAAGGAAAGTACCGGAAAACACCGCTAATGAAACGGGGATAATTCGCCATGAGATACTTTTGAATAAAGCAAGATCTTTACCAATGGCTAATCCAGCGTAAGCAAGCACTGGTGTACAAACAGCAAGTAAAGAGACATGTTCAGTTATCGCAACAACTTGCTCATGAAATGGAAATATCGGTGAAGAAGCCACAGCCGCCACAACTGACACCCACAAAATAACAGGAAGTTTATTGAATAATGGCACTTTGCTTATAAAAAAACCAACAACCGATATTGCGACAAGCACAGCTAAAGCTTGTAATGACAGCATAAAATCAACATGATAACCGACTGTATTGCCAGCAGCCATGATAATTGCGACTAAAATCAATAAAAAAACCGTTTCGAAAATCTTCATGATAGTGAGCTCCTTTTACTGCTTTGGAAACGAGCAAAAACATTATAGAGAAAAGAAGCAAACGGTAGTGAGAATAATGTATAAATATAAATACCAACTATACTAGACATTAAATTAGCCGTTGTTGCATAAGCTTTGATGTCACTCGCCATATTCGGATAAAGGTCACTTATCGGCGCAAGTGATGCCGCCATCATACTACCACTACCAACCCCTGCCCCCATGGCTAATGCATATGGATGAAGAACGTCTAATTTTGCCATTACACTAGCAAGGATACTCATCCAAATCGCCCCATAGAGCGTACCACAAACATACATTGCCATGACACCACGACCTTCGGGCGAATCCAATCCATATTTATCTGCCACAATGGCAATATTGGGTTCACGTGCAACAGAATAGGTTGCCCCGACCGCTTCACGCTTCATACCTAACATCATTGCCAACGGTAAACCGAGTAAAATAGTACCCGCAAAATGCCCTAATTCTTGTAAAATCAAAGCCAACTTGGCATCATGCAAAATCATATCAATTTTAGGTCCTACCGCAACGCCTAATTTGGCAATCAGTAACATTAACGTCACAATCATCACCGAACTAGCATGAAGCATATTTTTATGTTTTAAGATTTTTAATTTAGGAAGACTGATAAGACCACCAATAATCATGGCAAATAGCATAGGATACAACATGATAATCCAGATAGACTGCCTACCAACAAACTCACATACTAAAACAACTATCAGCGCAAGCAAGTGCACTCTATAGTCTTTTAAAATTTCCATCCTTTCACGCCTCTTTACATAAATTTCCGGTCAATAAAACTATCCATGACAGCTATTATCATAATAATTATTATTTTGCACAGCTAATATACATAACCCAGATTACTTGCGTCAACACGCATCTACCATTAAATACACATAACCAAACAATATATTTCAATGACGCAAAAATAATTAAAGAATAAATCTCAACAAATGCCTTTATAAGGACACTATTTGATTTATAATACCTCATATTTTTTTATAAGATTGGTATTTAAACAGGATATTTTATGCGTTCAATTTATTGCGGTCATTTAACAGCATCTCATATTAATCAAGAAGTCACATTATGCGGTTGGGTCAATAAGCGTCGAGATTTTGGCGGTATGATATTTATTGATATGCGTGATCGCGAAGGGATTGTACAAGTATTTTTTGATCCTGAATATCAACAAGCTTATCAACTTGCCAGTGAACTTCGTAATGAATTTTGCATTCAAATTAAAGGAAAAGTAAGAGCAAGACCAGAAGGACAAGCAAATAAAGACATGGCTACGGGTGAAGTTGAAATCTTAGCCACTGAGCTAACAATTTTCAATCGCAGTGATGTGCTGCCACTTGATTTTAACCAAAACAACAGTGAAGAACAGCGTTTAAAATATCGCTATATTGATTTACGTCGTCCTGAAATGACAAACATCTTCAAAACTCGTGCTCAAATTACTGCATTTGTACGTAACTTTATGAATGAGCATGGTTTTCTTGATATTGAAACCCCTATGTTAACCAAAGCAACGCCAGAAGGTGCGCGTGATTACCTTGTACCAAGTCGAATTCACAATGGTGAGTTTTATGCACTGCCACAATCACCGCAATTATTTAAACAACTATTAATGATGTCTGGCTTTGACCGCTATTATCAAATTGTAAAATGTTTTCGTGATGAAGATTTACGTGCAGATCGCCAACCAGAATTTACTCAAATTGATGTTGAAACTTCGTTTATGACCGCAGAGCAAGTCCGTGAAGTTATGGAGCAAATGATCCGTGAACTTTGGTTACATGTTAAAAATGTGGATTTAGGTCAATTCCCTATCATGACCTTTGCCGAAGCGATGCGCCGTTATGGTAGCGATAAACCTGATTTACGAAATCCGTTAGAAATCATAGATGTTGCCGATTTAGTAAAAGATGTCAATTTTAACGTATTCTCAACCCCAGCCAATGATCCAAAAGGTCGAGTTGCACTACTTTGCGTGCCAAACGGAGCCCAGTTAACCCGTAAACAGTTAGATGATTACACACAATTTATTTCGGTCTATGGCGCTAAAGGTATGGCATGGATTAAAGTCAACGACCGTAATAAAGGTCTTGAAGGGGTACAAAGTCCGGTTGCTAAATTCTTTAATGAAACGCAAATGGAAGCACTGTTGAATCGTGCTAATGCCAAAGATGGTGATATTTTATTATTTGGGGCAGATAGTTATAAAGTTGTCAGTGATGCATTAGGTGCACTACGATTAAAAGTAGGTAAAGATTTAAATCTGACTGATGAAAATAGGTGGGCTGTGCTTTGGGTAGTGGATTTCCCAATGTTTGAAGAAACGGAAGAAGGTCTTAGTGCGATGCACCATCCATTTACATCACCAAAAGACTTGACGCCAGAACAGCTTAAACAAAATCCTGAAAACGCGATAGCTAACGCTTATGACATGGTTATCAATGGATATGAAGTAGGTGGAGGGTCAGTACGTATTCACCGTAGTGAAATGCAACAAGCTGTGTTTTCTATTTTAGGTATAAATGAACACGATCAACGCGAAAAATTTGGCTTTTTGCTTGATGCGCTAAAATATGGTACACCGCCACATGCAGGACTTGCATTTGGTTTAGATAGATTAAGTATGCTATTAACAGGTACCGATAATATCAGGGATGTTATCGCATTTCCGAAAACAACAGCGGCAACTTGTTTAATGACAGATGCACCAAGCCCGGCAAATCCTAATGCATTAGCTGAGCTTGGTATTGAAGTTAGCAAAAAATAGTGATGTCTTAATGCAAAAGTTCAAAAACCCTGAATCTGTTTTAGTTGTTATTTACTGTCAAAAAACTTTGCGTTGTCTTATGCTACAACGCAAAGATGATCCCAATTTTTGGCAGTCAGTAACAGGTAGCATGGAAGATAACGAATTGCCGGTTGAAACTGCCATTCGTGAGGTTTTTGAAGAAACAGGCATTGATATTTTGGGTAAAAATCTTAATTTAATCGATATTAACCATACGGTTGAATTCAAGATTTTTCCACAATTTAGGCATCGATATGCACCTGAAGTTGAAATAAATAAAGAACATTGGTTTTATTTACCGCTCGAAAATGAAATAACACCAACGCTTACTGAACATTTAGCCTATCAATGGTTGACAATTAGCGATGCAGCTAAAATAACAGCATCGCCAAATAATCAAGAAGCAATTAATGAAATTATTCAATTAAACAAGATTAACTAAGGAGTAGGAAATGAAATTAAGTCAGTATGTCATTGTGTTATCAAGCTTATTGTATTTTATACCTAATAGTTATGCTGAAATTAACATTAAAACATGTCAAACCAACAAAACTGATTATATAATTTTCGATGAAATCGATTCGCAAATCGCTGAAAATATTATCGAACACAAATTACATAATCAACCTGAAATACGAGAAAATACCATCATCAAAGTGTTTGCTAATGAAAACAATGATGATAGAAACTATTGGATTGCTTCTTTTGAGTTTGAAGATCAAACGACCCAATATCTTTTTTATCAAGTAGATGAAAATAAATTTATTGATATCGACCAACAGCAATTTAAAACATTATTACCTAAAATTGTGAAGTGCAATCTAAATCAACAAGTGCCTATTTATAGTGAAAATTTTGACGCTGACTAGTTGATGACAAAATAACGTTAACATTTAGGATGTTAGACTACCTTAAATTAGTGTAAACAAAGGCAGATTAATAGGGAGTAATTATTTTTATGAACTTGACCAATTTTCGTGATTTTTTAAATTATCTTGAAGAACAAGGTGAATTAAAACGAATTCCCTATCCTGTTAATCCTTATTTGGAAATGACCGAAATTGCAGATCGTGTTTTACGTTCTAAAGGCCCAGCCTTATTATTCGAAAATCCTATTGGTTATGACATGCCCGTACTTTGTAACCTATTTGGAACACCCAAACGTGTTGCGATGGGAATGGGGTTAGAAGATACATCGCAATTACGTGAAATTGGTGAATTATTAGCTTTTTTACGTGAGCCAGAACCACCAAAAGGCATTAAGCAATTTTTTAATGTGTTACCCAAATATAAGCAAATATTAAATATGCCTGTTAAGCGACGATCGTCTGCGCCTTGTCAGGAATTGATTTTTAAAAATGAAGAAGTTGATTTAACTCGTCTGCCAATCATGCATTGTTGGCCCGATGATGTAGCACCACTTTTAACTTGGGGACTAACGATAACGAAAGGACCTTATAAAGAAAGGCAAAATGTCGGCGTTTATCGCTTACAATTATTGGGTAAAAATAAGTTAATCATGCGCTGGCTATCTCATCGAGGAGGAGCGCTTGATTTTGCAGAATGGCAACAAGCCCATCCTAATGAAAAGTTTCCTGTTAGTGTTGCCATTGGTGCAGATCCAGCAACCATTTTAAGTGCAGTCACTCCCGTACCAGATACCTTACCAGAATACGCCTTTGCAGGTCTGTTACGCAATAGTCGAACTGAAGTAGTAAAATCGCTATCCAATGATTTAGATGTCCCCGCTACCGCCGAAATTATCTTAGAAGGCTATATTGATCCGAATGAATTAGCGCCTGAAGGCCCATATGGTGATCATACTGGTTACTACAACGAAGTTGAAAAATTTGCTGTTTTTACGGTTACGCATTTAACTCGTCGAAAAGATGCGATTTATCACTCTACCTATACGGGTCGTCCACCCGATGAACCAGCCGTAATGGGACTCGCTTTAAATGAGGTATTTATCCCTATTTTACAAAAACAATTTCCTGAAATTGTCGATTTTTATTTACCACCCGAAGGATGTTCCTACCGGATTGCAATTGTGACCATCAAAAAACAGTATCCAGGCCATGCTAAACGTGTCATGATGGGCGTTTGGTCTTACTTACGCCAATTTATGTATACCAAATTTGTTATTGTATGTGATGATGATATCAATGCCCGAGATTGGAAAGATGTCATGTGGGCTATTTCAACGCGCATGGATCCTCATCGTGATACCACATTTATTGACAATACGCCGATTGATTATTTAGATTTTGCTTCGCCTGTTTCTGGGTTAGGCTCAAAAATGGGATTAGATGCGACCAATAAATGGCAAGGCGAAACTCAGCGAGAATGGGGAAAAATCATCAAAAAAGATCCAAAAGTTGTGGCTTATATCGATGAAATTTGGGATAAACTTGGCTTAGAGTAAACTGACATGATAAGTTCAATTAAACACTCTACATTGGGTCAATAGCATCGATATTTATCGTTGATGACAAATAGGAATAAATAAATAGCCATTAAAATCATAAGCAAGCTCACATTGAACGGTAGTAACTTATTGTAATATCAATGATTTTTCATTGAACATAATTTAAAATTGATAAATACTCAAAACAGATTTAATTATCATCTATAAATTTATTAGTATATAATTAGTCATAATTTATTTTTTCCAATTTTAGAAATAAGGGGTTATAGATGGACAAGGAAAAAAACGCCGCACCATCATTTCAAGATGTATTAGAATATATTCGTTTATCACGTCGTTTAAACAAATTAAAACGTGAAATATCCGATAATGAGAAAAAAATCCGAGATAACCAAAAACGAGTATTATTACTTGAAAATTTGAGTGATTATATAAAACCAGATATGACTTATGACGAACTTCAAGCGATTATTGCTAACATGAAAAGTGATTATGATGATCGTGTAGATGATTATATTATCAAAAATGCTGAAATTTCAAAAGAACGCCGTGAAATCAGCAACAAAATGCGTAGCTATCGTTCTCACTAACATATAGCAGATTTACTCCCATTCAATAATGGGAGTAAAGACAATTACCACAACTCAACCACCGGCTAGCTTTACTTTAAAGCCTTTTTCTTCCAGCAAAGATTTGAGTAAATCACGTTTATCGCCTTGAATTTCAATGCTACCATTTTTAACTGCGCCACCACAACCACAACGTTTTTTGAGTTCCGCAGCTATTTTTTGAAGTTGGGCATCATCAAAATCAAATCCTGAAATGACGCACACACCTTTGCCTTTACGTCCGGATGTTTGGCGTTGAATTCGAATAATCCCATCCCCTTTAGGTCGAGATTCTTTTACTTCAACCGATTTAATACGACCTTGTTCGGTAGAATAAACAAGTGGATTATCAGACATCATGAAATTAACTCTTGCTCAAATCAAGGGTTGATAAAATAGTTTGCAATGCTAATGAAGGATCTTCTGCTTGCGTAATCGGACGACCAATAACCAGATAATCCGATCCTGCAGCTTGCGCACGTTGTGGCGTCATAATTCGACGCTGATCATCAGCATTTGAACCGGCGGGTCTGATACCTGGCGTCACTAACTTAAAATCACTCCCTAAGCGAGTTCTAAAACTTTGCACTTCTTTAGCGGAGCATACTACGCCATCAAGCCCACAATTTTTGGCTAACAAAGCTAATTTAGTGGCTTGTTCCAAAGGCGAAACAGGGATACCGATTTCTTGAAGATCTACCGACTCCATGCTGGTTAAAACAGTTACCGCAATTAAAAGAGGCGCATCTTTACCATATGGATAGAGTGCGTCTTTCGCCGCCTGCATCATCCGAGACCCACCACTAGCATGAACATTTGTCATCCAAACACCTAAATCAGCAGCAGCTACGATAGCTTTAGCAACCGTATTTGGAATATCATGAAATTTAAGATCCAAAAAAACATCGAAACCTTTATTCATAATCTGTTTAATAAAATCGGGCCCCGCATGCGTAAAAAGCTCTTTGCCAATTTTTAAACGACAATCTTTTGGCTCAACACGATCAATAAAATTCCAAGCTGATTTAACATCAGCAAAATCAACAGCAACGATAATAGGTGAAGACATAACAGATTTATTCCTTTTATTAATAACTAATCGCTATTTTTTTTAACAAATTCATTTAAATCATTATAAAAGATTTTGGCACTTTCTTTATAGCCTTGCAAGGTTTGATGTACTAAATCTGACCGAGCCAATCCAAACTTAGACCAAAGCTTAACCGAATGACTTCCCCCCATAGCGGCCTGCCAATCCCAAAACAGTGTTTTTTCTGATTTAGCCACTTGTTTTTGAATCCTTTTTACTAAATTATAAGACTTTGGAATTTCAGTTTGATTAATCATTGTATCAGGAGGTGAAATCAATAAAATTGCAGCATTCGGCAATAATTTTCGAATTTTACGAATGTTGTAGACTAAATTTTTCCGATATTCATCTGCATCTAAAGTCTCATCGAAACTCTCGTTTGTTCCATACTCCAAAATAACCAAATCGCTTTTGGATAATAATAATTCCTGAAACCACTGAGGACGCCATTTTTGCCAAATTGTTTGCTTAGCCCCATTCGAACCAATCGCAGATACAATAACACCCGACTTGTTGGCTCGAGTTAACCAAAATCCACCAATTTCAGTGCTATCTTTACTTTTAATGGTAATAGGAAGCGTTGAAGTAAACGTTGTCGTTTGCCAACCACCAAATTTATTCTTGAAACTAAAGGTAATTTTATCTTTATTATAGATACTTAATGGATTTTTAGTTATTTTCTTAGTTTTAAAAATAAGGCTAACTTTCCATATATCTCTATCGTCTGCTTTAAGTGCCAACTCAACAGAAGCTTGAGAATTAATAGGTTTAGCGATAAAACCGCCCATAGGAAAATCGAGATTACTTAATACTCGGCTACTTAACAATTCCCAATTAGAATCTTTCAAACTAACTCGAGTATGGTTTTGCCCTTTAACCCAAATAGGAGGAACCCAACCTATACCTGCATCACCATATTTATCTTGCATCAACGCTCTAAATTCGCCTGTAAAAAAATCTGCAGCGGTATGAGAATCACCAAATTGGGTGATATTAACAACTTTATGGGTGTGGTCTTGATTATTGACTAATGAATTTAAGCGTAAAACAAATTGTTTAGCATTTGGATCGCCAAAATCAACAATCACAGACTTAGACGTTGGAATACTTTCAGCCATAGTACTAAAACTGACAGTAAACACCACCAAAAAAACAGCAACCATAGTTTTAATGCATTGATTCAATGTGGGAATCCTCTGATAAAGTGGATGTGATTTGGTTCAAAATTGCTTGAGCTAAAAGCTTTTGTCCAGTTATTGTAAAATGAATACCATCGTCTATTCTCACTTTAATTTTTTGCTTATTAGTCTCAATATAGCTGTTAAATTGATCGTAAGAACAACCTAATAATGTATTGGTTTCCATAAAATGTTGATGCGCTTTTTCAACTTCGGATTCATATAAATGGCTTAAATAATTCATTCCGTCATTCAACTTTGGTTTACGCATACAAGGTGGAGAAAGCCAAAGTACTTTTACATTATGTTGATTCGCGATATCTAATATTGATGCAACACGTAAACGGTACTGTTCTTCCCACAATTGCGATTTAAACTTAGCATATTTAGCATATCCCTTAACAGGAAAATCCCACGGATCATTAGGGCCTAAAAAAATGACGATTAATTTAATGGAGGCATCAGCACTGATTGCATCATTAATTGTTTTTGGCCAATCAAAAGCTTTTGGATAAGCAAGCCCAGTACTTTGTTTACTCAAGTTAATGCTTTCTATCTTATATTGTTTAAATAACATTTTTTTAACATATGGTGCAACCCCTTGCATTAATGAATCCCCCGCAAAAAGGACTTTGTCATTTTTAGTTAAAACAATCGGTGAAAGTTCAGTAAAATTGGTATTATTGCTAAGTCTTGGGTTACTTGATTCATCCAATGTTACCGTTTTACCTAACGCTGTATTAGTCCGAGTACTGTATAGTTGACTATCAGAATGAGTTTGACGTTTATTAGTAGCTTGCAGGCTATCACCCTTAATTAACGGTAATTTTTGTTTATTATTTTCAGTTGTGTGATTGGATTTTATTGTTTTGTTTTGCCGGTTATTTTGTTGTAACTGTTTATCTGCAATTACATTTGCAGTCACGACATTAGGATGTTTTTGATTATCCTTTTCAATATTCGTGTTTTCTAACTCCTCTGATTCATACGATTCATTAGTCCATTTTGTCTGATCATCCTCAGTGACATTAGCATCATCCACCATTAATGCCATATCAAAAAACTCAAAATGGTAAGATTGCTGGCAATAAATCAATATTGATTTATGAAACAAAACCATTAAAGCAATAGCTGTAACAACTAACACTATAACAATATAAAATGCAGATAAGGTTTTGTTAGTTGGCATTGTTAGCATATTACTTAACTTCATAAAATCCTTCAAATTACTGTTCCTTGTCAAAACTGATCTTAAAAAATTTTAAAACACAATTAAAAACTGGCATAAATAAAATCGGGCATACCTGACGGCGCAAAATAAATGACACACCACAAAATTAATATCATTATCACAGGTAAACATAATTTATTAACTTTAGATAACAGTACCGTTGCCAAATTTGGAAGATTTTTACACATTGGATAAACTAAATAAGCAACCATGATAATCAAAAAAGCCTGCCAATATTGTGGTTTTATCATCACATTATGCGTTAATGCCATTAAATAATCCAAAGCATCGGATAAATTTTCACAATAAAAAAACAACCAAGTAAAACAGACATAATGCCAAGTTAATAAACGTGCAATAAAAGGTGAGCGTTGACTAATCACATCACGACCAAAAAAGCGATCACCAATATTCAGAGCCACAATACCAATACCATGGCAAATACCCCAAATAATAAAATTGATACCTGCACCATGCCATAATCCCGATAAAAACATTGCCAACAAAACATTGATTTGTGTTCGGGTAAATCCCTTACGATTACCGCCAAGCGGAATATAAATATAATCCCGAATCCATTGAGATAAACTTATGTGCCAACGCGCCCAAAAATGCCTTAAATTTAAAGATAAATAAGGTTGGTTAAAATTAATTGGTAGACGAAACCCTAACAACAAAGCAATACCTGTCACCAAATCCGTATAGCCTGAAAAATTGAGATAAATTTGAATTGCATAAGCATATACACCCACTAATAAATCAATCACACTAAATTCTAATGGATTGGCAAAAATGGGATTAACCCATGCATCATTTATCCAACCACCTAAACAATAAACTTTAATGATTGACATCATGATTAATATAAAAGCTCGATATGGCTCTAAAATTTGGCGGGGTTGGCAAACTGAAATTTGCGGCAAAAAATCCTTAGCTCGATTGATCGGCCCTGCGACAATACTGGGGAAAAAAGATAAAAAAAGTGCAAAATCCCAAAATTTAGCTACTTCAATCTCTTTTCTTTTAACTGAAACTAAATAACTGACAGAATGGAAAGTATAAAAGGAAATACCAATAGGGATTAGCACAGAAAATAATGGTAATAAAATAGGAATATGAAAGACGTTAAGTAAAGCTTGTAGTTCTTGTCGAAAAAAATCAAAATATTTGAATAATGCTAAATTACTAATCGATATTATTAAGCCAAAAATCAACCAACTTTTAGCATGATCTTTTGAAACCGATATCATAATGGAAATAAGATAAGTTACACTGGTATAAACACCAAGAATCAACGCAAATTGCCAACTATAACTGCTTACAATTAAATAACTTGAAACGAGTAACAAGGCATTTTGGAATTTAGGTAATAAGTTAAATGCCCAATATATAGCAAAAAAAACGATAAACAACAGACCAAATTCAATAGATAAATAACTCACTATAATCCTTCGTTAAAACATTTACATATAAAATAATATCCCTCAACACTTCCATGAAAATATTTAATCGCAAATCAACTCTGATTGAGAAAGAACATAATAAACCAGTAATTCTTTATTCAACCCAGTTATTGACAATAACTGACGTCTGGCATTCAACCAGAGTTCATAAAGAGCAGTAATTTTTTCATAACTTAATGTTGCCAATAATCTTACCAATGGCACTTGATCACGATTAATAATATACCGCCCAGCTTTTTGTTTTGCTTTCAAAGCATCACTTAATAAAGCACAAAACCAACTAATGCGATCAATAAAATGGTCATGCTCAAATGTTACGCCAAGCGTCCAAAAATCATTATTAGGAATAACACTCAATAAATTTTCACAAAATACTTTACGTTGTTGCCATTTTGTAGGATCCAACAAAGTTTTTGCTGTTAATGGCGCATTTTCGCTTAATAACAAAGCTGACGCAAGTTCATTATCACTATAATGTAAATCCTGTATATTTTTCAACCAATCCATAGACTGTTCAAGCTTAGGTATCGGTAAAAAATAAGAAAAACAACGACTATAAATAGTTGGTAATAAATGACTATTATGATCGTCACTTAAAATAAAATAAGTATTTGCAGGTGGCTCTTCTAACGTTTTCAATAATGCATTTGCGGCGGCTTCGGTCATTAAGGCAGCATGTTTAATCCAAATCACTTTATTACCGCCTTGCTGTGATTTTTCATAAATTTTAGCGGTAATACTTCGAATCTGATCGATACCGATCGATTGCTTACCTTGCTCGTTAGTTATCTTATAATAATCAGGATGATGATGAGACAAAAATAACTGGCAGCTATGACATTTTAAACAAGGGGCTAGATCGCTTGATGCTTGGCATAATAAACGATTTGCTAATTGCTCAATTAGCTCATTTTCACCACTACCTTGAATATAATTAATTAATAAAGCATGATGGGCTCGATCATGTAAAATACTTGTCGCTAATTGCTGATATGGCTGCGTGAGCCAACTATATCCATTTTTGATCATGCATTATTAACCTATATTAATGATAACCATGCAGTTAACACGTCTTCAATTTGCTGTGTTACCACATTCATTGATTGACTGGCATCAATAGTCACAATAGTATCATCTTGCATAGCAAGCTCTAAATAGCGTTGACGAGTACGTTCAAAAAATAGGATAGATTGCTGCTCAATCCTATCTAGCTGACCACGAGATTTTGCTCGCATTAATCCTATTTTTGGATCAACATCCAAATACAAAGTTAAATCGGGTTTAAAATCACCTAACACTTGCTTTTGTAACGTTTCAATCAATACGCTATCAAGTTGGCGCCCTCCTCCTTGATATGCCTGCGTGGATAAATCATGACGATCACCTATTACCCATTTTCCTATTTTAAGAGCGGGTTTTATAACATTATCAATAAGTTGAATTCGAGCCGCATATAACATCAATAATTCAGCTTTATCCGTTAATGGCTCATGTTCTAAACCATTTTTAATAATATTACGTAACGCTTCAGCAATCGGTGTTCCACCCGGCTCACGAGTAAATTGTAAATCTTCAATATTAGATTGCTTTAAAATACGCGCAACAGTATTAATTGCTGTGGTTTTTCCTGCACCTTCAAGTCCTTCAATGACAATAAATTTGCCGGTCATACTTATTTCCTAAATTAATTAAGCTGATGTACAAGTAAACATTGCGCTATTGTACGCTATTTTTACCGATTATTTTAGTTCGTATCGTAAATACCATGTTAATACTTATCAAATATGAGAACTTTTTAATAGACCGACAGAGTAGAACATCCAGTTTACTTAGCCGCAATTGGTTTATAACATCCAAATAAATCCGAATAAAAATAATTAGATATTATTCATTTATGTAAAAGTCATTGTATATGTGAACTTTATATCTATTATCTTGTCAATATAAGATATCGATTGTTTTTTCGCTCGCTTATCATCAGTTTAGTAAGTAATTTATCGTAGTATTAATGAGTAATCAAAGCAGTGTTGAAAAAGAAAATAAAGTTTTTAGATAAGATAGAATCATTAAGCGGACTTTCAATCAAATCTGAACGAGAATATAAAACAAAATTAATCTGGAATAACAAGGAATGAAAAAAATACTTCTACTATTAATAATTCCGAATGTGAAGTAAAAGATGGAGATTTAGTTCCCATTAAGCCGATTAAGATCTACGAAAACATGGATGAAAAATTGAAATGATCCCTAATGCATTAATCAATGAATTAGCCATACCAAGTATTGGATTATGATCGTGAAAAAAGTTCATATAATCAAGCAACCTATTCTCTCACTATTAGAATACATTTCAGCAACAGTTTATCCCTATGTGTATAGGGAACACTTTGTTACACTATCAGCTTTTTTGTTCTTTTTCGGTTTATCCCTATGTGTATAGGAAACAAAATAATATCTTAATTAGTAACGATGATCCTATCTTGATATTGTTCAGAGCAAATCATTATTAGAATTTACTATGTCTTAATATGATGAAATTACAGAAAAATATGCAGAAAAAAGTTTAAACGCTTCATTATCCGCTAGTAAAAAAACATTAACTAAATATGTTGAAAAATCCACAACTGAAATCAGTGAATTAATAAAAAAGGAAATTTTAGCGGCTAAAATAAATTTAGAAGACGAAAGAAAGAAAATTAATACCCATTCAATGGTAAATTTAGTATTACTTATATTTGTAATATTTCTTATTTTTTTAAATATTTTAATTAAATAATGGTAAAGCCAACTATTGTTGGCTTTTATTAATAGTGATAACGACACGATAAAATAATAATACAATTATTTTCAATTTTATAAACTAACCTATCTTCACTGTTTATGCGTCTTGACCAATATCCTGATAAATTAAATTTTAATGCTTCGGGCTTTCCAACTCCCGAAAAAGGTGTTTTGCTAATATCCTTTAATAGTTCATTAATCCTTTTTATCATTTTCTTATCGGTTGCTTGCCAATAAAGATAGTCATTCCAAGATTCATCGGAAAATAATTTATTCATCATTCAACACACGCTCTTTTAAATTTCCATTATTAATTTGTTCTAATGAATTTAACAAATGTTGAGCATTAGCGGGAGAACGTAGTAAGTATGCAGTTTCTTGTAACGCTGTAAAATCATCATACGACATTAAAATACAGTTATCTCCATTTTGTCTTGTGATAACTGTGGGCATTCTATCATTTACAACTTCGTCCATTGTTGCTGATAAATTAGCTCGAGCAGCTGAATAACTAACATGTCTCATAATTATTATTCCTCTTAAAAGTAATTAACCAATAAACATTGTACAACAAACATGTACAATGTCAATGATTTTAACCTTCAATTATTGAAATAATTTTTATATTTTTTAGTTCTGTTTCAAATTCTTCATCATCATCTAGGTTTTATATCCATCCTAACCCTTCCCAAACCGGTTTTTTATTCAAAATTAATTTTGCAGGTTTTCCCCTGAATTCAACCATCACAATAGCTTTTTTTTAACTTGATATTTTCATCAATTTTATCTTTATCTATATCTATTGAATTTTCGTTTTATCCCTGTGTATACAGGGAACACTTAATTCCGTTTTATGTTTCGCTAAGAGGGAACGGTTTATCCCTATGTATATAGGGAACACAGCCTCGAATCCCACGTACAGCGACCCAATCGTGGTTTATCCCTATGTGTATAGGGAACACTGTACGACCACACGCAGGGCAATTCCCGTTCGCGGTTTATCCCTATGTGTATAGGGAACACAATTTCACTAAGTTCAGTTAAATCTTTCAGATCGGTTTATCCCTATGTGTATAGGGAACACATATAAAGCACGCTCTATGTTACCCTCAATCGCGGTTTATCCCTATGTGTATAGGGAACACTTCACCGTCAATAACTGAAACCTCCGTACTAACGGTTTATCCCTATGTGTATAGGGAACACTCTAATTATAACTTATTGTTTATTAATTAAAATAGAGAGGTGTAAAATTCCACCAATTTATTGATGTTTTTTTAGGCGATTGATTTTAATGCACATTGTCAATGTAATTTTATATTTATCATAATGTTAACTATGTTTAAAAAGATTTTTAAGTAGAGCCTGCTTTTGCAACTCCTCGGCGCACCGACCGATTTTCATAGCAATGGTATATTTTACTTTTCGGTAATTGATTTTGACGAATGGTTAAATGCTGATCTTGCCTTTAATTTAGGCAAGTATTTAACATCAATTTATGTTTAATCCTATAACTATCAAAACTAACAATCTGTACGCATTATTATTTATAGATAAATCATTTTATTAAAAATATTTTTGCACATTAACCATTACCATAATCAACCAGTTTGCCTGTCTTTTCGTCTCGTACGCCCCACTCTAAACGGCTGTCTAATATGGCTTGTTGTACTGTTTCTGGGTAGTCCGATAAGGTGGTTTCTTTCGGGACTGGTTTACCTGTTTTGCCTGCTTGACGAATCACTTTTGGCCAACGGGGTTGCCAGCATAAACATTCCGAAATAAAGTAGCCCACGGTGTAAAACGATAATAAAATTAAAAATACTGGGATTAATAAAATATACATCCAAAATGTAGGCGCATTTTTTACTGCATGAATCATCGGGCTTACATGACCACTAAAACCGTGGAAAGGCATGGGTAAATGGGTACTTAAACGGGGTTTAGGCAGATTGTCCCGTCCGTGCTCCATATAACGGCGGATAAATTCCCATTCGTCTTTATAGTCTTGTGGGTTATAGGTGTTTTTGCCGATGCCGACGGAGTGGGCAATCGGAAAGCCGGTTTTATACGGGTGAAAGGTCATTAAATTAACCATATTGGTGCCACCCATATCCGAGCCAGTCTCGCCAAAGTTCGACGGCATAATATGTTCCCATTTAAACACCACCGTACCACCACAGTATTTAGGGCGCTGAATATAGACTTGCCGTGTCACCACCCGATTAAAGCGTACCCGAATATGGCGTATGGTGAAGAGTTCAAAACGGTAAATATAACGGAAATAGCGAAGTATTAAATAAATAAAAATTAGAGTTATGATTGAGTATATAATTATAAAAATAACTCCTAAAACAATATCATCATCTTTTTGAAAATATAAATTTAAAGCTATCTCAATTCCTAACTCATAGCTTGTAAATGGAACCATAAATATTAGTAGACTAATCCAAGTCAGAATCCCTCGAAAATTTTCAAACATTCCGCCTCGAATTTCTAAATAGCGATCGTTATATGCGTAGTAAGGCCCTATTGGTCTGGGGTTATCACTGACCGATTCTTGAGTATAGTCTTTTTGCACCTCTTTGAGTGTCATATCCGCATGGTTATAGCCCATTTTTAATTTTTTACGGGTTTCGGATTTCATGGCGTTACCAAACCATAATAAAAATTCGCCTACGTACATTTTTTTATGTCCTTACCTTATGTCCTTCTGTTTTGATTATGATTCATTCGCATTGTGATTTTAACCATTGCCATAATCAACCAGTTTGCCTGTCTTTTCGTCACGTACGCCCCACTCTAAACGGCTGTCTAATATGGCTTGTTGTACTGTTTCTGGATAGTCCGATAAGGTGGTTTCTTTCGGGACTGGTATGCCTGTTTTGCCTGCTTGGCGAATCACTTTCGGCCAACGGGGTTGCCAGCATAAACATTCCGAAATAAAGTAGCCCACGGTGTAAAACGGTAATAAAATTAAAAATACTGGGATTAATAAAATATACATCCAAAATGTAGGCGCATTTTTTGCTGCGTGTATCATGGGTTTGATATGCCCGTCTAAACCGTGGAAAGGCATCGGTAAATGGGTGCTTAAACGGGGTTTAGGCAGATTGTCCCGTCCATGCTCCATATAACGGCGGATAAATTCCCATTCGTCTTTATAGTCTTGTGGGTTATAGGTGTTTTTGCCGATGCCGACGGAGTGAGCAATCGGAAAGCCAGTTTTATACGGGTGAAAGCTCATTAAATTAACCATATTGGTGCCACCCATATCCGAGCCACTTTCGCCAAAGTTCGATGGCATAATATGTTCCCATTTAAACACTACTGTGCCACCGCAGTATTTAGGGCGCTGAATATAGACTTGCCTTGTCACCCGATTAAAGCGTACCCGAATATGGCGTATGGTGAAGAGTTCAAAACGATAGATATAACGGAAATAGCGGATAACTAGATACATTGAAATAATAAAAACAGTAATGCAATATATAAGTACAAATACATCTGATAAAATATCATCTGATCCATTATCAACTAATTCAATAATAATACTTAACCCTATATAAACTACATGAAAAGGTATTAAAAAAACAAACAAACAAACCCATGTCAGAATTCCCCTAAAGTTTTCAAACATTCCCCCTCGAATTTCTAAATAGCTATCGTTATACGCGTAGTAAGGTCCTATTGGTCTCGGGTTATCACTGACCGATTCTTGGGTATAGTCTTTTTGCACTTCTTTGAGCGTCATATCGGCATGGTTATAACCCATTTTTAATTTTTTACGGGTTTCGGATTTCATGGCGTTACCAAACCATAATAAAAATTCGCCTGCGTACATATTAAAAAGTCTCCTGTAGTGCTTGATGCCATTCTGTGAGTTCTTCGCCTAAATCTTTAAATTTTTTACGTTCAGGGTCTTTACTAAAACAGCAGCGATCAAACCATTTTTGCATAGCATCATCATCAAAAATAATCAGGCAAACACTGACCACAATAATAATCATAGACGCGTAAAAATTAATTGCCGCCAGCCACACTGCCGCAGATCGACCAATGGCAAAGCGACCGATAACTATCCCGACTTCAGCTACATTTACCCAAAAAGTCCGTTCGATACTGGTCATGATAATATTATCAAACCATGGCACTAATGGACCTAAAGCAGCTACAAATTGAGATATACTAAGCAATGATGTAGCTATAGCCCTAGCAGAATAAGCGATCAATATTATTTTACGTTTTTCATTCTTAACTTTTATTGCTTCAGAAATATCTAACACTACCGATACTCCCCCAGCCATCAACGCCAAACTCGCCGACCATAAAAATAATCGCCCAAACGCATTGTAGGTTACGGTAGCAGTTTTTGATGTTGGGCTATTTTCGATACAACTTTTGATGGCACTGGTCAGAATTTGCGTGCCCGCTGCTGCACTTGCCATTAGGGATGCGGTTAATTCGGCTAATTCCCGAGAATCATTCCATTTACCATGAATTAATTTTTTGAGTGTTTCGTAGCTACTAAATGCAAATACCATCATGGCGATTTTGGTATTGACTAAATCTGAATGATTAAACTTTTCACGGGCAAACCGTGTTATTTGTGGCACACCTTTTTTGGGAGAGACTTCAAAAGAATGCCCGTTGATATTATAGCCCGATTCATACATTTCTAAAGCTTTATCCCTAATTTTGGCAAAAATTAAGTTGCCTAGGCGGTTTTGAATTGTTTGATTAAATTTTTGGGTCGTGACTCTTAAAAAACTTCTGACAAGATCAGCAAAGGTAACCGATAACAATGCTATTGGAAAACCGCGATCCGCTATCTGATTGACAATCGACCCAGTCCGATTTACATGTTTAGTCAATTTGTTGAGTAAGTTAATCGCTTTATCGACATTTGGCTGATGGCTATTATTATCAGCAGACTCATTGATCGCTATGTTTTGTTGAATATCCAAGTATTCGTTAATATCGGCGATTAACGCTTTGTTGTTAAATAGATAGGTTCGCATACATAAGTTGGTCGGGGTCACTTGCGGTTCATGCCACCATTCGTCTAACACTTTTCTGACTTTTGAGTATCCACTTGCGCCACACAAGCAAACGCTCATTTGTAGTTGAAACATGATTCCGTCTAAGGTTTAGGGTGAAAATCATCTATCTGATCTCGCCATTCATTATAATCCCAAGTGACCACTTTGGTTTTCAGCGTTTCCAAATAATCGAATGCCGCTTGTTTTTCGGCTGGGGTAAGCTGTTGCTCTAAACGATTTTGGATTTCTTTGTTATATTCCCAAACCGGTGGTAGTTGCTCTGCATCCCATGCTAAATTGTTGCCTATCTCGATAATTTTTTGTTTTGCATAATCACTTAACCGTGACCAGGCATAGGCTTTAACCGGATCTTGCTCCCGTCCTAATCCATATAAATAGGCTTCAGTCATGCGCAATATGCCTATAATTGAGCTATGCTCTGCCATTAGCTGGGCATAATCTATTGCCTGTTTTAAATCGTCTGATTTTAATGCTCTGCGGTATTCGGTTAATTTATTCAGCTGTTCATATTTCTGATCTTTATAATGGTCACCTTGTTGAAATAACACACGGTCTATTAAATCTTCGTAACAATGATAGCCACCTTCAATGGCGTAATTAAAATACTCAATACTTTTTTCTAATTGCTCATCTGGACAGGGGCGCGCCATACCTTGTTCATCATACCCACAAAAACCCATTTGCCAACCTTTTTCATAGGCAAAATAGGGATATTTTAAATCGGCAAACCGATCCCTTAAATACCATTTTATTTGTGAACTTTTAAACACCTCTGGTTCTACTAACGGTTTACCTGTATTATCCACTAGCTGATCCCGATACTTATCCATAAATTCTGTAAATGAGATCATCCCTTCTTCTTTGTAATCTTCATCAAAGTGTTTCTGCCAAGTAAGGAGAGAATAATAATACGGCATAGCATTTTTATCCCATTGCCAGGCATGTTTTAAAAATTTGACTAAGTTGTCCGGACTAACTACCGCATGGAATACTTGATCGTCAAAGGCTGATTCATACAGCTTTTTAGCTTCGTGTATACGTAATAATTGATTTTCAGGAATGGTTGAAGGGTAAATTGTATAGTCCATGGGTAAGTTTTCGGATTCAACAAAACCAACATTGACTTGGCTATCGAGTGATTGATTAAAATATAATTGATAAAGGCTAATAACCATTATCACACTCATTGCTAGCATGACTATTTTGAACTTTGAACGTTTCAATTTGCTATTCTTCATACGCTATTCTCTGCACTAAAATTCACGCTATCCAGATTAATCATTATTATTCAACCTTAAATTTTACTGACTACAATATAGTCAAATAA
The DNA here is from genome assembly GCF_046635725.1 of Gilliamella sp. CG22. Taxonomy (NCBI): domain Bacteria; kingdom Pseudomonadati; phylum Pseudomonadota; class Gammaproteobacteria; order Orbales; family Orbaceae; genus Gilliamella; species Gilliamella sp. CG22. The sequence goes on from NZ_JBIDFK010000006.1 coordinate 183,476, forward strand.
ATTACGGTTTAGGGTGAAAATCATCTATCTGATCTCGCCATTCATTATAATCCCAAGTGACCACTTTGGTTTTCAGCGTTTCCAAATAATCGAATGCCGCTTGTTTTTCGGCTGGGGTAAGCTGTTGCTCTAAACGATTTTGGATTTCTTTGTTATATTCCCAAACCGGTGGTAGTTGCTCTGCATCCCATGCTAAATTGTTGCCTATCTCGATAATTTTTTGTTTTGCATAATCACTTAACCGTGACCAGGCATAGGCTTTAACCGGATCTTGCTCCCGTCCTAAACCATATAAATAGGCTTCAGTCATGCGCAATATGCCTATTATTGAGCTATGCTCTGCCATTAGCTGGGCATAATCTATTGCCTGTTTTAAATCGTCTGATTTTAATGCTCTGCGGTATTCGGTTAATTTATTCAGTTGTTTATATTTCTGATCTTTATAATGACGACCTTGTTGAAATAACATACTGCCTATCAAATTTTCGTAGCAATGATAGCCACCTTCAATGGCGTAATTAAAATACTCAATACTTTTTTCTAATCGCTCATCTGGACAGGGGCGTGCCATACCTTGTTCATCATACCCACAAAAACCCATTTGCCAACCTTTTTTAAAGGCAAAATAGGGATATTTTAAATCGGCAAACCGATCCATTAAATACCATTTTATTTGTGAACTTTTAAACACCTCTGGTTCTACTAACGGTTTACCTGTATTATCCACTAGCTGATCCCGATACTTATCCATAAATTCTGTAAATGAGATCATCCCTTCTTCTTTGTAATCTTCATCAAAGAATTTATGCCAATTAAGGAGAGAATAATAATACGGCATAGCATTTTTATCCCATTGCCAGACATGTTTTAAAAATTTGACTAAGTTGTCCGGACTAACTACCGCATGGAATACTTGATCGTCAAAGGCTGATTCATACAGCTTTTTAGCTTCGTGTATACGTAATAATTGATTTTCAGGAATGGTTGAAGGGTAAATTGTAAAATCCATAATTAAATTTTCCGGTTGATTAAGTTCATGGTTTCGTTTTTTTGAATTATCACTGCTTAAATATATAAGACCAATACCGATAATAAAACCCAAAATAATGACAAAAATGGGTAATTTTTTCCGTATTGATTTATTTTTTTTAGCTGGATGCTTCATTAAAGATACTCCAAATCATTTTGATTAAACACATCTACTTCAACAATACGTTCTTCTAGTTCTCCTTTATTAAAAACTCGGCAAGGTAGTATTTGATTTTTCGGTGCAAGTTTTTTTATTTCTTCATAAATGGGATAGATAGCATTCATTACCTGTTCTTGTTCAATCATTCTATTTTTATACTCCTTCATTCTAGCTAACGTCTTTCGATGTGTTTTACCAGTGAATAAAGCATACCCCCATAAGGCACAAGAAGTAATATACAGAAGTACACTATTTAACTTTCTTTCTGGTCGATATTTATAAGAAGCGCTATCTAGTGAAGGGGTGGGCGCCGGAATCATTCCTTGACTTGAAGTAGCAACTAAAATATTATTACACTCGTCAACATTGGCTGCAAAATTAGCATAAGTCACTTGTCCTAAACAACGAGTTTCTTGTTGCTTTGAAATGACATTAGCTAAACACTTTTGTGCATTTCTTTGTGTTTCTTCTTCAAGATCTTCATAAGCACCACCCCGACAGGAATGTAATACCATAATGCCTTCATTTGGATGCCAAGGTAAACGTTCCATATTGTCTTCTTTTTTAAAATAGATATCATTTCCCTCACCTTTTAAACTAAGTTTATCAGGTCCACCATGACCAAAATAATGAACTTGCCACAATGCATATTTATAAGCCGTTTCTGAGTTAGTTAATTCATTATATAGTTTTGTCCATTCAGCTTTAAATTCATTTGGATAAAGAAATCCTTTAATAATTCTTACTTCAGCATCTGGATATTTTTTTAATAGCCTCAACCGTTTATGTTTTGCTGCTTTTTCAAAGTCCGATGCGCCAGTGCCACCATAAGCAAATAGCACAAATAGAGGCGTTGGCACATTTTTTAGCACGACTTCTTGAACAGCAATATTTCCACCTTCAGGTTTTGTTGTTTGGGCTGTAAATACAGGTCCACTTTCTGAGTTTCCATTGTTATTAGGCATAATTAACAGCCTGCTTATCATTTCTATGGTTATTGTTTCGTTTTCATTTATAGTATGAAAGGCTTTTGTATATCCTTTTTCATCTGTTTTACCTTGCACTTTTCTACCGTCAGGCAGCGTGGCAATGTAAGGCTCGTTGGCATAGATTTTTCCGGTTTCATCTTTGCAGATAAATTTCACGGCATAATCACCTATCATATCGGGTAACGCTAACAAGGCGCTATTTATCGTTGTTGCCCCCATTTTTTGTAGGACATTACACTTCATGTACACATTATTCGGTGTGCCCAGTACAATGCCTTTTTCGCTAATTTCAATATACGAACCGCCACACATTAAGGTGATTTTTTTACTGGCGGTTAACGTCATTTTGCCGTCTACACTGTCAATGTTGACATTTTGTTTCGCTGCCATATTGAGGTTGGCATTTTGGGCTTGTATGTCAATATCCCCTTGGTTGGCAAAGACCTTCATCCCCGATTGGTGAGCAAATAACCCTATCGCATCGCCCGATGCCAGCGTGATGTTTTTTAATGCCGTGATGTCAGTCTGGTTTTCAGCGGTGACACTCACGCTGTTACCGGTTGATAGCTGGATGTTTTCGGGACTGGTTAACGCAATGCCTTGCTGAGCGTAAGCTAATATGCCACTTTGCGCCAGCTCAGTTAAGTTTGCCTTGAGCTGGTCTTGGCTGTCGGTGTCAGCGCCGTGGGCTTCGGCTTGATTGGCGGCATTTTGCAGTGATTTGGCTATCGATAAGGCGTTTTCTATCTGGCTAATTGCGCCTTGCATATCCAACTGTTTACCCTGCGCTTTTGGCTCGGTCTGGCTGGTCAGGTATAAACCTTTTTCAGCCGCTATCGCCCCCCATTCATCTGTGCGCAGTTCAAACCCTTCGCCCCGTAATTCTTTTTTTTGGTTGACTAAGTGACCCAGATTAAGTTGCGTTTTGCCGTATTCAGTCGCCAGCTTGATATGCTCTTGTCCCCGTTTGTCATCCATGCGCAATTTGTTATTGGTGGGGGTACGAATCACATTACGGTGTTTGTTTATTGTGGTGACATGGTCAGGGTGAGCACTGTCATGCAGAGCATGGGCGATATACGGGCGGTCAGGATTGCCGTCCATAAATGCCATGGCGACTTCCGTGCCGTCTATTAGCGGAAAATGAAAGCC
>NZ_JBIDFK010000007.1:0-104009 GCF_046635725.1 Gilliamella sp. CG22
CCAACAGCAAAAACAACTTGTACTGGTGTTGAAATGTTCCGTAAATTACTAGACGAAGGTCGTGCTGGTGAAAACGTTGGTGTATTACTTCGTGGTACTAAACGTGAAGAAATCGAACGTGGTCAAGTATTAGCAAAACCAGGTTCAATCACTCCACATACTGATTTCGAATCAGAAGTGTATATCTTAAGTAAAGATGAAGGTGGTCGTCACACTCCATTCTTCAAAGGTTACCGTCCACAGTTCTACTTCCGTACAACTGACGTGACTGGTACAATCGAATTACCGGAAGGCGTAGAAATGGTAATGCCAGGCGATAACATCAAAATGTCAGTATCATTAATTCACCCAATCGCGATGGCAGAAGGTTTACGTTTTGCGATTCGTGAAGGTGGTCGTACTGTTGGTGCGGGTGTTGTTGCTAAGGTTATTAAATAATTTATAACCTTTATCGCATCACCGATGCAAACAAGTAAAAAAGGCGTACATTGTGCGCCTTTTTTATTGTACTTTTTAAGCAACTTTGAAACAGTATTATTATCTTGGTGTTAAATTAATTATATTCCTTTTATTCTTCCAATTAATAATGATAACCTTTTTTATTTATAGAAATAGATTTTATAAATATTAATTATCCATTTTTCACCTAGATTAGTTGTTTATTTTATATTCAATTAATATATTGATAATTTTAAAAAAATAAATGAGTGATCAGTTAATAGTAGATAGGCTAGCCCTTAAATAAATATCACTTAAAATATGTAATATATTTTAATTTACTTTTTAATTTTAAAAATTATTTGCCGCTCCCTAACAAATATTAACCTAAAATGTTAATTTATGCATAATAGTAATAGCTAATTGTAAATTTTATATTAAGAAAATTATAATACTGTGATATAATAATACTCATATATAGTTTAATATATTAAATAAGGGCTGTTTTGAGAATTGAGTTACAAAAATTAGTTAAACAAACATTATCACAAAAATATCAATTACCTAATGAAAGTCTTGGTTTAAAAAAAACAGATATTAGCAATCATAATGATCATGTTTTTATCTGCTATTCAAATGAAAAACTAATAGATCTAATTTATAATTCAATTATTGATTACTCATTCAATCAATTCGAGATTGATAGATATTCATACGAAAATCTTTTAGATAAGGCTATACAGAAAAAAATTAAGTATTCACCAGATCAGGATCTAGATACAAAGATAAAGTATGGTTTTTATGGTGAAGTTTTGCTGTACTCAATTTTATACTATTTTTTCCAAGCAAAGCCGATCATATCAAGAGGTTATTTTTATAGTCCTCTTGCAAAAGCGGAAACGTCAGGTTATGACTCCTATCATTTAGCCCAACATAAGGATGATATTTATTTATGGTTTGGAGAAGTTAAATTTAGAGAATCACTCGCTTCATGCGTGAAAAGCGCCTTAAAGGGATTAAATAAAGCTCTTTCAGATGATTATTTATCAACAAATGTTTTAGAATTTGATGATTATAGTGAAAAGTTTAGTATAAAAGGTTCTAAAATTGAAGCTATTCTTAATAGCTGGCGAGATAATCCTTCTATTAAAATTATTGATGAAATAAAGAAATACAATATGACGCTTGTTTATCCTATCTTATTAATTTATTCAGATAAAAAATCTAATTTTGAACAAAAAATCATTAAAGCAATTGATTGTATTGATAAAAATTCTATGGATAAAAATTTTTCATTATCGATTGATTATAAATTATTTTTTATATTAATGCCTTTAGATCAAATAAAGCAGATTAAACAAAAGGTGATTGAATGTATCGAATCGAGAAAACCGCTAATTTAATAAAAAGTCTCAACGATTATAAAGCTAAAAAGTTAAAAGCTTACGATTTTATTTCAGAAGTGTGTAATTATTTTGATTATATTAAAGATGAACAATTGTCATCATCCGATTTAGAATTTCTGAAATATATATCCAATGCTGCAGGTATACCACATTATTATGATTTGTTAGCAAAATTTAATCATGATAATAAACTATCAGATATAAGCCTTAATACTCTATCCTCTCTATTATATGAATCATCATTGTATGTTGATGAAAATATTAAAGTACATAAATATCAAAAAGAAATATTAAATAAGTTTTCAGTAGATAAAAAAAATCGTTATTTTCTATCTGCAACAACATCTTTTGGGAAAACTTTTTTAGTATATGAAATAATACGTAAACTTAAATACAAAAATGTAGCATTAATATTTCCAACAATAGCGCTTTTGTCTGAAAATTATGAAAAATTGATTTCAGATCCTCAGTATAATTATTTTAGTAACTTTTCTATTCATACTCTTAGCGATGTCCCTGTGTTAGGTGATAAAAACCTATTTATCTATACACCCGAACGATATTTATCTTTTATTGATAAACATAGAAATTTTTCATTAGATTTTGTTTTTATTGATGAAATATATAAAATCGATAATGAATATCTGATTGATTCAGAGAATAAAGAAAACGAAAGAGATACAGCTTATCGTATTACTTTACATGAAATTTTGCCTAAAACGAGTGATATTTTATTAGTTGGTCCCTATATTGAATTTCCAGAAAAGAAAAATAACAAAATTAATCAATCGTTTAATGTTTTTTTAAAAGATAATAGGTTTAAAGTAATTGATTTTAATAAATATGAAATAGTCTCAAAGAAAATAATTTCATTGACAAATGGGTTAAATAAAATTACTGAAGAATTAGAAATAACCATAAAAAGTACGGATAAAAGTAATGAAAAAGTATACTCTATTATAGCTTCTATTTTAAATATTCAAGAAAATGCTCTTTTATATACCAGTGGTCCCGCAAAAGCAGAAAAAACAATCAATAACCTTTTAAAATTATCATCTTTTCAAAAAAATAATCACAAATCAAAGAGGTTACAAAGATTTATTTTACATTTAGAGAAAAATTATAATTTAAGAGATAAAGAAAATAATACTTGGATATTAATTAAAGCGTTAAAAAATAAAATAGGTATTCATCATGGCCGTATTCCTAAATATATCCAAAAAGAAATTGTTGATCTTTTTAATGAAGGCTCATTGAATGTATTGATATCAACGACAACAATTACTGAAGGGGTTAATACTTCTGCAAAAAATCTTGTTGTTTTAAGTGCCTCGAAAGGAAAAAAAACATTAAAATCATTTGATGCAAAAAATATCGTTGGTAGAGCTGGACGTTTTTTACATCACTATAGTGGTAGAGTATTAATTTTATCACCAGAATTTGTAGATATTCTAAAAAGTAAGGGAGATGTTATAAAGTACAAAAACTATGATGAAGAAGCTAGAAAAGATGATATAGATCTATTTATAACAGATAATAAATTTTTAAATTTGCATGAGAAAATGCGTAAATTAAAAATTTTAGCAGAATTAAAAAATGAAAATATTCCAAATGAAATTATATCGATGTTCAAAGCTGTGTCTTATCAAGATAAACTATATATTTATAAACGAATTAAAAAATTAACTACTTTAGAAAAGAAAAATATAAAGCTACTAATTCAATATATTAATTCTCCAAAATTAAATATCCATTATGATGGATTAAAAACTATTTTATATATAATAAAACCTATTATAACTAACCCTCAACTGAAACGTATTGTAGAATCGGAAACTAAAATAGAGTCTGGTACTTACCCTATTATTACGTATATGTTATCTGCCTACATCAATAATGGTTTTTTAGGATGTGTAAAATATCAGTTAGAGAAAAAGAATAAGCAGATTGATGAAGCTATTAGAATAACGGCTGATGTAATCTTTAACAAATTTAAATATCAATTAGTTAAATATTTAGGAGTGTTTAATATCATGTATAAATATCATCAAACAACTTTAAACAACACAAATTTAGATGAAGAACATGGTATTGATAAACTTTTAATTAAACTTGAATATAATGCACTTACCGAAAAAGGGAGATTAGCAAGTGATTACGGTGCACCACAAAAAATCATTGAATATTATGAAAAGGAAGAAAATAAGAATATTAGAAATAATTTTGATGAATTTGAGAAAGAAAAGTTTGAACAAATATCAAAAATATTAGATTAATATTTTTAATATGGTCAGGAAATTGGTATATAACTATGTCGTTGATACAATTTATAATGAAAAAATACTGATTTTATCTCATACAAATATTGATTATCTATTTAATTTTTATAAACAATCTTATCAACAGCTTTATTTTCTCTAGATCGCTAATATAGTATATAGCTTATAGAATAAATATTAAACTTATATATAACAATTTATATTTTCTGTTCTTTTTCTGCACCTGCAATAGTAACTTTAAATCCTTTTTGAGTTAAATTCTGATATGTATCTGCCAAATTTACTTTGCTAAAAAATGGTAAATTATTTTTTAATGTTGAAGAATTCTCTCCTAAAATTAAAAGAATGACTTCAACACCATCACTTTTGAATTGGTTAATGGGAATAATTTCTTTTAATTTTGGAAAAGAAATTTTTAATTCTTTAGAAACAGCTTTTCTAAATTCTTTATCCCCTAATAAGACCTCTGATGAGACTTTAGCTTGGGAAAATAAATGGCTTAATCCTGCTGAACCACCTTTTCGATGTTTTACATGAATAAACTTTTTATCTTTAGTCAATAAATCACACACCTCAATTGGAGTTGTAGTTCTATTACTTTTTATTAATCTTTTATCTAATAAATAACAATCAAGTTCTTTGGCGGCTCTTTTATTGTATTCTTGTTCTGCCTCAAGTTTTGGTTTATTACCATTTGACCAGTCGTACACAGTAGGAAATTGAAGTTCTGATATATCAATTTGATTCAATACACTATTAATTCTTTTTATAAAATTATTATCAATTTCATACCATTGTCCAGAGAAAAGAATAAAAGTCTTACTTCCTTTTTTGTATTCAAAATAAATACAATTATAAATTGGATATTCTGTTTCATTTTCATTTATATCAAAAACATGAAGCCGATCTCGTTTAATTGATTTTATATTAACCGCTGATGGATCAATATTATCAAGATATTCTTTTGTTTCAATTGTGGGCTTAATTATGTGTTTTGATCTGGTAAAACTAAACCCATATACAGAATCCCATTGAATTATCTCAGGAATTGTAATCATAACCCCCGTAGATTCTTGTTGTATATTTTCTATTAATTTGTTATCGAGAGCGTCTACACGTGTTTTTTCTTTTATTTTTCTTATATTGTCAACCCATGAAAACTCAATCTTATATGAGTCATTATTATAATGTGTAAATAAATTTGTAATTAAATTGGGAATTTCTTCTATGTTTATCTCGACACTAAAAGAATAAACGGCATCTCCTCCTGATATATTTTTAAAATTAATACCTTTTTTAGCAGTGCCTGTAACTGCTCGTAAAACATCTTTTGATATATCTATACCGAATGCGGTAACACCAGAATTTCTTGATGCTTGAGATCTCTTTTGGATAGATTGGTCATCTAATGTATGTAAATCAATACTTCGTAAACTATCATGTTTAAGTGTGTTTAAAGCAGTTTTGATACCAAAATCTTGTACAAAATATTTTGTATCAATTAAAAAACGTCCATATCCGAATGTAAAAGCAATAATGACATCTTGGTTTTTTATAAATAAAACTGCCGAGCTAGATCTGTTCATTAATTCATCTAGAGATTTTCCTGTAATATTTTCTGTAAATTTATGCCATTCTGGTTTCTTGTCGGTTGAGATTTTGACGTAAAACTTACCATCTAATTTATATTTATCATCTAAATCATAGCTATTTATTTTGATTTCTTTTTTAAGAAAATTACTGAAATCTAATGTATTGTATTTTTTTTCTACTAGCATAGCATTAAGACATAGATATGGCTTTTTTATTTTTGAGACGTTATTCATGGCAATTTCACTTCTTTTTTGTGTCGATATTTATATCTGTTCTGATTATCTGTTTTTATTTATAATTCTTTTTGATTTTAGGCTAGTTAGATCGCAAAACTTAAATTATAAACATAAAAAATGCGAGTTACTTCACATTTTATAAATCTAATTATTCTTTAATTTTAACTATTTTTCTTTTTCAAAATCTTTTGAACCTCTTTTACACCAATTTTCATGATGATCGCAATTTGTTCAACGGATACTTCTTTTTGGACTAAAGCTTGAACCAATCGTTCTTTTTGTTCTCTTTCTTTTTTCTCTCCCAATTTTGCTATCTTCGCTTTGCTGTTAGCAACCGCCAACTTCTCTTTAGCAATCAACTTTTCTTCCTTACGGATGCGTTCAACCACTTGATAAGTTGGGACATATTTTAGGCTTTGCTCTAACTCGTCCATAAGTTTAGTACTGCGAAAGCTGATATAGGATTTTGGGGTGATGATTAGGTGGTCGATTAGGTCGATATTTAAAATACGGCCGACTTGTATTAGGCGATCGGTGATATTTTTATCGGCATCCGACGGCGTCAGCGATCCTGACGGATGATTATGAACTAATATCACCCGTGAGGCGTTTTTCATTACCGCAACACGAAATACATTCATCGGTTCAACATCGACCGATTTATAACTGCCAAGCGCAATCAGTTCGATATACAGGATATAACCAGCTTGATTCATGCCAATCATCCAAAGATGTTCTTTTTCTTGGTCGATTTGGTTATCACGCAATAACACACGTTGCATAATGCTGTAGACATCGTCTGTGCTTTCAATATAGCGTTTGTCATGCTTGGTTAGTTTTATATCCATTTTATCGCCTTGTAAAATCACTTAAGAAATAATATAGCATATTTTTCTTAGACTTAGCAGTAGTTAATTAATCTTGTTCATACCTTTGATAACTATTTTATGCTTGCCTGATAGGTTTATCGTAAACTGCAATAAAAATCATTTAGCATTTTAGTTTTGATTCTAATTTTGCTAATTTTTATTAGGAAACGCCTAAAATAACAGCAGATAATTCAATATCAACAATCCAATCTAATAAGTTCGACTGTATAAAATAGTTGGGCGATTTTTTTGCTAGTTCGGACAATTGATTATTGCTTCAAAGCAAGCTTACTTGATATTTTTTGTATCCCACCAATAGAATAATGACAGCATAATAATATTGCCGGATAGATTATAAAATTAAGGGTTATCATTGATGTGATACCTAACATCCCCATAATAAAATCTAGATTAAAAATCGATTTATAATCATCTTCCATAATTAATATGAAGAAAATTGGTGACATTAAGGTAATGATAAAACCAATTGGCACGCCGAAAATCACTAAAGTCATCGGTCGTTTTATTTTATTTAAAAGAAAGATTGAAATCAGAATAAAACAGAAATAACACAAACCATAACATATCAAATAATATAATTCTGGCGTACGATGTTTTGCGATAATCATTCGATAACACCATTGGTAACTTAGATAGGCACCGATAAAATTAAATAAAACAATAATTACTAAATTAATTATTTTCACAAGTTTGTCCTTTTTTATCTTCAATCTCTTTTACCGCTTCTTCCAAAGAGCCAGGTAATAAATAAAGTTCTTGTAGACCATATTCATCTAAAACAGATGAAATGGCATACGCACAATATGGGAAATAAAAAGGAGCAATTGCATAATTACCATTAATAATTCTTTTTTCAATATTCAGCGCTTGCTCTCGTGTTAATGTGATTTCACGTTGAGAAACATAATCACCATCTTCCGCATGGTATTTGATAAATTGTTCTATTGAAAAAGGGATGTCTCCATCATCATAAAAAGCTTCTGCTTGTCCTCGATATTGTCGCATGTAATCGCCATTAGGATCAAAAATTAAAGGAGTTTCACCTTTGATATGAATATAAAGTGCAGAATGTTTACCGAGTTGTGTGAAATTGTCCCATCTTGTAGTAAATAAATAAGCCTCTACATCTTGCTGACTATTTTTTTCCACTTCATTGCTTAAATTATTATTTAGGTCATTTTTTACAAAGGTATTTGTCATTGTAGCAAAATGACTACTTGGATTTTTTACACCAACAAAAATAGTACTTTTTGTTGCTATAATCTTATTATAACCAACTGGAGAGCATTTACATGCAATCATACAACCATCATAAGCAGCAGGTTTACCCGCTACGATAAAATTATCAGCACCCTCTATAATTTTTCCAGTACTTTTACATTTAGGACAGTAGGCATAATCCCCAAGACAAGCTACACCTTCAATTGCACAAAAACTTTGATCCGATGCTGAGATGATTTTGCCACCAGTCGTAGTGGTATCACCTAGAACAGCTATCCGTTTACTCATAATGATTTATCTGTTGAATATTTAAACATATAATTGATTATATTGTATTAATTAACCAAATGGCAACACTATTTTATTGGGTTAATAGAGGATAAGGATAGGCGACATTAGTAAACTATTGCTAAGTAGAGCGATGCAAACGTTACCATCTAATATGGCTGACAGCTAAAAAAATAGCTAATTTTTAATTTTAAATCGCATGAAGATTTAATTCTCCGAAAAATAAACTATAACGGTATATACTCCTGAATTATTTTTGCAAAATTTATCCCAACAAATTAAAAAATATTGTTATTCATCACTTATGCTAATTAATTACTGCTAAAGTGGGTATAGTTGACGTTCTGATTACCCGTTTTTTATAACAGGAAAGCTAGATTTACACATATTACCAATTATTTAACGTGATTTAGAATGTCTATTGATTAACTAACATAACGGAATTGATGCCCCATATGAACTATCCACAACTTTCAATAAACAACTTATTATGGCGTTTCAATCAAAAAGCCAACACAAGGGTTGGCATTTTCTTACTTTCAATTTGCCCAATATTTTTTAATTCAATAAAACAAAATTATTTAGTGTATATCCTTGTAACCTGATACAACCGATTCACTATTTAGATGCAACCAATACATTGCCTCATAAGGTTGTAACACCATTTCTGGCTTTAATACAGTTTGGTTTTCATAATTACCTAGCAATCTTTGCCAATGACGATTTTCTAACGCTTTAGGTAATTGCCATTTAATCGTATTTTCGGTCAGATTGGCTATTACAAGTAACGTTTGATTATTCCAATGTCTGACATAGCACCAGCAATTAGCAACATCAGGCGTTAGATCTTTATAGTCTCCGAAAATAAAGATCGGATAGGTTTTGCGTAATCTAATTAAAGTTTGATAGCAATAAAAAATGGAATTGGGATCGTCAAGCGCTGACTTAACATTGATTTTTGGATAATTGTTTGCCACCTCGATCCAAGGTTTACCTTGGCTAAATCCGGCATTGGCGGTGTTATCCCACTGCATTGGCGTTCGGCTATTGTCGCGTGACTTACTGGCAAGAATCGCTAACATGTCAGACTCTGACATACCTTCGGCAATTTTTTCTTGATAGATGTTAAGACTTTCCACATCTTTATATTGCGAAATATGGGTAAAATGGGGATTGGTCATCCCGATCTCTTCACCTTGATAAAGATACGGCGTGCCTTGTAGTCCATAAAGAATCATCGCCAGCATTTTGGCCGATTCGTTGTGGTATTGGTCTTCATTACCTAAACGTGACACAATGCGAGGTTGATCGTGATTACACCAGAAAATCGCATTCCACGCCTTTCCGTGCATACCCTTTTGCCAATAGCCAAGTATTTTTTTGAGTTCAAGTAAATCGGCCTTAGCCAGCGTCCATTTTTCCCCATTTGGATAATCAATTTTTAAATGATGAAAATTAAACGTCATGGTCAACTCTTTGCCATCCAATGCGGCATATTTTTGACAGTTTTCTAATGTAGTTGATGACATTTCGCCCACTGTTTTTAAACCATTAGGTTGAAAAACATCTCGGCTTAACTCTTGTAAAAATTCGTGTATTTTGGGGCCGTCTGTATAATATTTTCGTCCATCCCCTTGGATATCATCTGGAAAATCTTGCTGTTTAGAGACCAAATTAATCACATCCAGCCTTAATGCATCGACGCCTTTATCCGCCCAAAATTGACAGACATTTTTAATCTCTTGGCGAACGGTTGGATTTTCCCAATTGAGATCAGCTTGCTGTTTTGCGAACAGGTGTAAATAGTATTGTCCTGATTGCTCATGCCACTGCCAAGCGTTACCGCCAAATTTTGACCGCCAATTGTTGGGTTCTGATCCGTCAGCGTTGGCATCTTTCCAAATATAAAACGATCGAAAAGGACTGGTTTTATCTAAGGCGGATTTAAACCATGGATGCTCTGTTGACGTGTGGTTAAATACCATATCCATCATAATACGAATATCACGTTCATGCGCTTGCTTAACCAATAATTCAAAGTCTTCCATCGTGCCATAAGCCGGATCAATATTATAGTAATCCGATACATCATAACCATTATCAACTTGCGGAGAGGGATAAATTGGCGTTAACCAAATCGCACTAATGCCCAGATTTTTAAGATAATCCAATCGGCTGATAATGCCTAATAAATCCCCCGTTGAACCAGTACCACTGGCTTGAAAACTTTTGGGATAGATTTGATAAATAGTTCCATTTTGCCACCAAGGGATTTCTTTCGTATTCATTGTTTGCTCTTAATTATTCATCTGTTATAAATTAACCGTTCCATAATAGAACGGTTAACGGTTATTAAATCGTGTTTAGCGAATATCTAACGTACCTTTTTTCAATTTTATTTTATAAACAACTGATGTTAAAACAATAGGTACGACAATTGCCACAACCATGGCTAATGCATAAATTCCCCAATAAATCGGTTTTATGGATAAAATGCCAGGTAATCCACCCACACCTATACCATTAGATAATACCCCAAACAAACCACAAATTAAGCCAGCAAAGGCCGCACCAATCATGGCACATAGCATAGGGAATTTATAACGCAAATTGATACCGTACATCGCCGGTTCAGTCACGCCCAGATAAGCTGATATGGCAGCAGGAACAGACACTTCACGTTCGTTATGTTTTTTACTGACTAAAATAATCCCCACCACCGCCGAGGCTTGAGCAATGTTTGATAACGCAATAATTGGCCAAATAGGTGTTCCCCCCATATTTTGGGTCATCTGCATATCTATGGCTAATGTCGTATGGTGAATACCGGTAATTACCAATGGTGAATATAAGAAACCAAAAATAGCTGATCCGATAAAAGCATAGTCTCCAGTCATCAAATATCTAACCCCATAGGCAATACCATTACCTAACATTCGCCCTAAAGGACCTAATAAAAAATGTGCCAGAAAAACAGCAAGCAGTAGCGATACGATCGGAACAATCACCAACGTAAGATAATCAGGTATAATTTTACGTAATCGAGTTTCGATCCACCCTAACGCTAAACCAGCAAAAATCGATGGAATCACTTGTGCTTGATACCCTACTTTTTGGATAGAAAACAACCCAAAATCCCACACTTCAGGTATTTTACTGCCCAGATCGTAAGCATTCATCAATTGTGGGGAAACTAAAGTAATGCCTAATACGATACCTAAAACAGGTGAACCACCCATTTTTTTGACTGTTGACCAACAAATGGCAACCGGTAAAAAATGGAAAATCGCTTCACAAGGTAGCCAAAGTATATTGTAAATAGGCGCTAACCAATGATAAGTTGCAATTAATGGCTTATCATCAATAGTGGGCATATCTCCAATAATGTTGCGTAACCCCAATAATAAACCGCCTGCAATTAAAGCAGGCAGCAAGGGTACAAAAATTTCTGCTAAGTTCGAAATTAGTCTTTCAAAAAAAGACATATTTTGTTTCGCAGCAGCTTTAGTTTGCTCCTTAGTTGATTCATCAAGATTTAAATGCTGAGTTAAAGCTTTATAATAACTATCCACATTGGTACCAATAATGACTTGAAATTGCCCAGCATTATTAAAACAACCTTTTACAAAAGGTAATTCCTCTATGGCTTTTATATCGGCTAATTTGGGATCAGACAGTGCAAATCTTAATCGAGTTAAACAGTGGGTAACACTCGCAATATTTTCTTTTCCACCCACACAATCAATCAATGCGGTTATCGATTCTGAGGTGATGTTAGGATCTTTAGCCATCTCCAAGTCTCCCTATCATAAATATTTAGCCGAATTAGCTATTAATACATTGGCTATGTTTGAATTAGGATTTAGCATAGATTGAAAAAGACAAACAATAAATGGGAACGTTCCCTATTTGTGATAGATCTCACATAATTAATAAAAAATATAATACTGTTAGATTGTTATTACTATTTATTAACAGCCAGTTGGCAAGGAATCGTCACCGTTTTAAGTTCCACCCCATTGGTTAACATTCGGAGTAATTCATGAGCGGTATAAGTTCCAGCTTTATCAAAACCTAACTCCACAGATAACGTTTGTGGAAAAAGGAAACGGAGCAATTCACTCTGCCCGATACTCGCAACAATGATATTTTTATATTGCTTTTCATGAAGATATTTATGTAAGCCTAAAGCAAGCGTTTCAGTCGCACAAACAATGGCAGAAGGTGATGATTTAATGACTGTTTGAGCAAGATGATAGCCAGATAAATAACTTAATTTTCCTAAACAAGCATTAGGGGTTATTTGATGAAGCTGACAAAAATCCAGATAAGCTTGATAACGTAGCGCACCGGTAGTTTGGTCTTGCTGTTCAATACCAATATAAGCAATATTACGCTGTTTTTGCTGATGATATAAATGCTCAAGTAAGTGAGTTACTGCACCGATATCATCGTAACAAACACACATATGATTAGGGAATGAACGTGCAATAACCACACTCTTATTTTGCCAGAAAGACAATACCCCCTTATCCAATCCTGTAAAGGCAAAAACTACGACACCGTCAGCCTGCTTATCTTTCAACATGGCTAAATGTTCTTCAACCTTTACAACATTAAATTGGCTTTCCATAATAATCGGATCATAGCCATGTTGATAAAATATTGGCAGCATGCTACTGACAGCTTGATTTTCAGACACCGAGTCGAGACGAGTGACAATAATACCAATCACTTTATTGCCATAACCTCGCATTGCTCTTGCAGATTTAGACGGCGTAAATTGATATTGTTCAATAATAGCATTGACTTTATTACGTGTTGCTTCTTTCACCATTGGGTCATGGTTAATTACTCTTGAAACCGTTGATTTGCTTACTCCGCTTAGTTTGGCAATATCTTTAATGGTTAAGTGGCTCGATGACTTGCTCATAATAATTTTGCTGAATAAATATCAATAAAATTATAGTAATATAGTTTCAACAAAATTGCGATATGGTAGCTGCTTGGATGATATTAAAAATCATGCAATATTGATATACCTAATTTAATGTCTAATGGTAGAATCAGATTAAAATTTAACAGGTCATTAGTAGTACTGTTTAACTCAATATTTCACTTTACGACAAGCTATTAAACATGAAAAAATTATATTTACTGTTAGGTTATATCTTATTTTTTGTCAGTTTATCCGGACACGCATCAAGTGATGTCACCAAAATAGCTACCGTTACAGAACAATTTAAAACTGCTCTATTATGTCAATCAAAGCCTTTTGCCATCGAAGATAAAAAAATTATTGCTGAACTTGAAAAACAAAAAATTACCATAAAAAACAAACAACAAGATAATATCACTGAAATCGAATATCATTTTGAGCAACCTATCAAAATCAAGAATGTATGGGTTAATATGATTCGTTATGAAAGCGATAATTTCGTCACATCTTTTTATGCTAAAGCCAAAGGTGATATGCACAAGTTCGCTAAATTGATTGGTGCTAACGCTATATTGCGTAGCTGTGAAGAACCCATTCCTTTGAATGATACAGACATATACCGAAAAGATATTACCCCTATTACGGACAATAAACTTTACCCTGATACAATAATTATTGGTCAGGATAAAGACTCAAAGCCGAATGAATTTTATGTTATTTGTTCTAAAGTTGAGGCTAATGAACCATAATTCTTTGCTTAATCAATATTATCCTATTAATTTATTTATCTTATGTATGCTCTTGTCTTAAACATTGAGCAACATTGGTAATGTGTGAATTCCATATTAGGTGGTGCTTGGTTATAAACTTTTCGATTGAATGCATCAATGCATTCTAATGGTATCTAATCTTGATGTAAATTGCTTATGTACTTTGAGCTAATAAAGACAGCAAACACTCTCTAATTCTCATGTTTGCTTGACTTAAATCAATCGTACAAAAAAATAGCTGATGATTTTGAATGGTGGTATTTTCATTAATCGATTGATTTGTTGTTGGATATAACAGCATACCTGATGCAGAATAGGATAATCGGTCATCACTTCTTTCTTGACTTCTTACATAAGCATAAAGTTGGTACAAATGATCTGTCTTAAAAGAAAAACTGTTATGATTAAAAATTGAGGTACATTTAGTATCCACAATTAAGCGAGAATTTGTTTTGTTATTTTCTATAATTAAATCGGTAATCATTTCTGGCATAAACTGTCCAATGTTGTCCGTCGATTGGGTACATTGCCATTTAAACCTTTTTCCCGACTCGATTTGCCATTCATTTGGATTGAGATTAACCCGATAAAAACCAATTACCGCTTTCTCAAACAATAATCTTAACCACTGATCTGTTTTTTCCAACTGATTAAGTGTTTCTTTACCGAATAATTCTGTTGGAATAGACAAACTATGAACCAATTTAGCCACCGAAACTAATAGATTATCATGAGGATTTGATCGATTGAACTGATCGATAACAGGGTTGTAATAGTTAGATTTACCGATTTTTAACTCTTTAAAACGATTGGTTATTTGTTTACATTGCTTAATCAATTCATCATTATTTAATTGCCTTAATAAAACATGAGCAGCATCATGAATATATTGATTTTTGGGTGTATTATTTGTTAATCCATCATATCGACAATGGATTTTACCTTTTTCAAGTAATAATTTACGTGTGGTGGTTAAATAATCAATTTTTCCTCTAACACGTGTTAAAACCTGCTTTTCAGGTTGATAACTATTAGATAATGAATAACGCAATCCTTTGTGCACTGCCTTGCAATAAATCTCAGCAGCCAGTTCAACAATTTTTTCAGGATTTTCTTCAAAATTTATTCGCTGCTGTTTATCAAGCTCTTTATAATAATCTGATGCATACAATAAAAGTAACCATATGTTTCTAATAGGTATTTTATTTAATGTGGTATTTTGTTTTGTTGTCGATTTAGTATTCATTGAGATTGTTTATATGCAATCGTAATAAGTTTCATAGCTTTGTTAAGTTGATCTTTTTCATCAAACCAATACTCTTCCAATAATGGTTTAACTTCTGTATCAATAATATTTTGATACCACACTAAACCTTCACTTTTCGGTATAGCTCTATGATGAGTTAAATAACTATGACCAATAGCAAAAGCACTTCCTAACATTCTATCTTGAGCAATGAATTCATTTAATTCATTCATTCTTTCTTTTATTTCTTCTAGAAGCTTACTATTGAGCCCTGTTTTTTTAATCATATAGCGTAACCATTTTTCTGAAAAATTAGGATCTAAAGTAAAAAACGCAAAACGTCGACGTAGTGCAAAATCGACTAATGCTAAAGATCGATCCGCTATATTCATTGTACCAATAACATATAAGTTATCGGGAATATATATTCCGTTTTCTTGTTCACGGCGATAGGTCAATTCTAATGCTTCACTCGGTGTTCGCTTATCAGCTTCAAGCAGTGTTAGCATTTCACCAAAAATCTGTGCGGGATTACCTCGATTAATCTCTTCAATAACCATAACATATTTAGATTGAGGATCATTTCTGGCTTGATGAATTATCTCCAAAAAAGGACCATCGATCAGTGCTAACTTACCATCACTAGCGGGACGAAAACCACGAATAAAATCTTCATAAGATAGATTAGGATGAAATTGAATTGCTCGAATATTATTTGAATCTTTATAGCCAATTACAATATTAGCCAATCTTTTAGCTAACCAAGTTTTACCCGTACCAGGGGGACCTTGTAAAATAATATTTTTCTTTTTTGTTATACTGGATATCATTTGTTGCAATTGCTGTTTATCGATAAAACAATCTTCTTGAATTAAATCTTTTAATGTATAAGGATGCTTAACAAATAATGGATCATCAGTTAATGGTGCATCAATATCTGGTTCATTTTCCATGATTTCTCCTCTTTTTCCATCAATATTATGATTAAGTAACCGATATTTACCATTCCCCAAAAACTGAAAAAATTTTTTATCTTTCATTCGTTGTAAAGTGTAAGTTAACAAGTTACTTGTAACTCTATTATTTGGAAATTCCTCCTCAAGTTGTTGTCCGTATTTATCCAGCAACTCTTTACAATTAAAAACATTACTTCCGTTATCTTGGCAAAGTTCTTGGATGAATTGTAATAATATAATTTGCCATTGATTATTAGATGCTAAATTTTCATTAATTAATGTGCGATTTTCATATTTACGTAATGCAGTGAAATAAAGCTCAGGAAAAGAGTGAATAGGAAAGTAATCTTCGTTAAATCTCGTTGCTAAATCATCAAGTAATTTTAGGTAAACATTACCATTAAAATGCTCTTTAGATAATCGATCATCTTTTATCAACTCCAATTCATCAGTAAGATAAGTTTTTGAAGCTTTATCCAATACGACATAGGCATGAGGACGAATCCAAAATAAACCACTAGTTAATTGCCATGGAAAATATGATTGCGACATGACTAAGTCAAATTTTTGTTCAAACTCATCTTGATAGTTTTCATCAACATTAGAAAATTTCAGTGCAGTAGCATAAAATTCCCACAAATTATCAATCTCTTGTTGTTGATTTTCGGAGTTGGTAAAAAACCAAGATAGTTGATTATTAAGTAATGGTATCCCCTCAAAAGAGTTAGGGACAGATTCTTCAATATTAAGAAATTCAGCCCACTTTTTAGCGATTTCTATTCTTGTCGTTTCTTTAATATGACGATTAAATGTTCCTAATACAGTAAATGGACAAATATCCTGTAAACCTTTATCGAGTAAATAAGACAGCTTAAACTCGGTGGCCAGCTGATTGACAAATTCCATTAATATTGAACGTTTGTTTTTATCTAGATAAATTAATAAATTATCTGCAATAGCTTCATAAAAACGAACCCAACTGAACAATTGGGTACGATTGGCAACATCACCATAACGAGATCGCCAATAAGGCGCATTCCGAAAATAGTCAATATCCTGTGGTTCATTATAGAAAGTAAAATTGATTAATTGTTTTGATAACCATTCATCATCTTTAACACTCCAAATAGTAGCCATATTGGTATAAAAAAACCATTTTTTATTCAAATTCTTTTTTTGCCAATTAACTTCTAATAACTTTCCATCACCATAATTTTTTGTCACAATACCGGTCGCTTTAATCTCCATGACCGAAACAGCTTGACCTTTATTATCAAAGGGTAAATTCTTTTTTAAATTATAAGTGGATTTGATCGCAACTCGATCACCAACTGAAATGGTTCGTACGGTATTTAAGTATTTATTATCGTAACCATTTTCCCAAATACCTAATTTAACAAAACGTTCTGTTTGGTCTTCACTACCATTAAATTTAGCGCTTAAAAACCAATATGTTTTTATTGCTTCCAATGTTTTTCCTTTCAAAAGTAGATAATCTATTGTAAAGATAAATTTTTGAAACGAAGTTTAACTTAAAACAAGATAAAAAAGTGAACAAATCTAATTAAATATGTGATACAGGTCAAATTTTCAAAAAAATCTTAAATAACTATTAATATCATTAACAAAACGATCATTAAATATAATTGGCAAAAAATAGCTTTTTATTCATGTTAAAAACCTATTTCTTAACACACTGCCTTAACTTATAAGCACTTCCCCACGCTAACATAGCATCATGAACCTGTTTTAAACTTTGTCCGACTTCGGTCAGTGTATATTCCACTTTAGGTGGTACTTGGGCATAGACTTTGCGATGAATTAATCCGTTTTTTTCCATTGCACGTAGGTGCTGGGTTAAGACTTTTTGTGATATTCCGTCTAAGGATTTTTTTAATTCGCCAAAGCGTTTTGTGCCCGTTAATAAATCACGAACAATTAATACTTTCCATTTATCGCCCATGAGCATAAGCGTAGTTTCGACGGGACAAGGGGGTAAATTTTCATTGAGAGACATAGTAAAAATCCTTTAAATTCAATTATAGTATTAATTTGGTAACTATATTACTGTTTAGTACCTACTTTACAATAGATACTTAGAATATTAATCTAAAAACATTCATTACTTAACGATTTTTGTTTACAAAACCTAAAACCAGAATCCAACAATATTATTAAATTAATAAAGAATAAAGGAGTCAAAAAGATGAAAATAGCTGTTATTGGTGCAAGTGGTAAATCAGGCAGTCTGATAGTTAAAGAAGCAATTGCGCGTGGGCATGACGTGACAGCAATTGTTCGTCATCAAAATGCGCATGTCGATCCCAAGGCGAAAGTTTTAGTGAAAGATTTGTTTGATCTGACTTATGAAGATTTGAAACCTTTTGATGTGATTGTTGATGCATTTGCAACATGGAGCCTTGAATCACTGCCTCAACATCAAACAAGTTTAAAACATTTAACTGACATTTTAAAAGGTAAACCTAACCGTTTATTAGTTGTTGGTGGTGCAGGTAGTTTATATGTCAATCCTGAACATACTGTTCGTTTAGTTGATACACCCGAGTTTCCAGAAGAATTCAAACCATTAGCTAATAACATGGCTAAAGCACTTGATGAATTAAAAAAATGTCAGGATGTGAACTGGACTTACTTAAGCCCAGCTATTGAGTTTATTGCCGATGGCGCAAGAACAGGTCACTACAAAGCAGGCGGTGAACAGGTCTTATTCAATACTCAAGGAAAAAGCCAAATTAGCTATGCTGATTATGCCATTGCCATGGTTGATGAAGCAGAAAATGCCAAACACATTAAACAACGTTTTACGGTTGTGACAGAATAGGATAAAAATCTATTTTATATAGTGAACAGCTAATGCCTGTTCACTATTTCATAGCGCTTTTTATAGATAAACTTTCAATTTGAGTTTTATTAATCAAATTTCTGGTACTATTCTGCACCAATTTGACAAGTCATTTTAATTTCTCGATTATCCGTGATTTCTAAGTTTGACAACACCACTAGCTGTGGAAAATGGGGTCTTAAAAATTGTGATAGCATCGGTCTTAATGTGTGGTTAACCAAGAGTACAGGCGGTGCACCAATGGCATCTTGCTGATTTAAAGCTTGCTTCACTTGTTGAATTATATGATCCGCCAGTCCCGGTTCAACATTACTGGTATTTTGGAGTGCTTGTAGCAACAACCGCTCCAAATTCACATTTAAACCAATGACATTAATTGCCCCATTCCCCGGAAACCATTGTTGTGTTATCACTCTTCCTAATGCTATTCGCACTAGGCTAAGCAATTGATAAGCATCGTTTTGATTCGGTGCATGTTCGCTTATGGTTTCGATAATTGTGCGCATATCACGTATTGACACTTTTTCGGCGATTAAATTTTGGAGTATTTTATGAAATGTCGTTAACGTAATGACGCCCGGTATAAAGTCCTCCACCAATTTAGGAATATCTTGTTTAACATGATCCAATAACTCTTGTGTTTCCACTCGTCCTAATAAATCACTGGCGAACTGTTGTAATAGGTGATTAAAATGGGTCGCAATCATGGTGCTGGTATCAACAACGGTATAACCTAAGATTTGAGCATTTTCTTTATTACTTGCGTCTATCCATACCGCAGGCAAACCAAACGCAGGCTCGGTAGTGGGTATTCCGTCAATGGTTTCTGCCACATTCCCCGGATTAATCGCTAACCATTTGTTATTAACAATTTCACCTTTTCCTATTTCCCCACCTTTAATAAATAATTTATATTGATAAGGTGCGAGCGATAAATTATCTCGGATATGAACTTGAGGCGGTAAAAAACCAAACGTTTGAGCAAACTTTTTCCGTAAACTGCGTATCCGACCCAATAATTCACCATTCTGAGTCTGATCTACCATAGGGATTAATCCATACCCCACTTCCATTGCTAAAATATCCTCAATACTGACGTCCGACCAAGATGCTTCAATATTACTCGGTGTCGTTGCTTGCGTATCAACTTGCTTAGTGCTGGCAGTCGTATCATATTTCTTCTGCTTATTAAGCCACCAAGACAACACAACTAATATCGCAGTAAACAGTAAAAACACTAGATTTGGCATACCCGGAATCAAACCCAATAATCCAATGACTACCGCAGTCAAGATTAATACTTGTGGATTTTTAAACAACTGGTTTAGCATCTGTTCACTGATGTTTTCTTGTGATGTCACTCTTGTCACAATCACGCCAGCAGCCGTTGAAATAATTAAAGAAGGGATTTGAGCAACCAGACCATCACCAATAGTTAATAATACATACGTCTGACTCGCATCCGCTAGTGCCATACCATGTTGTACAACCCCTACTAACAGCCCACCGATAATGGTAATTGCCATTATCAATAAGCCAGCAATCGCATCCCCCCGAACAAATTTACTTGCTCCGTCCATTGAACCATAAAAATCGGCTTCTTGGGTGACTTCGGCTCGGCGTGCTTTGGCTTCGTCTTCACCAATCAATCCAGCATTTAGATCCGCATCAATTGCCATTTGCTTACCGGGCATACCATCTAATGCAAAACGAGCACCGACTTCGGCTATTCGCCCTGCCCCTTTGGTAATAACCATAAAATTAATAATCACCAAAATGATAAAAACCACAATACCTATCGCAAAATTACCACCTACCAGAAAATGACCAAAGGCTTCAATCACCCGACCTGCGGCATGACTGCCAGTATGACCTTTTAACAGAACAACCCGCGTTGAGGCAACATTCAATGATAAACGTAATAAAGTCGCAAACAATAACACGGTTGGGAAAGCAGCAAAATCAAGTACACGCTTAGTAAACAATGCCACAATCAAAATAATAATTGATAACGCAATATTGAAGGTAAAAAACAGGTCTAAAATAAACGCAGGTAACGGTAATACCATCATTGAAAGAATCAATAAAATTAGCAGTGGACCTGCTAAAATTTGATAATGCCCTTTTTTAAGCCCATTGGTTGATAAAAACGAAACTATTTTATTTTTAATCATGTAATTAATTACCGCCTTGGTTGATTTTCTGCTAATGACTCAGGTACCGGCAAATTGTTAGGTGTAATCGGTTTATCACCGCCAAATTTATGCCACCGTTTTAATTGATAAACCCAAGCAAGAATTTGCGCAACAGCTGTATATAATTCGGTTGGAATGGTCTCACCAATTTCACCATAACGATATAAAGCCCTAGCCAGTGGTGGTGCTTCTAATTGTGGAATATGATGTTGATTGCCTATCTCCCTGATTCGTAAAGCGATTTGATCGGTTCCTTTTGCCAATACTTTAGGGGCTATCATGGTTTTTTCATCATAATGTAAAGCAACCGCATAATGAGTCGGGTTGGTTACAATGACATTTGCTTTAGCGATATCTTTCATCATGCGACGCCTTGCCATGGCTTGCTGCATCTGCCGAATACGGCCTTTTATTTGAGGATTCCCCTCTTGCTCTTTAAACTCATCTTTAATTTCCTGTTTTGACATCATCAATTTTTTTAAATTACTCCAAATCTGATAAAAGATATCAAAACCGACCATCGGAATAAGTGACAACACCATGAATAATCCACAAATCAAAATAAGATCTATTGCTTTTGTTAATGCGCTATTTAAATACATTTTTGGAAGAGAAAGCAGATTTGGAAATAAGTCGAATAATAACAATGAAGCAGCTATCGTGATTAATATGACTTTTAGCATACTTTTAAATAATTCCGCTAAAATTCGGCGACTAAACATCCGCCCAAAACCAGAAATCGGATTCAACTTTTTAAAATTGGGTTTAATTGATTGCCAACTAAATAACAAGCCACCCACACAAAGCGGTGCCACAATAGCAAAGATAGCCAAGGCAAAAAACAGAGGAACAATAGCCCAAAAACCTGCGGTCATTAACTCAATCAAATTGGTCAGAATACGAGATTCATCATTTACACGAAAAGAGACCTGCATCGCAGTTTTTATTATGATGATTAACTTCTGGACTAATGCAGAACCCATTAACCAAAAAAGCATAATGCCCACCAACAAAATAATGACGGAAGTCAATTCTCGTGAACGGGGTATCTGTCCCTTCTCTTTAGCTTTTTTTAGTTTGCTATCGGTGGGGCGTTCGCTTTTATCTACATCACTTTCATTAGCCATGATAGGGGTTAATAGTATCTAACTGTCTAAATAGAAATAAAATAGTCACAGTATGTACTGAACACACTAAAGTTATTGGCTTGATTAAACGACAAATTAAGGTGTATTTAACGCGTTTACACTGAACACACCGCAATTATCATTAAACTTTTGCTCGTTTTGATGAGATTGTTTCAGTTTGTTGATAACCATTATTGGTATAAACAACCGGATTATGAATACTTTTTAAATGATCGATAGTTTGCTGAGTACGATGCATACGATTTTGAATAATCAAACCATTATCACGATTGATATTCGCTAATAACCGCGTAGTGGTTGTAATGGATTGCCATTGCTCTGCCAGTTCTGGATTTTCACTATAAGGGGAAGATAGATTGAGTTGTTTACTAATATTTATTCGTTTTTCATCTAATAATTTTAATTCAATAAGTAATTGACTCTTTTTATTGATGATTTCATTGAGTTGATTGATAGAACTGTTTTCAATAAGCACTTGTTGCTCGGTCTGCAAAATGTCTGAAAGTGTTTGTAACATGACGGTTATTTTATTTAAGATGTCATTTAATTCTAACATTTTTATTTCCTTTCAAACTTTACTAACTATTCAATATTTTCAATCATCTGTTTGATAAGTTCATCAGCTATTTTTGTGGTGTTTATCACTAATTTACCTTCAGTAATAGCCTGTTTTATGTTATCAACTTTTTCCATGTCAATGTCATTATGCGTAGACTGTAAAAGCGATAAGGTATTTTGACTTAATGTCACATTAGCACTGCTGGTCAGGCTATTTTCTGTCTGCTGAGATGATCGTGGGCTTTTTTGTTGCTCATTGATAACATCACGATTAAGTAATCCTGCTATTGTCGTTACCGATTTAGTCGCTTCTATACTCATAAAATACCTTTGATCAAAAATTTAATGATTTGTTTAGTCTAATTATCGGCAAAAATAAAAAAATCATTAATTTTATTTATCGAAAATTGTCACACCTTCTTGCGTAACAATACCTTCAACAATATTGCCAGAATTAAGCTTTACACTAATATGATCATCTAAGGCGCCGTTATTAAGAGATTTACCTTTTGTTGCAATCACATACCCCTCTCCATTAATCAAGACTTTCACCATTTGACCAGCCTTAATGTGCCAATTTTGTTGCAACATTGAAGTTCGAATTGGCTCATCAAGCTCAATGTTACGTAATGCAATATGATTAATAATGTGCTGTTTATTTAAAATTACCGAATTGGCTAGAAGATCAAGTCGTCCCAATTTTGACCGTATCAGTGCATCAGTAATGATCGTTCCTGCACTTATAGGTTTATCAGCGACAAAATAACGTCCCTCAGCACTGACTTTTATTTGCAAATACTGGGTTTTATTACCGCATTTAACGCCAATGGTCATTGTACCCCACTGTTTTTTATTATTCAGTAGCGTAATTTTGGGCTCATCACACATTAACTGCGGTTTAGGCGATATATAAGATATCGAAATATTATCGACAGGAACCGTTATATGTTTTGAAACTAAATCATTCACCGCTCTTTCAAATGAATCAGCCATCGCCATATTGGTCACCAATAACAGTGAAATAAGCTGTATTAATCTAATAACCTTAATCATATTTGCTTGTTTTAAAATTATTTGTAAGCCGATTTTACTGTATGAACAATTTTATTGAATGTTGAAATAAGGACAATTTTTGTTGTTATTTATACGATGAGTTTTTTTTGATTCACATAAAATTTTAAATATCAAACAAAGTGAGACGATTTTATGCTGAATAAATTAGACACCTTTATTAATTTTCATCAACAAGCATTAAATGTACGTGAAAAAAGACAAACTATCTTAGCATCAAATATTGCTAATAGTGATACACCGAATTATCAAGCGCGTGATATTGATTTTAATGCCGAATTGAAAAAAGCACTAACTCATCAGAATAGTCGCCATCACCTACAACTTAACGTAACGTCGAATCAACATATACAGATCAATGCACCTGCTATGACAAATGTAAATATGCTTTATCGTATTCCTTATCAAGCATCAGCGGACGGTAATACGGTCGAAATGGATCAAGAACGCACAGCATTTATGGATAACAGTATCCACTATCAAAGCAATTTAACTTTTTTAGGTGAACAATTTAAAAATGTAATGTCTGTATTACAGCAAGGATAATCAATATGAGTTTTTCAATTTTTGCAATTTCTGGCTCGGCCTTAATGGCACAAACTCAGCGAATGAATGTCAGCGCCAGTAATTTAGCGAATGCTGACAGCATCACCAGCACATCAGGAAAAGCATACCAAGCAAAACAAGTTATTTTTCAGGTGGATAATAACGGGGAGCAAAATAGTATTGCTGGCGTAAAAGTCGCCCAAGTGATTGAAGACCCGTCACCCATGAACTTAGTTTATGAGCCACATCATCCATTAGCAGATGATAAAGGTTACATCCAAAAACCCAATGTCGATGTTGTTGCCGAAATGGTCAACACCATATCAGCATCACGCAGCTATCAAGCCAATGTCGAAGTCATTAATACCGCCAAAAGCCTAATGTTAAAAACATTGACATTAGGTCAATAGCAAGGAGTGATAGATGGGTGTAACAAATGTGTCTGTATCCGAATCGGTAGGCGTAAACGGTGTTCAAACCAAACAAAAAAGTACAACTGATGGCAATTCGAGTAAAGAATTACAAGATAACTTTTTAACGTTACTGATTGCTCAGATGAAGAATCAAGATCCAACCAATCCAATGGATAATAGCCAATTAACCTCGCAACTTGCTCAAATTAACACATTAGCGGGGATTGAAAGATTAAATACCACGCTAGGCATGGTGTCTGGGCAAATTGACGATAGCTTATCGGTCAATGCCAGCAACATGATTGGTAAAGGGGTAATGGTACCTGGCAATAAAATTTTAGTGGCGACTTCTGAGCTTGAAGGTACTGATAACGAAACCGAAACCATTACCACACCATTTGGTTTTGAGCTAATGCGTGATGCTGATTCAGTCATCATTACGATTTTAGATGAAAATGGTAATGTCGTACGTGAAGTCGATTTAGGTTCGATTCCTGCTGGGGTTAGCTCCTTCACTTGGGACGGTCAGCTAAACGATGGCACCACCGCACCTGATGGCAGTTATACCTTTTCGGTCAATGCCAGTTACGATGGGCAAAAAGTATCCTCAACGTCACTTGGCTATTCGGTTGTCTATGGTGTGATAAACAGTAAAGTTAATAATAAAGTATTACTCGATTTAGGAATACTTGGTTCAATTAGTATTGACGAAGTACGTCAAATTCTTTAAGGGAGATGAAATTCAAATGGGATTTTCTCAAGCAATTAGCGGCATGAATGCTGCATCAAAACAATTAGACGTCATTGGTAATAATATTGCCAATTCTGCAACCGTTGGCTTTAAAAGTGCGAGTATCTCATTTGCCGACATGTATGCCGGATCAAAAGTTGGTATGGGTGTGAAAGTTGCAGCCGTCATGCAAAATTTTGGTGACGGAACAACAACCGCCACTAACAATAGTTTAGATGTTGCTATTTCTGGCAATGGTTTTTTTCGCTTAGTGGATAGTAGTGGACAAATTTATTATAGCCGTAATGGTCAATTTCAATTAGATGCCGAGCGCAACATCATTTCGGCGGATGGTTTGCAACTCACTGGCTACTTAGCCACCGGCACACCGCCACAAATTGCACAAGGTGCAGCACCGGGACCTCTTAAAATTTCGCAAGAAATGTTAAATGCTGCTGCTACAACAAAAGCATCATTACAAACTAACTTAAACTCAAATAGTACGGTACCTGAAAAACAGCCTATTAATGCACTTGATGCCGATACGTTCAACTACTCAACAACGCTGACAACTTACGATTCGCTCGGTAATCAACGTAATGTACAACTGTTTTATGTCAAAACGGCCGATAATCAATGGGATGTGCATTATCTCGACAGCAGCGACCCGAATGCAACATTACAAAAAATGGGGCAAATGGAATTTGATTCATCCGGTAAATTAATCAGTGATCCAGAAATGACCATAAATATTAACGGTATTAATGGCTCGGCTGACAACACCTTTACACTATCACTGGCTAATAGTTCTCAACAAAATATGGGCAAAGAAGTGGGCAGTATCAAAACCCCTGTCGTTGATGGTTATGCACCGGGTGACTTAGTCGGGTACAACATCAATAATGATGGATCGATTTACGGTATCTATTCTAACCAACAAACCATGTTGTTAGGTCAAATTGCGATGGCGGATTTTGCCAATGTTAACGGACTAGAGTCAGCAGGCAATAACAATTGGCGTTCAACACTTCAATCCGGCGCTGAAGTATTAGGTATCGCAAACTCAGGCACGATGGGCGCATTGACCAGCGGTGCAGTGGAATCATCCAATGTGGATATGAGTCAAGAATTAGTCAACATGATTGTTGCCCAGCGCAATTATCAATCTAATTCACAAACCATAAAAACGCAGGATCAGATACTTAACACATTGGTTAACTTGCGTTAATTAAGGAATAAATTATGGATCGCGTTATTTATACAGCCATGTCGGCAGCAAGTCAGACTCTTCATCGGCAAGCAATAACCAGTAATAACCTAGCCAATGTTTCAACATCAGGCTTTCGTGCCCAATTAGCCGCAATGAAAGCGATACCTATTGTTGGCAGCACTATGCCAACCCGAACAATGGTCACGGCAACCACCCCCACATTTGATGCCAGTATGGGGGCATTTAATTATACTGGTCGAGAATTAGATGTTGCTTTAGCCGAAGATAACTGGTTAGCGGTACAACTTGCCGATGGTAGTGAGGCTTATACCCGTAATGGTGCGATCCAAATTGATGAAGAAGGTACATTGCGTGTTCAAGGATACCCTTTAATGGGTGATGGCGGTGTACTAACTGTTCCGCAACAATCAAAAGTCAGTATCAGTTCAGACGGGACTTTATCAGCTTTAGGCGCAGGCGATAAACCGACCACCATAGCCCAAGTGGGTAAAATTAAAAAAGTCCAACTTAAACCCAACGAAATAACTCGCGGTGATAATGGCTTGTTTCAATTGACTGAACAAACACGTAATGCCCGTGGCGCCGTATTACCCGATAATCCCAATGCCAAATTGATGTCGGGCGTATTGGAAGGCAGTAATGTTAATCCCGTTGTCTCAATGGTTGATTTAATCAGCCATTCTCGCCATTTTGAAATGCAAATGAAAGGGATCACAACCGCTGACGAAAATGCTCAAAAAGCGAATCAAATATTATCACTGACTTAATTAGGAGTATCACCAATGATTAAATCACTCTGGATTGCCAAAACCGGTTTAACCGCACAACAAATGAATATGGATATTATTTCCAACAATCTAGCCAATGTCAGTACCAGTGGTTTTAAACGGCAAAGAGCAGTATTTGAAGATCTGCTATATCAAACTGTTCGCCAACCGGGCGCACAATCTTCAGAACAAACTACCTTACCGTCAGGCTTACAAATTGGCACAGGGGTAAGACCGGTTGCCACCGAACGAATTCACAGCCAAGGTAATTTAGAATTAACCGACAACAGTAGTGATATTGCTATTAATGGACAAGGCTTTTTCCAAGTGCTATTACCCGACGGAACCCAAGCTTATACCCGTAGTGGCGCATTTCAAGTTAACCAAAATGGACAACTCGTCACCGCCAACGGTTATGAAATTCAACCAACCATTAATATTCCCGCAAATGCGATTAAAATGACGGTCGCGCGTGATGGTATTGTCAATGTCACCCTTGCCAATCAATCCTCGCAAGTACAAGTAGGTCAACTGACATTACACACCTTTATTAATGATGCAGGACTTGAAAGCATGGGGGAAAATCTTTACTTAGAAACCGAAAGTTCTGGTGCGCCGACTGAAAACACCCCCGGCCTAAATGGTGCAGGATTGCTATACCAAGGTTATACCGAAACATCGAATGTCAATGTTGCCGAAGAGCTGGTAAATATGATTCAAGTACAACGTGCTTATGAAATTAACAGTAAAGCGATTTCGGCATCCGATCAGATGCTACAACGATTAAATCAGTTATAAATTAATACCATGATAAACGTGATGAAATCCCTGTATATCGTGATCGCTGCGCTGTGCTTAGTGAATTGCGCACAGTTACCGAAAAAGCCATTAGTCAAAGGTGAAACAAGCATTGTTCCGCAAATGCCAGAAATTGTTAACACCAGCGGCTCTATCTATCAAGCAGCACAACCAAGTAATTTTGGTTACCAACCCATGTTTGAAGATCGCCGACCACGCAATATTGGTGATGTGTTAACCATAGTATTACAAGAAAACGTCAGTGCCAGCAAAAGCTCATCAATCAATGCCGGACGTAACAGTTCACTGAATTTAGGGCTAAAAGCTGTGCCCACTTTTTTAGATGGACTGGTTGGACGTGGAAAAGTCGAAACAGACATGTCTGGCGGTAATGATTTTAAAGGATCTGGAGGAGCAAACGCTAAAAATACCTTTAGCGGTACTATTACTGTCACCGTACAAGATGTCATGATAAACGGCAATTTAAAAGTCATTGGTGAAAAACAAATTGCGATAAATCAAGGAACGGAATTTATACGATTTTCAGGTGTAGTTAACCCTCGAACAATTAGCGGCAATAATACCGTTATCTCAACACAAGTAGCCGATGCCCGTATTGAATATGTCGGAAATGGTTACATCGATGAAGCACAAACTATGGGTTGGCTACAGCGTTTATTTCTCAATCTTTCACCGTTTTAACGAGTCTTAGCATGATAAAAAAATTACCTACTCTTATCTGTTTTATCTTAATGATGATTTTAACGATACCTTATAGTTACGCTGAGCGCATCCGTGATCTAGTCACCATACAAGGGGTACGTGATAATGCGTTAGTAGGTTATGGCATTGTGGTGGGACTTGATGGAACAGGCGACCAAACCTCGCAAACACCGTTTACGATTCAAAGTATCACCAATATGTTATCTCAATTAGGCATTACTGTTCCAACAGGTAGCAATATGCAACTTAAAAATGTTGCCGCCGTTATGGTCACAGCAAAATTACCCGCTTATGCACGAGTAGGACAACAAATAGATGTCGTGGTATCCTCACTGGGTAATGCCAAAAGTTTACGAGGGGGCACATTAATTATGACGCCGTTAAAAGGCGCAGATAACCAAGTATATGCGATTGCTCAAGGTAATCTTTTTCTGGGCGGAATGGGCGCAAGTAGTGGCGGAAGTAGTGTAAGTGTCAATCAATTAGCTGGCGCGACAATCCCGAATGGTGCAACGATAGAACGTGAATTAGACATGCGATTAGATGAACAAGACATTATTCACCTACATCTGAATCAATTCGATTTTACTCGTGCCTTAAAAATCTCCGAAGCAATTAATAAATTACAAAAAAACACCGCGGTGGCACTGGACGGTACGACGGTGACAGTCAAAATGCCTGTTACCAGCCAAGAACGGGTTAAATTATTATCACGAATACAAAATCTTGAAATTGGTGCAACGCCGATCTCAGCCAAAGTCGTCATTAATACTCGTACTGGGGTTGTGGTCATGAATCAAAAAGTCCAGTTGGATAACTGCGCTGTCGCGCATGGTAACTTATCGGTTGTCGTCAATAATAGACTCAAAGTTAACCAACCCAATACACCTTTAGCGGGTGGGGAAACAGCGGTCACACCTGAAACACAAATTGCAGTTGAAGAGCAAGGTGGTGCATTGCAAAAAGTCACTGCAGGGGTGAATTTAAATAGTGTAATTAAATCGCTCAACTTACTGGGTGCCAATCCGACCGAATTAATGTCAATCCTTGAAGCACTTAAAAAAGCCGATTGCTTACATGCTTCGTTAGAAACCATTTAGATATAAAAAATAGAATATGAATAATCTGATTAATCAATCTGTTCACCGTTTTGCCTATGATGTAAATGGACTAAATCAATTAAAGCGCAATGTGGCAAAAGGAACTAACCAAAGCATTAAACAAGTTGCTGAACAATTTGAAACGCTATTTATTAATATGATGATGCAATCAATGCGTAAAGCAGTGCCGGACAGTGGATTATTCAATCAACCTGCAACACAACTCTTTACCTCGATGTTTGATCAGCAAATTGCTCAGCAAGCAGCAGGTAAAGGGTTGGGGCTTGCTAATATCATTACCAAGCAACTCACGCATGGCAAACCTTTGTCACCCAATGTATCGTCATCGGGCACTATTCCTATTCAACCCCAAAAATCGTCGCAACAACCT
The DNA here is from genome assembly GCF_046635725.1 of Gilliamella sp. CG22. Classification (NCBI taxonomy): domain Bacteria; kingdom Pseudomonadati; phylum Pseudomonadota; class Gammaproteobacteria; order Orbales; family Orbaceae; genus Gilliamella; species Gilliamella sp. CG22. Next base: position 30,797 of record NZ_JBIDFK010000007.1, read on the forward strand.
AACCTTAAACTTGCACAATCTTTATTTAGCAACGCATCAGCGACTGTTACGCCTGAAGCATTAGGACAAATGCTTTATCATAGCCATAAAATCGATAATGCTTCAAAAATAAATGCATCTGAAATCACATCGTTAAAACCTACCGATAAAGCAAATCAAGATCATGTAACCGCATTTATCAAAGAATGGCTTATTCCTGCTCAACAAGCTTCTAAAAGTTCAGGTATACCTTACGAAGTTATCATAGCGCAAGCTGCACTAGAAACAGGTTGGGGACAAAAACTGATTAAAACCGCAGATAACCAATCAAGCCATAATTACTTTGGCATCAAAGCCACGCCAACATGGCAAGGTAATGCGGCCCGCTTAACAACACAAGAATTTATCAATAACCAAATGATAAAAATCCAAGATAATTTTAAAGTCTATACCAGTAAACAACATGCATTAACCGACTACATTAATCTATTAACCCAAAGCCCTCGCTACCAAGCGGTGGTCAAAGCACCTGATGCAAGAACCGCCGCCAAAGCATTACAAGCAGCCAAATACGCAACCGATCCCAACTACAGTGACAAACTCATACAAATTATTGCGCGTATAGAACAAATTGCTCAACAAAATCCGATAACGACCGTTTCAGGTTTCAGAAAAATAGCGTTTAATTAATTCTGTTTTTGCCAGTAAAACACTTCAATTCTAATGTCTGATTTTTGGCTTTGGCTCATTAAAAAATAGACATAAAAAAGGAGGCTTAAGCCTCCTAAACGTGTTGGATATATATTCTAGTTATAATGAGTAGAAATGAATACTATTATCTGTTTTCACTCGACTATTTCATTTGAAACAGTGACATGCTTTGCATGCTCATAAAAGTATACTGTGCTGCTTGTAAATTAGCTTGAAGCATAACGTATTCTGAAATGGCATCGTACCAATCTACATCTTCAAGTTGGCTAATTTGCGTTTCAAACTCAATATCTAGCGTTTTACCTAGTGTTGTTAATCTTTCGACTTCTTGTAATACTGTTCCGCCTTTTGCTCTAAGGGTCGAAACATTATCAAATGAGTTATCAACACCACAACTTGCTTTAGATAAGCCTTCACGATATTGCTTAATGGTATCTTCATTATTGTCATCTAAATCGAGCTTTAACGCGTCAAGCGCATAATCGATACTCGCAAATAGATTACTTTCTGCTGGCGAACCGTCTGGCAACTTAACGGTAGAGCCTGTCATAAAGGCTTCAAGACCGGTAAAACTGAGTGGGACTTCGCGTGAATCATCAATAAAAATATTAATTGTGGTGGTACCACCGACATAACTCACTTCGCCAGATTCACTAACCACAAAAGGGGGCGTATCATTTTTATTACCGGCAAACAGATAATTGCCGTTAGTATCTTTTGAATTGGCTAAAGCGACAAGCTGATCTTTCAAACCTTGTAATTTATTTGCCAAATCACGTCGATTTTCATCATTTAACGTTTCATTACCGGCATAAACCAATGTTTCTTGAATACTTTGTATGACAGTATTGACCTCTTTTAAGATAGTATCTTGACGACTAAGTGACTTATCGGTACTTTCACGCGCGGCTTGAAATTGGTCGTTTCGAGATTGCGCTTGTTTTAATATTAATGATTGTGATGCGCCCATAGGATCATCAGAAGGCGATAAAATCTTTTTACCCGTTGCTAAATGTAATCCCGATTTTTGCCATTTATTGTTGGTATTTAAAATACTATTTAAATTTTTTTGATACATTGAATTGGTACTTACACGCATTTTTTATCCTTTTATCACTTCGCTAAACCTAAAATAGTGTCAAATAGCGTTGTTGCAGCATCAATAACTTTGGCATTTGCTTGATAATACTGCATATAAACTTGCATAGAGATATACTCTTCTTCAATATTTACGCCCGATATTGATTGATTTTGTTCGTCAATCTGCTGCGTTATATTTTGGCTTGATTGTGCCGAAATTTTAGCGGTTTGAGTTTCACTACCAATATAGTTAACTAACGTGGTATAAGCGCTGTTTAAGGTCGTTGTACCGTTAATTAATTTTTCATTTTGTATGTCTAATAATTTGCTCACATTGCGGTTATCACCCGCACCGTTTTCTTCATCATTAATTCCGGTTGCCAATTTGTTCACATCTGTCACTAACAACGCTAATGACGATGCAATATCAGCAACAGGTTTAATTAAAAACGAGTCCCCTTTCACCGCATTACCCGTTATTTCAATTGATAAACCATCAAACATTAGTTTGCCATCTTCAATTTGAGGGGTAATAGTTTGATGATCAGACAGTCTTGTCACAACCCAATCAGTACCATTAAATTCAATTTTATAATCCGAGGCTTTAACTTCGGTGACTGAATCAAAATTGATTTTAGCGTTAGCATTACCTTGATTTTTAGCATTGGTGATACTACTTGGTTGACGGTAATCAAACATTTTTTCACCGGCATGACCATTGATATCAACGCCAGACATATGTACTTCATTGAAACGCTCAGCTAAATTAAGTGCAATTAAGCCCAATTGGTTGCGAGCTTGAGAAAGTGGTCCATCACGAAAAGTTAATAATCCATTTAATCGGCCTGATGCGATATTTTGACTTGTCAGTTCTTGAGTCGCATCAGAATTATGCGTGTAAACAATTGTATTTATTGCAGGATCTTGTTGTGACGGTTGAACAGATAGTAAGTTCACCGACGATCCCTGCACTAAACTTAAACCGTTAGCTAACGACAGATTATATTGTCCATTTTGCTCCGTCACGGTAATTCCTATAATTTCGCTCAATTCATTGACCAGCTGATCACGCTGATCAAGCAAGGCATTAGGTTCATTACCACCACTAACGGCTTGTAATTTTGAAATTTTTTGATTTAATTCGGCAATTTGCTCTAAATAAGTATTAACCTGATCGACATTATTCGTTAATTCAGTATTGATATTGGCAATTTGATTTTTAAGATTATTTTCGGTTTTATTAAATTGTCCAACCAACGACGTCAAATTACTGATAACCGATTGTTTTGTCGAGGCATCACCCGCATTTGACGTAAGCTTATTTAAGCTAGAAAAAAGATTATTAATTTGCGATGAAATGCTGTTTTCATTTTCAGCTAAAAGATTATCAACTTTTGATAATTCATTATAATATGATTTAATCGATCCATTTTGTGATTGCGATTGTCGCAATTGCCCAACAACAAATTGATTAAATGCACGATTTACCGCTGTCACTGAAACCCCATTACCGACAAAACCAAAATGATGATGAGTACCATTTGCCTGCGTTAATATCTGTTGTTGGCGATTATAGCCTGCGGTGTGGGCATTACTGATATTATTGCTAATTACATTAAGCATATTTTGCGCTGCATTTAATCCACTAATTCCGGTATTCATCAATGAATTTGCCATTAAAAAACTCCTTAATATAACTTAGTTAATAACATCATGATTATTTGTAAACTTAATTTTTATATCGGCACAATTCATTAAAGCTTTAATCATTTTTGCTATTTTTTTTGAATTTTTATTTTTTTATTTTCAATTCAGTAGATTTTTTTTGATTCATGCCTGTCATAATATAACGATAGGATTAATTTTGTTTAACTGGCTTAGCCTGTTTTAAAAAATCAATGCCAGTCATATTGTTTTCATCCTCAATATATTGTTGTGCCGATTTATTTAAAATTAAAATACTGATTCGTCGATTGGCATCTTTACTATAATGTGGATTGTTTAATCCCACGGTATCAGCAAGCGCAACAATACGAATAATTTTATTTTTATCCAATCCACCTGCAATAAGTTCTCGTCTTGATGAATTGGCTCGGTCAGCTGATAACTCCCAATTACTATAACCTCTATCACCAGTGACATATTGACGTTCATCGGTATGACCCGATAAGGTTATTTTATTAGGTAATGAATTTAAAATAGGTGCTAAGGCATGCAAAATGCTTTGCATATCAGGATGTATAACCGCACTGCCTACATTGAACATCGGTTTATCATCTGATGCCAGAATTTGAATACGTAACCCCATTTCAGTGAGTTCAATAATTAAATTAGGCGCTAATTTTTTTAGACGAGGATCGAGTTCAAACATTTCAAAAATTTTACGTGCTGTTTCAATCAGCTGGATCTTTTCGAGTTGTTTTTTTTCAAATTCGCTTTGTTGTTGTTGATTGGCAATATCGTTTTTTTCTTCACCCAGTTGCTGAGTGACATCATCACCACCGCCAGGAATCGGGCTTTCACTATCACTGATATTTTGACCGCCATTTTGCCCCATAAGTAACGGTGTTCTAAAATATTCAGCAATTCCTTGTAGTTCCTGCGGCGTTGATTTTGCGATTAACCACATAACTAAAAACAGCGCCATCATGGCGGTCATAAAGTCAGCATAAGCGATTTTCCACGAACCACCATGATGCCCTTCTCCATGCCCTGACTTTTTGCGAGTAATAATTCTTATTGAGTTATCTTTCATTGTTAATTATTTTCGGTTGAGTTGGCATTTTTATCTTTCACGTCTTGAATATATTTTTCCAATTCAAAGAAAGATGGTCGTTCATCAGAAAATATCATTTTGCGACCAAATTCAATGCAAATTTGTGGCGCATAATCATGCATACTGGCGATCAATATCACTTTGGTACATTCAAGAGTTTTGACCGTGTCTGAATTTCGTTGCTTTAACAATGCAGCTAAAGGCGAAACAAAACCATAAGCCAATAAAATACCTAAAAACGTTCCTACCATCGCATGTGCTATCAGTTCACCCAGTTCACTTGCTGGTCTATCGGCTTGAGCTAGAGTGTTAATGACCCCCATAACGGCAGCAACAATACCGAAAGCTGGTAAGCCATCACCAATACTTGAAATCGCACTAACCGGTTTTTCGAGTTCATGTTCATAAGTTTCAATTTCTTCACTCATTAGGGCTTCGATTTCATAAACATCCATATTGCCACTAATCATTAGACGCAAGTAATCAGTGATAAAATCTAAAATTCGAGGATTGGCTAAAATAAGCGGATATTGCTTAAACAATTCACTTTCATGTGGATTATCAATATCTCCTTCTATCGATAGTGCGCCACTTTGACGGATTTTAGTTAAAATGGTGTACATTAAATTAATTAGCGTTAAATATAATGCTTTATTGTATTTGGATGATTTAAATAACTGCCCTAATGCTTTGAGCGTTTTTTTGATCACTTTTTTTTCATTACTGACAATAAAAGCGCCGATAGCCGTACCACCAATAATCAAAAATTCTAATGGCTGAAAAAGTACTGCTAAATAACCACCACTAAGTACATAACCTAATAAAGCAGAGGCAATAACAACAATATATCCTATAATGATTAGCATTGGCTTTCTTCTTTCTCCATAAAATAACAGTAAATAGGACTGATATTCCTAATATTTATTTAACTTGCTAACTGCTTTGCAACCTCTGAATTAAAACCATGAGCGACAGATAGCACTTGCAAACATTTAGCCTGATTTTCTTGATGTGTCTTATGATTTTTTTCTGCCCGTGATGGTGGTTGACATAAGCTACAAACAAAACTGTTGTGTGGTTGGTATGCATGCGTGATAAAACGCCCCTTACACTCTTTACAGCATGATTGTTGCATCACTTTACTTTCAACAAATTTAACTAATATCCAAGCTCGAGTTAATCCTAATACTGGTTCTTCGTTGTAAGCCGGACATTGTTCAAGATAAAGCTGATAAGCTTTTAAAATCGATTGTATTCCGGGTTTGGTGCCATGTTTCACTAAAAAATGATAAGCATTATAAAAAATACTTGAGTGGATATTCGGTTCCCATGTCATAAACCATGTTGTTGAAAACGGTAACAATCCTTTCGGTGGCGGGCAACCTTGAATTTCTTTATACAGTTTTATCAACTTACCACGACTAAGATTTGTTTCACTTTCAAGCATTTGAATTCTGGCGCCGAGTGAAATTAAACGAATAGCGAGTTGGACTTCTTTATATGATTGAACGATACTTGTACATCTCATCTTAATTACCTACCTACTTATTGATTGAATCTAACAGTAAACTAGATAAAAGAATCCCTGTATGCATCTGTTTAATATCGCTAATCCGAGAATCTTCAGTTAGTTTTTTAATCATTTCTGAATTTTCAAATCGTAATTGAAATGTTAATTGATTTGTTTCAGATAACACTAACATTTGTGATGTAGTTAAATTACTTATTGCGTCAGCAGTTTCTTCATCAATACCTAATCTAAACATCGCCATCGCTTTGTCTTTTTCAAGCATTCGTTGGCATAACAATAATGTTGAAAGATTTAAATGATGTATACATTTAAGAATATCGTCTTCTAGTATATTACCCAATTTAATCACCAATCCTATTTATTTTATTTCGCAGTAAAAAAACAAAAAACAATCAAAATTTATTATTAACTGTTTTTTTACACATAAAATTACATTTTTAAACGAGAAAGGTCAATAAAAAAATCATTTCAATTTATTTTCGTTTAATTACGCTTTGTTTTACGCAGTTTATTTTTATTTTTCTATGGTTTCACTTTACTTTGTATTCTTTTTATCGCTTGACTATGTAGTTGACTGACTCGTGACTCACTAATATCCATGACTTTTCCAATCTCTTTTAAATTCAGTTCCTCTTGGTAATACAGGGCTAAAATCATCTTTTCTTTTTCGGGTAACTTATCAATTTGTCGAGCGATTTGGTCACGAATTTCGTCATTGATAATAGTCGAAAAAGGATCACTATCTTCACCATGATCGACAATAGCATCGATGTTGTCCCCTAATTTTTTCTGCATTTCGTCATAAGAACAGATTTGACTACAATTTGAATCCAACAACGCTTTACGATATTCAGAAATCGATAATTGCAAATATTCTGCAATTTGGTGATCATTGGGCGTGGTACCGAGTTTCTGTTCCAGTTGATTAATGGCTTGAGTAATATCTTTAATCTTTTTCCGAGTTTGTCTTGGTAGCCAATCCCGACTACGGAGTTCATCTAACATTGCCCCTTTTATTCTCGGTATTGCAAAAGTGGCAAACGTATAGCCTTGAGATACATCATAACGCTTTATCGTATCTAACAGGCCGATGTAACCAACTTGCAGTAAATCATCGAGTTCAATTGTGGTAGGCAGACGAACGGCTAATTTTAATGCTTCATTACGAACTAAATGGATATACTGTTGCCAGTCGACTTGATTAATTATGCCTTGCGAGTTATATAAGCTATCATCCATTTTTAGGAGCCAAGGTTAAAAATATGCTTAATACTATTATGTCCTTAACAAATGGATTTAATTTGATGAATAAAGATATAAAAAAGAGGTAATTATGATTATTAGTAATAACGATATCAAAAATACCGTTATTACTATGTTGTACAATTCAATTGAGTAGAATATCAGATAGATTTAACTCTTACTGTAATAAAGAAAGTACAGATTGTGGCACCTGATTTGCTTGTGCTAAAACTGAAGTACCTGCTTGTTGTAAGATTTGACCACGAGTCATGTTTGAAACTTCAGTTGCATAATCCGCATCTTCAATTCGGCTACGTGCAGAACTTAAATTGTTTACTGTGTTGTTGATGTTAGTCACAGTTGATTCAAAACGGTTTTGCACCGCACCTAATTGACCTCGTAATGCATCAATGTTAGATAGCGCTGCATCAAGGGTTTTTAATGGATCGGCAGTTGGTTTATCAGAAACATTGAAACCCGCTAAACCAAGCTCAGTACTGTCGATTTTTTTCAAATTGATTTCAATGGTTTCACCATCGTTTGCACCTACTTGAATTTTAAGGGTTTTATCTTCTGATAATACTTTTGAACCATTGAAATCAGTTTGTTTAGAAACACGGTCGATCTCTTGTAAACGTTGATCGATTTCGTTTTGGATTGATACTAAATCGCTTTGAGAGTTAGTACCATTTGCAGCTTGAACAGTTAACTCACGAATACGTTGTACGTTGTTATTGATTTCGTTTAATGCACCTTCAGTAGTTTGTGCAAGTGAAATACCATCATTAGCATTACGAGCAGCTTGAGTTAAACCACGAATATTTGATGAAAAACGGTTAGCAATAGCTTGACCTGCCGCATCATCTTTTGCGCTGTTAATACGCATACCAGATGATAAACGTTCAATTGCTGTACCTAGAACGCTTTGTGAATTATTCAGGTTATTTTTTGCCATTAAAGACATAGTATTAGTATTAATTACTTGTGCCATTTTTTTATCTCCTTAATATGATTAGTCAAATCAACGGCATATTGAAGCAAGATGTCCAATATATTTGCTGATAATTAACTTATCGGTAGCAAAATAGGAAACTTTAATAATTTTTATTTTTTGTTGTGTTATCAAACTAAAAGTAAACCCCATAGTTAAAATATCTTTTGATAATTCAGTTTATTAAATCAATAAGAAAGATATTTTATTTTTTAATTTTTTTAAAACCAGCAATCAATCACAAATTTCTTCTAAACTTTTTATGCCAAAAGCCGATATAACAGCTAGATAAGTTATGGTTGATAAATAGTGATTAAATAAGGGCAAAAAATTATGGCAATGAGCATTTTAGGGATTGGTTCTGGTATCGATCTTAATGAAGTATTAAGTCAATTAGAATCCGTTGAAAAAACACGTTTAACCCCGATCACCGCTCAACAAAAAGCGATTAATGCCAAAATCAGTGGCTTCGGTAAGTTAAAAAATGCGTTGAGCTCGTTTAATTCTGCGACTGAAAAACTACAAAAAAAAGAACTTTTTTATAGTCGAGCATCAGCAGGTAATGACAATTATTTTACCACAACAGTCAATAATAAAGCGGCATTGGGTAATTATGCGGTGACTGTTGATCAGTTGGCGACTTCACACAGTATTGCAACATCAGCCATTAATGATAAGAATACTAATTTAGGTAATGACAATGAAACAAGAACCATTACCATTGAACAAGCTAATGGTCAAAAACTTGAAGTTAACCTGTCTAAGGACGAAACATCATTAGAATCCATTGCCAACGCCATTAATAATGCCAAAGTGGTTAATGAAGATGGGACAACTAGTCATTCAACCATGAGTGCAGCGATTGTTCGCAGTGGTTCAGATAGTTATCAATTAGTTATCACATCGAAAGAAACTGGTGAACAACAAGCCATTACGTCAATTTCGTCGGACGATGAAAAACTCAATAAGATTATTGGATTTAATCATCAGCAACCCGACACAAGTAATATGGTAGAAGTTGCTAAAGCGCAAGATGCTAAATTAACATTTAATGGTGTTGCTATAACAAGTGCTTCAAATACCATTAAAGAAGTGATTGAAGGTGTTGATATCACCTTAAAAGCAACCACCACGACCAGTCAAAATTTAGCTATTACTGCTGATAATGAAAAAGCAGAAACGGCAATAAAAGAATGGGTTGAGGCATTTAATCAATTACAATCAACCATTTCAAGCCTGACTCAATTTACCGCTAAAGAGACCAATTCTGACGAGTTAAGCAACAATAATGGCCCACTAATTGGTGATTCTACACTACGTAATATCGATCAAAGTATTCGTTCAATCTTTGCTAAGGGTCAATCAGGTGAGTTTTCTGTTCTTGCCCAAATTGGCGTTAACATGGATAACAAAGGTTCACTTACTATCAATGAAAATCAATTAAAAAAAGCGCTAAGTGAAAATAGTGATGCTGTTGCTACGTTATTTACCGGTGACGGTGAGACCACCGGTATTGCTAATGAAGTATTTAATAAAGTCAGTGGATTTATAGATAGTGAAGGCATGATTGATTCAGCCACCACAGGATTAAATTCAACATTGAAATCGTTAGATAAACGATATGAACAAGTGAACAATTCAATTGAGCAAACCGTCGAACGCTATCGAGTCCAATTTACTAAATTAGATGTTTTAATTAGTTCATTAGACAGTATGAGTAATTATTTAACAACCCAATTCGAAATGATGGCAAACATGAAAAAATAAGGATTAACAACAATGTATAAATTAGGATCTCAAGCTTATGAGCAAGTTAATTTAGAAACATGTGTGAGCCAAGCCTCACCACATCAATTGATCGTATTGCTCTATGATGGCGCACTAAATGCGATCAAACTTGCCAAATTATACATTCAAAAAGGAAACATAGCAGGTAAAGGAATGGCGATATCAAAAGCAATCAATATCGTTGATAACGGACTAAAAAGCTGTTTAGATTTAGAAAAAGGAGGCGAAATTGCCGAAAATTTAGAGCGCTTGTATCACTATATCAGCCAACAATTAGTACTGGCTAATTTATATAACGATCAAGATAAGCTACAAAACTGTTTTGACCTACTCAACAATATTGCTGAATCTTGGCGTGAAATTGCAAAATAAAAAAGAGATGGTTATGAAAGGAACAACATTATTAAAACACTATGAACAACTTGATTATGTGACAGAACAAATGTTAATCAGCGCACATAAGGAAGATTGGAATACGTTACTGAGTTGGCAAAATCAATACTCACAATTATCTGAAAATATTATAGAACTTGACGGTACCTTAACTACCGAACACGTTCCCACGCAATGTAAAGATAGAGTACGAATGTATATTCAAAATATCTTAAGTTATCAACAGCAAATCAGCCAATTAGTTACCACACGGCATGCTGAATTAGGGGAATTAATCGGAGAAAAAGTCCGTCAACAGAGTAAAATTGAAAATTACCAACACGTCGCTAACTTAATTTAACAGATAAATTTATTAAATATTTGCTAAGTGCAAGATTGAAAATAATGACTAGACATTAACGATCTTGCACTTATATCAATGTTTAATGCATCTTAAACATTCATATTCATGATTTCTTGATAAGCCGCAACAAGTTTGTTACGAACTTGAATACCAAATTGAAGTGAAACCGTCGATTTTTGCATATTCACCATAACTTCATTTAAGGCAATATTGGGTTCACCCAGTTCAAACGCTTTTGCTTGATTTTGAGCCTGTATTTGCGTTTGGCTAATAGAATCCAACGCCATTTTTAGTTCAGTGGCAAAACCGGATTGATTGGAAATTGATTGTTTCTTTTCAAGCAGATTGGGGGATTTTATCGATGAGAGAACGCTATTATCAAAATTATTTAAAGTATTCATGTGGTTAAAATTTTAATCTTATTTAAATTGCTCAACTAATCCTCAATTTACCATACAACAAAAAATTTAAATGCCACAAGTAAGGGGAAAATCCTTTTCTTTTTTAGCTATTGATTTTTCTAAATACACAGATAATAAACTCTAGAATTCATCTAATTAGTTTAGAATTAGGATATTTATGACTAGCCAAACTGTCGGTAAAAAAGGCGAATCAATATTAAATAAGTTACCTTTTATCAATCAATTAAAACAAAATCCAAAAATGCTGCTACTTATTGCCGGCGTGGTGATATTAGCCATCTTAAGTATGACTTACTTATGGATGAAAAATGACGATTATGGGGTTTTGTTTAGTAATGTAAGCGACAAAGATGGCGGTGAAATCATTAGTCAATTGGATAAGATGAATATTCCTTATAAATTCACATCATCTGGTTCAACCATCTTAATTCCTGAAGAAAAAGTTTACGATACGCGTTTACGCATTGCTCAACTTGGATTACCAAAAGGGGGCGCCGTTGGCTTTGAATTGCTTGATAAAGAAAGTTTTGGGATGAGCCAATTTAACGAGCAGATCTATTATCAACGTGCTTTAGAAGGTGAACTATCCCGAACAATTTCAATCATTAGTAGTATTGATGATGCCAGAGTGCATTTAGCTATGCCTAAACCCTCATTATTTGTCAGAGAACGAAAATTTCCTTCAGCTTCTGTCGCATTAACCTTATTACCTGGTCGTAGTCTATCACAACGTCAAATTGATGCCATTATTCACCTTATTTCAAGTAGTGTACCTGAATTACAAGCCGATAAAGTTACCATTATCGATCAGCATGGTAATTTACTTACGGGTGAAAATTATCGTGATAAAACATTTAATGTTGCTCATTTAGAATTTAGTGAACGCATTGAAAATAGCGTTCGTGAGCGTGTGGAAAAAATTATTATTCCGATTTTAGGTAAAAAAAATGTCATGGTACAAGTCAATGCTGATATTGACTTTAGTCGACAAGAAACGACATCGGAAACCTTTGATCCAAATAGTGATATCGCTAACCAAACTATTCGCAGTAAACAGCGAATCGAAAATCGGCAAGTGGGTAATAATGCGGGCATAGGCGGCGTGCCCGGTGCACTATCTAATCAACCTACGCCAACCGCAAGTGCATCAATTGATGAACAACCTGAATCAAAAGAACAAGATGATAAACAAAAAATCTATAATTTACAGTCAAATAACACTTTAAATTACGAAGTTAACCGGCAAGTAGTTCACAGTAAGATACCCGAAGGCAGAATCAAACGTTTATCGGTTGCCGTGTTAGTCAATTATAAATATGTCGATCCAGATGCTAATCATTCAGATTCCGATGTGAATAATGTGTCTGCAACATCTGAAACAGACGAAAAACCAAATGAAGCCAACAACAATACGCCACAATGGGTCAAACTGGATAATGAAGAGCTAAAAAATATTGAAGCGTTAGCTCGTCAAGCAATGGGATATTCCGATTTACGCGGCGATACCTTAACTGTAGCTAATTTAAAATTTAGTGATCAACTTGATGATGAAAATGACGGATTGGCATTTTGGGAAACTCACCAATTTTATGAAAACACTAAAACAGGCATTAAATATCTGATCTATATTTTCATTGCGTGGATAATTTGGCGCAAAGTATTACGTAATGTTTGGATGAAGTTACAACGACAATACTTTAGTACACCAGATAATACATTAGATACCCAAACAAGTATTGATGAAAAATTAGATTACAAAGCGCACAGTAAACAACAGCAGAAGATATTTGAAGATAATATGCAACAACAGCAGTACATCCGTAAAATTGTTGAGAAGGATCCACGTGTTATGGCGTTAATTATTCGCAGCTGGATCAGTAAAGAGGACAGCAACGAATGAATTTAAATGAATCACAAAAAGCCGCAACAGTTTTAATGGTGTTAGGTGAAGAAATCGCTGCACAAGTGATGCAATATCTCAATCCTAAAGAGGTGCAACAAATCAGTAGTGCGATGATGTCTTTGCCACAGCTTTCACAAGAACAGTTAAAAGGTATTCTTAATGAATGCCAAAAAACACTAGAAGAGTGTGCGGTACTTAATACAGATACCAATGGCTACTTACGTTCAGTATTAGAAAAATCTATTGGTAGTGAAAAAGCTGGTCGTTTACTCGATGAGCTGTTAGGAAAAGATATTGAAGAAGCCACCGACGGTCTTGAAATGCTTAATTTTGTTGATGCTGCTCGAGCTGTTGATTTGGTTAAAAAAGAACATCCACAAATTATTGCCACTATTTTAGTCCATTTACACCGAGATTTAGCGGCGGAAATTCTTAATCTATTTGATGACGATTTACGTAATGATGTAATGTTACGTATTGCCACCTTTGGTGGTGTTGAACCTTCAGCACTCCGATTATTATCTACGTCATTATCAACATTATTACACGGACAAAATATTAAACTTAATAACTTAGGCGGAATCAGAACCGCAGCCGAAATCATTAACTTAATGAAGAGCCAACAAGAAGAGTTGGTTATCAACGCATTACGCGATTACGACAATGAACTTGCACAGAAAATTATTGATGAAATGTTCTTGTTTGAAAATCTGGTTGAAGTGGATGATAGAAGCATCCAACGTCTACTTAAAGATGTCGATAACGAGACGCTCATTATTGCCTTAAAAGGTGCATCAATTGCATTACGTGATAAGTTACTTAGCAACATGTCACAACGCGCAGCCTCTATTTTACGTGAAGATCTTGAAAACAGACCGCCGGTGCGCTTATCACAAGTGGAAACGGAGCAGAAGAAAATCTTGGTTATTGCGCGTCGTTTAGCTGAAACCGGTGAAGTTATCTTAAGTAGCGGTGATGACGAATATGTGTAATAGTTCAGATAAATTAAGCTGGGAACCGCTCTGTTTTCAGGATTTATCGTCATCAGACTTTTCACCATTAACGCAACAATCTATGGCTACTCAGGTTGACGAAGTAGAAAGTGAGCCTGAGCCAGAACACATAGATGTTGTACCGGCTCCCTCTATCAGTGAAGAAGAGTTAGAACTGTTAAAGCAAGAAGCAAAATCACAAGCCTATCAAGAAGGATTCGAACAAGGTCATAAAGAGGGCTTTGAGAATGGCAAACAATCTGGGTATGACCAAGGATATTTAGTTGGTCAACAGCAAGGTCGTGAACAGATTGAACAACAACTTGATGATGAAAAAAAGCAAGCTGTTCAAGCTATCACACACTTAATCAACAATTTTGAGCAATCCATTAAAGAGATTGACGAATTAATTGTGCCTCAATTATTTGATTTGGCATTAGTTGCAGCACAAAAAACGGTTGGTAGCCTATCTAAAGTTAAACAAAAGCAATTAATGCACACGATTAATCAATTAGTTGAACAATGTTCTATGTTATCTGATCCAATCGTATTACACCTTAACCCTGCTGATTTACGCTGGTTAGAACCGATGTTAAATGATGATATTAATCCACACCAATGGCAATTTATTGCTGATGCAAATGTTGAAGAAGGCGGATGTAAATTATTGACAGATACCAACGAAGTGAATAGCAATATTAATCAACATTGGCAAATGATGTCTGATCACTTACAAGGCGAGAACCATTAACGTGCGATACTCAAGTCAATGGTCAACCAAACTCCTTCAAGCAACAAACCAGCTTAAAGATTTATCATTGATTCGTCATTATGGTCGATTAGTAAAAGCGTCTGGGCTAGTCCTTGAAGCAGTCGGATTAAAATTACCATTAGGCTCCAACTGTTATATTGAAAGACAGTGCCAAGGTCATATCGATGCCGTTGAATGCGAAGTGGTAGGGTTTAATGCACATACACTTTACCTAATGCCATTCGAATCCACTGACGGTATTTTACTGGGCGCAAGAGTGTACACCGCACAATACGATTTAGCCCATTTTAGTCACAAATTATTACCGGTTGGTATGACGTTATTGGGGCGAGTTGTTGACGCAATGGGAAAACCGTTAGACGGAAAACCCTTACCGGAAAATGTCGAGTATCAAGGCTTATCGAGTAAAACACTCAATCCATTACAACGTATGCCCATTCATCAAGTGCTCGATGTAGGGGTTAGAGCAATCAATGCTCTACTCACCGTTGGGCAAGGACAGCGAATGGGGTTATTTGCCGGTTCGGGCGTCGGTAAAAGTGTGTTACTCGGTATGATGGCACGCTACACCCAAGCAGATGTTATTGTCGTTGGTTTAATCGGCGAACGGGGACGAGAAGTTAAAGACTTTATCGAAAATATTTTAGGCGAAGAAGGACTGTCACGCGCTGTCGTGGTAGCAGCGCCTGCGGATGTATCACCATTATTACGTTTACAAGGGGCGACTTACGCCACCAAAATTGCGGAATCTTTTCGTGAACAAGGATTAAATGTCCTTTTAATTATGGATTCGCTCACTCGCTATGCAATGGCACAGCGTGAAATTGCCTTAGCTATCGGTGAGCCACCAGCGACGAAAGGTTATCCCCCTTCAGTATTTGCTAAATTACCCGCTCTGGTTGAAAGAGCCGGTAATGATAATCATGGTAAAGGCGCGATTACCGCATTTTATACCGTTTTAACCGAAGGAGATGATCAACAAGATCCGATTGCTGATTCAGCCCGGGCTATTTTAGACGGGCACATCGTACTTTCACGCTCACTTGCTGAATCGGGTCATTATCCAGCTATTGATATAGAAGCCTCCATTAGCCGTGTTATGACGGATCTCACCGCGCCTGAAGATGAGAAAAAATCACGTCTGTTCAAACAACTGTTTTCGAGCTTTCAACGTAATCGTGATTTAATCAATGTTGGTGCTTATGTCGCCGGTACTGATCATTTATTAGATAAAGCAATTACGCTATTTCCGGCTATACAAACCTTTTTACAGCAAGGGATTAATGAATATTGTAGTTATCAAGAAGCCTATCAACAGCTAGTTGCAATTGTTGATCCTAACACCATGGGATCGTAAGGAAGTATCATGAACAATAAAAATTCGACACAACATGCTTTTTTAACCTTAAAACAGTTAGCACAAAAATCGATTGATGATAGTTTAATTCGATTAAAAAAAGCAAACGAAAGTCATCAACAAGCACAATCACAACTTAAGGTACTTAATGATTATTACGCTGAATATCAACAGCAATTAAATAGCGCTTTATCGAATGGTATTAAAGGATGCGAATTAACTAATTTTACCGCATTTATAGCCAATATTGAGCAAGGTATCGAACAACAAAAAAAATTGCTACTCACATTAGCGATTAAACAACAACAGATAACCAACGAACTTAATCAATCCAATAAAAGTTTGAATACCTATACCACGTTATTAGAAAAACAGCACAAAAAGCAATTACAACTTCAAAATCGAATACAGCAAAAAATGACGGATGAATTTGCCCAGCAACAGTTATCAAGGAGAGTATTACATGAATATTAATTTAAATAGTGATATGCAATTAATATCAACGAATCTATCTAAACAACTTGATGAGGAAGCTAATGTGAATGATGCGAATCTTTTTCAGCAGTTATTGGCTGACAATGAAAAGCCGTTATCGCATCCAGAACAGCCAAATAACCTAAATCAAATTGACTATGAGGGATGTGAATTTGATGATCAAAACAATAGTCTTGATGGATTAATCTTCCCTGTTTTCCCTTATGATACCAGTATGATTCAATCGGAAATGCGTGACAAATTACCGGCAAGTCATCTTTCATATCATCTTAATAGTGCAATCAATAGATTAAATTCTTTCGCATCAGACATCACTGATGACGAGCAACGATTACCCGTTAATAGCCTTGATGAGCGTGAAGCAATAATCGATGAACGTTCATTGCAAAACAATATGGCAATAAAGGGAAGTAACCCACATCATTTTAGTGCGAACTTAAATAACACTGAAATAGCCACTTTGAAAAAGAGTTCAAATCGTCAATTATCAGCCGTCGCAAATAATTGTTTTCCGTTGAATAATGCTAGAGCAGAATTACAAAACCAACAACGTCATGTTTCGATACAGCAGTTCACAAGCGATATGACTATCCATCAAGAGACAGCAATAACCACATCGTCGCATGGACAAGATCCAACAGGAGTAATGTTGACGCCTGCAAAAATCACTACGTCGATAAACTTGCCTGTCGCAGTCACAAATCAACAATGGCCGTCATCACTGACTGAGCAGATCATCATGTTTAACCGGCAAGGGATTCAAACGGCGAATATTAAACTTAATCCTCAAGAGCTAGGTTCATTACATATAAAATTGGATATGTTGGAAGATAAAATGAACTTGCATATGATGGCTGCTCATGCCGTAGTCAAAAGCGTTTTAGAATCTGCCTTACCCTATTTGAAAAGTTCGCTTGAAGAGCAAGGTATCACACTAGAGCAAGCCGATATTAGTGACTTTTCAATGATGAACGATGCTGATCAGTCGGCGCAATATCAACAATCAAAGAATCGTCAAACACCAATAATCGCACATTCAAATGTCATTGAGGAAATTCATCAACCTAGTCAGGTTAGTCACCATTTGGCAAAATCGGGGTTGAGTATATTTGCGTAAAGCTGAGTAAGGCATTGCATTTATTTTTTTAAATGATGAGCAAATAAAAAGGCTGAATAGGTGATATTTTTATCGCCTATTCTTCAAATCAATTCTGTCAGCTTGATCTATTATTCTTGTATTTTTAACCATTCAATTGGTTATTATTTTTCCAAATTTTAACTGAGATAAGAATAAACATGCCAACTTCCAAGAAAAAAGTGAGTATTTTAAACCTAATACTTATTATCATTACAATGTTAGCATTAGCAACAACTGCCTATTTATGGTTCCAAAATCAGTCTAAAAATACAATTAAAGCTAAAGAAGAGCCACCTGTTTTATCACCGGTATTTTTAACACTAAAACCATTTACAATTTCATTACCAACTTCAGAAGATAGTGCTGAAATTAATAAAATTCTTTATGTTGGTATGGTATTACGCGTGGCAGATGAAGAACAAAAATCAGTACTTTTAGAGTATTTACCAGAAGTCAGAAGCGATGTATTGCTGTTAACCTCTAAACAATATGTGAATAACTTAAAGCAAGAGACAGGCAAGATCGATTTACAAGAACAAATAAAAGTCGCTCTATCCAGACAATACGATCCTAAACATTCAGTGAAGGTTGATGAAGTATTGTTTACCGATTTTATCATACGGTGATTATCATGCCGGATAAGCAAGCGCCTACGCCCAATATGAATAAGTCTTCTGATAGCTTACCACCGTCTGAAGACAAACCAATGACAACAAATAAGAAAGATCCTGACAATCATATATCATCAAAAAAAATTGAAGTTAAACCTTATGATTTATCTGTCAAACATAGTTTTATTCCTGAACGTTTAACTGCGTTAGAAATTGTGAATGAGCGCTTTGCTCGTCAATTTAGAATAGGTTTATTTAACTTATTAAGACGAAATACGGATGTCATTGCCTCACCGATTGAACCTCAAACTTTTAAAGAGTTTTCACAGATTTCAGCGGCTAACCATTTAAATCTTGTGCACCTCAATCCATTGCGAGGTTCAAGCTTATTTGCGTTTTCGCCTGAGATTGTTTATACCGTGGTTGATACTTTATTTGGTGGTGATGGCCATGCTTCGCAACTCGATACAGAAGAACGGGAATTTACCCATACCGAACAGCAAATTATTAAACGCGTACTCGAACTAGCGTTAACGTTTTATCAAAATGCCTGGACAGATATATATTCAATTGAAACTGAATACATTCGTTCAGAAATACAGAGCAAATTCACCAATATCACAAGTTCACCGGATGATGTCGTTTTAACATCAAACTTTAAAGTTGAAATTGGTAATTCTAAAACAACATTCAGTATCTGTATTCCTTATTCAATGGTTGAACCCATTAAAGAGTTACTGATAAAACCACCCATTGAGCAACAAACGCATCAAGATGATAACATTTGGATGAGTTCTTTAACCAGTGGCATCAAACAATCTACCGTCGAGTTAGTTGCTAACTTTACGACAATTCAAACAACAGTAGACAAACTACTTGCGCTCAAAGTAGATAATATTTTAGTAATCGAAAAACCAACTCTTCTTGATGTTACTGTCGGGGGTGTACCTATATTAAAAGGTCACTATGGAAAAACCCATAAACAATATGCTATTCAAGTAGAACAAGTAATTAATCCTGTATTAGAACAATTGAATGAAGGGGAATTCAATGACTGATAACAAACAAAATAATGACGAAAACCAAGCGAATGATACGCTCAATGATGAACTCATCGCCAAAGAAGCCATTTTTGAAACACTTTCACCTAATCATACAGAAGATAAAAAACAAGATATCAATCTTATTTTAGATATTCCTGTTCATTTAAGTGTCGAACTTGGTCGAACTAAAATGACAATCAAAGATTTACTCAATCTTACTCAAGGATCAGTGATTGCGCTCGACGGACTTGCTGGCGAACCTTTAGATATTTTGATCAATGGTTATTTAATTGCTCAAGGCGAAATTGTCGTTGTTGGTGATAATTACGGTGTCCGTATTACCGATATTATTACTCCTTCCGAGCGTGTGCGCAGACTGAGCCGTTAATGGCGATAAACCTAAAAAATATGACGAAGATCTCAACCTCAAGTACCCAAACTATCACGAGCAATACTGTATCGTCATCATCTGAATTAAATCTTTACAGTCAAATGGGCACATCAATTGGCACGGCGCTAATTGGTGTCATTTTTATGATTCTATTGTTAGGTTGGATAGTTAAACGTCTGGGTCATAATAAGAAACGTAATGCATTTATTGATGTTAAAGCAACGCATTGCATTAGTCCAAAAGAACGAATCATGTTAGTTGAGGTGGATAAGCAATTATTGGTTGTCGGTATCACTTCGCATCATATGACGTTGCTACATACCATTGATGAACAACGTGCCGAAAAATTATTATCACAATCAACACCCGTTGCTAAATCAGCTGATAACAATGTGTTCAAGCAAATCTTGCAATCAGCGTTAAAAACGAAAAAGGAGTGATGCCTTGTGCGGTTAAAAATTTTTATATTGCTAACGAAATTATTAAGCTTATTGTTTTTTAGCCGATTTTGTTTTGCTGATCCTTCATCACTCCCATTTATGACTGAAACAATACAAAATGGTGAACATAGTTGGTCATTACCTGTTGAAACATTGGTATTTTTAACGTTACTCACGTTTATACCTGCTATTTTACTTTTGATGACCAGTTTTACCCGAATCATCATTGTATTGGGATTATTACGCAATGCGCTTGGCACGCAATCAGCCCCACCCAACCAAGTTATTTTGGGCATTGCACTATTTATGACATTTTTTATTATGTCACCGGTGATCGATAAAATTTATCAAGATGCTTATATTCCTTATTCACAAAATCAAATCACGATGCAAGAAGGCTTAACAACAGCTGCAAAACCATTACGCGAATTTATGCTAAGCCAAACACGGGAAAATGATCTTGCCTTATTTATGAATATGTCTCATGTCAACGAAGTTGAAACACGAGAACAAGTGCCATTGAATGTACTAGTACCTGCCTTTGTCGTCAGTGAATTAAAAACAGCCTTCCAAATTGGTTTTACGATTTTTATTCCCTTTTTGGTCATTGATTTAGTTGTTGCAAGTACGTTAATGGCATTAGGCATGATGATGGTACCACCTGCAACCGTATCTCTACCATTCAAATTAATGTTGTTTGTTTTAGCGGATGGTTGGCATTTGTTACTAGGTTCACTGGCACAGAGCTTTTTTAGTTGAAAAACATAAACTCAAGATTCTTAAATTAAGGAAAATTATGTCACCTGATTCGATTAGTACGCTTGCCATTCAAGCTGTCAAAGTCGCAGCCTCACTTGCTGGCCCTTTACTTTTAGCTGCATTGGTGACCGGCTTGATTATTAGTTTATTACAAGCTGCAACACAAATTAACGAAATGACCTTATCTTTCATTCCTAAAATTTTAGCGGTGATTGTCGTCTTAATTGTTTTAGGGCCATCAATGCTATCGACAATGACTGACTATATTAAAATTGTTATTACCAACATTCCAAATCTAACCAGCTAAATTTAATGGAATTTGATATTAATTATCTATTTGATATTGATTTTTTTTCTTGGGTTAAAAACTCGTTTTTACCGTTTGTACGTATTTTAGCACTAGTAATGGTTGCTCCCATTACTGGCGAAAAAGAAGTACCTAACCGCGTCAAAATTGGTTTGGCTTTACTCATTGCACTTTTGTTACCATTACCCCCGACCGATGAGCCTGTAACACTCTATTCATTAATGGCTATTTGGATGATTGCGCAGCAAGTTATCATCGGTGTATTAATGGGTCTTGCTATGCAACTTGCCTTTATGACCATGAGAGTAGCTGGTGAATTAATTGGTATGCAAATGGGGCTAGGTATGGCTACGTTTTTTGATCCTATTGGTGGGCCATCTACATCGGTATTATCACGTTTCATCAATATCATCGCTTTGTTAATTTTTCTTAGTTTAGATTGTCATTTATGGTTATTGTATGGACTAGCCAATAGTTTTGACATCATTCCAATAACAACTTTGCCGTTAAAAGCAAATGGCGTTCTTACTTTGATTGATATCAGCCGATTACTATTTATTAATGGGATAATGTTAGCATTACCCTTAATGGCTTTGTTGTTAATTATCAATATGGCGTTAGGGCTGTTAAATAGAATGACTCCTCAACTATCTATTTTTGTTATTGGTTATCCCCTAACCTTATTATTAGGGTTAATCATGCTCACATATTTAATGTCGATGTTACCCGCTTTTGCCGAGTTTGTGTTTGAACAGATATTTGAATATATATCAACAATGCTAATAGCATTAGCCGGTTAAATAATTTAAGCAAAGTATCCTAAAAGGGGCGATAAAACAGTTATTGCATATTGTAATTTATACAGATGAAAGATCGTTCTAAGTAATAAAACTCTCGGAGAGAAACCTTTTGACGGTTGGTTAAAATAAAAAATATTTATGCGGTAGTTTAACAAATTGAATCGGTATCTTCAGTTAAATTACCACATAAATTATCATTATTTTTATCTACTTTTAAGCTCTTCTCGAGCCATTTTTTTCATTTTTTGTTCGATTCGTTGACGTTTTAAAGGAGAAAGATAGTCAACAAATAGCTTACCTTTTAAATGATCCATTTCATGTTGAATGCATATCGCAAGAAGTTCATCGGCATCAATTTGGTAAGGGTTTCCATTACGATCGAGCGCTTTAATCTTAATTTTTTCAGCTCTTGGTACAAATCCTCGACAATCTGGAATGGATAAACAACCCTCTTCTATGCCTGTCTCCCCCTCCTGGCTAATCACTTCTGGGTTAATGATTACATAAACATTGCTACGATCTTCTGTTACATCAATGACAATAATTTGTTCATGCACATTAACTTGAGTGGCGGCAAGTCCAATACCATTATGCTCATACATGGTCTCAATCATATTATCTATAATGGTTTGTAGTTCGGGTGTAAATGCTGTCACTGGTTTTGCAACTTTGCGTAATCGCTCATCAGGAAAACGTAATACCGGTAAAATAGCCATAATTTCTTCGATCTACTCCTCAATTGTCAGGTTTTTCAGATTTAAATACATTGTAAACATTTATGATGCTGGTGAATAGCATTTGTTAGCTATTGATAAAATATATCTCACCAATTCACGAAACCACACTTTTATAAAATGATAAAACAATGATGAGTAAATATGAGTTCTTATTACGAATTTCAATGCTGGGACAAGAAAAACGTGCCATTTTTAAAAAAATGAGTCAGTTTTTTAAAAATGGAATGCCAAATACAATCAATAATGTTGCATTTTTTCTCGAAAAGCTTGGATTGAATGAAACGCAACAAGAACGCTTTTTGGCTATTTCATACCTTCATTTTGAACCTGTGCTTAATTGGCTCAATAGTGATGGTATGCCTAAAACGCTTATTACCTATTGTGATCCTGATTATCCACCACTACTCAAACAAATTAGCGCATCGCCTTTATTACTTTTTGTTATGGGGAATAAACAGTTACTACAAACACCTCAAATTGCCATGGTCGGTAGCCGTCAATTTAGTGAATATGGTGCACAATGGGGACGCTATTTTGCGGGGGAATTGGCAATAAATGGTTTAACAGTAACTAGCGGTTTAGCGTTGGGACTAGATGCAATTTGTCATCGAGGCGCACTTGAAGTATCAGGACACACTATAGCTGTTTTAGGTAGCGGTCTAGCTAAAATTGCGCCACGATCAAACTTAAAACTTGCCCATGACATATTGGCGCAAAATGGCGCTTTAGTTTCTGAATTTTTGCCCTTTGAAGCAGCAAGATCAGAATATTTTCCAAGACGAAACCGGATAATAAGCGGATTAAGTCTGGGTACTTTTGTGGTTGAAGCTTCGGAAAAAAGTGGCTCATTGATTACTGCGCGTTATGCCTTAGAACAAAATCGAGATGTATTTGCTTTACCCGGTGAAATTAATAACGAAAACAGTCGTGGTACGCATGCTTTAATTCAGCAAGGAGCCTATTTAGTCACAAAACCAACTGATATCTTAGAGCATTATTCTCATTATCTATCAACTACCAAGCCATTAACGTCGCAACCTGTAAAATCCGTTGAAACTATGTTATATCCTGAAATTTTTGCTTTAATTCGTCATCAACCTATTCCGGTTGATATTATTGCTCAACAGTTAAATTTATCGATTCCTGATTTGGCAACTAAATTGTTAGATATGGAGCTTGCTGGTTTAATTAAGACGGTAACAGGTGGGTATATTCGTAACGTTACGGTTTAATTTAGTTATATTTTACAGCCATACTATTTTTAACATCAAACATCCGCCGATTAAGATCAGCGGATGAACACAAGTTATAAGCTATTCTTCGTCGATTTCTAAGGCAATTTCCGACAAAATAATTCCGGTGTTATCGGCATAAACAAAATCACCAGAAAAGAAGGTCACCCCCCCAAAATTGACTCTAATGTCTACTTCGCCAATACCTTGATCTTCTGCACCTACGGGTATCGCCGCTAACGCTTGAATACCAATATCTGCTTCTGCCAGATAATCTACTTGTCGAACCGCGCCATAAACAATGATGCCTTCCCACTGATTTTGAACAGCAATATCAATCAGTTCTGCATCAATCAATGCTCGACGAACCGATCCACCGCCATCAATAACTAGAATTTTACCTGCACCATTAGATTGCAAGATTTCGTATAATAATCCGTTATCTTCAAAACATTTAACTGTTACGGCTTGACCTGAAAATGATGCAACCCCACCAAAATTAGTGAAAATTGGTTCTACTACGTTAACATCTTCCGGATAATAATCACAAAGAATTGAAGTATCAAACTCCATTGCCAAGCCTCCTTTAGCCTTTATATTTTAGTTTATCTAGTATAACGCTTACATAGCGTTACAAGATACCGAATTTAAATAAACGTGAGCTAGTTCAAAATAATTCCCAAACAATAAAGTAAATTAGTGAATAATGCAAGTTTGACCATCTGTAATAATAAAGGGATAGCATCCTTAGCTACCTTAAATCGAAAAACAGCATAAATATGGTAAATAAATAGCGGTAGCGTTATCAAAAATAACCACCGCCAAATGGTATGTAACTGATGACTAGCAAAAAGTGCCAATAAAATAAATGCAGTCACAATTAGAAATAGATGATAAAAGCGAGCTTTGGTTTGTCCCATTAACACCACTAACGTACGCTTATGGCAATTTCGATCGCTATCAATATCACGTAAATTGTTAATATTGAGTACGGCCACTGACAACAATCCACAACCTAAAGCAGGTAGAATAATTAAATTTGATAATGATTTTGTTTGCAGGTAGTAACTTCCTATTACACCAACTAGCCCAAAAAATATTAAAACGGATAAATCGCCAAAGCCACTATAGCCATAAGGCTTGTTGCCAATAGTATAGGTAATAGCAGCAATAATAGATAGCAAGCCTAATAATATAAAACTGAATAATTCATATCGGTTGTTGCAAGCAACGTGTAATAGACATAGCCCGGATAAAATACAACAAATTATATTGATGATTAACGCTATTTTTAACTGTTTTAATGTGATTAACCCCAATTGAATACCACGAGTATGAGCGGTTATATTACATTTATCACTTCCTTTAACTGCATCACCGTAATCGTTAGCTAAATTTGACAGAATTTGTAACAACGAGGCAGTACTAATAGATAATAACATAATCCGATAATCAAATTGTTGTTGCCAATAAGCCAGCGCATTACCGACTAATATCGCACATAAAGAAAGAGGTAACGTTTTTAAGCGTAGGCTAATAATCCATGGATAATATTTCATTCACTACAACACAAGATATCTATCTAAAACATTAGCAAAATATCATAACAGGAAAAACGAATAATTCGACTTTGATAATGAAAATCTTTTTTAGTAATACATTACGCAACTTAACATTCGTTAATTGTCATCCTAACTACTAAGACAATTAACGAATTATTGGAAGCGGTTTGATAAATAAAAAGTTCAATAAGATTAAATCAACTGCCGTTTAGATTGTATTTTCGCTTTTCTCTTTCTGAAAAATTTACGTATTCGACCTTCTCTTAATGCAGCAATAAGAATGCCCATTATGCTGTATATCGCACCTAATAAGAGTATCATCAATATATTGTGCCAATTATCTGCTAGCCCAAGTCCCATTTGATTCACACCTGCAATCATGTTAGTCGCCCATGTTGACGGCAATAAATATGAGACAAATTGAACCCAATGAGGCATAGCATCAATTGGCCAAATGGTACCGGATAGATAAAACACAGGCGTCGTCAAAAATGCCAATGTCAGATATATCATTTCAGTTTTGCGCAAACACTCAGTCAACAATTTACTTAAACCCAAAGCACCAAGTAATAGTGGAAATGTCATGATTAGTATTTCAGTAAGGCTAGCTAACTGACGATAACCAAGTACCCAAGGCCATAATCCAAAAAGCACGATGGATAAAAAAAGCCAGATTGGTAATAAACCAAATAAGCTACCAAAAATTACAATTTTTGGCGGTTTTCCTTGTGGCAAGGAGTTTAACGTAATGTTAGTGCGTGTTGCAGCGATTAAAAATGAGTGCTGCAATAACATCACTAATAAGCCAGGAAAAGTGATGGCTGCAAAGCTTATGCCAGCATTGTATAGCGGTTCTGTTTGACCTTTAATTGGCGATAGTATGATGTCGATCTGTTTATCGGCAAATCCAGCATTTCGCATAATCCGTGTATTATATTGAGTTAATATTTGCTGATAGATTCCTCGAATATCCACCTGTATCAAACCATTAGCTAAACGACTTGAAGCATCACCATAGGCTGGTATTGTGACTTCTTCACCATTTAAGATCTTTTTTTCAAAATTTCTTGGAATAGTAAATACCGCAAACAGTTTACGATTATTGATATCATCATACGCTTGTAATGAATTTTCATAAGTAATGGCTTCAATCTTTGAACTGGTGTTTAAAGAACGTATTAGGCTTCGACTAGTCGCCGTATGATCTTGATCAACAATTGCTACCGGCAAATTTGTAATAGTGCCATTAATATAAACTAAACTCATCAAAGAAACCGATAAAAGTAATAATAACCACATCGGTCGCATTAACATGTAAAAGAATATTTTTATAAACGAAGACCAAAATATTTTAATCATCTTACTTATCCTCTTACTGTGAATGCAAACGTTTCACTAAACGTTTTCTGACTAACACGGTAATAATTATTGGATAGATCATTAAAATACCGCAGGTTTTTAATACTGAAAGATAACTTGAATGCCGTAAAAAAAGGTCAAATAACTTATTTAGCGCATAAGTTAGTGGCTCAAGGGATGAGATAAATCTGGCTATCCACGGCATTGAAAGTTCGGGTACAACAATACCAGAGTAAGTTAATGCCAATCCGACTAGCACACCGATATAGGTATATGCATCAATAGCCGTTTTCGTAAAGGTATACAGTAAAATACCAATACTTTGTGCCGCTATGACATAAAAAAACACCACCGTCATCATCGCAAATGGGGATCCTGATACCCTGGCATGCGAAAACAGAACTAACATCGCAATTTCGAAAATGAGTAACATGGTATACCAAATGGTATACGGCGCTAATTTTCCAAGCACAAAGGGATAATTAGGGCGGGTTCGCTTAGGTAATTGCGACAGGATATAGATTGTTGTAGTAACAACAAATAATTGTAATAAATGTACAACCGCCGAAAACTGTTGGAAGTACATTGAGTTACCGCTAGCATTAAATAGCCCATCATAATTGAAATTCACTTTGGCAAGTGGGGGAACTGGTAACCCGACACTGGTCGCTAACGTTGTTCGATATTCAGTATTTAACGCCGCAATTAACCCCGAATAATCCATAATGGAGTATAACCCTGCACTGTAATATAACGCATTATAATAAAGCATTGGGGTAGGTTGACGACCAGATAAAACATCCGCTTCAAAATTGGGTGGAATATACAATATGGCATAAATTTTTGCTTCTTGTAAATCCCGTTCAGCCTCGGAAAGTTGGCTATCGTAATTAATCAGGTTGGCATGCGCACCCGCATTAAGATTACGCACAATTTCACGTGATAAAACACTTTTATCCTGATCGATATAGCCAACGGGTAAATCGAACAAAACACCGCGATAAAAGATACTACTGATTAAGACAAAAATAATCAGTGGTAAGATCCACATTAACCAATGAAAAGTGAACCGCTTGAATATTTGCGGCACTTCGTCATTAAATGCATCTTTAAAACGTGTCCAAAAGTCCAACATTAATTGTCCAATTTCCATAAAGTACTCATACCCGCACGTAAACCTTCTACATGATGAATTGGATATAATCTGACTTCAAACGTTTTCAAATCAAAATCGCCCGTTGCACGAGTTGCACGCTTGGTTGCATAGTCTCCCATTGGGGCAATGTAACGAACTTCTGCTTCGATTTCTTTATTTCCTAGTGCCGGCACTTCTAACTTAATACGATCCCCTTTGTGAACGTTCGGCATAATATTTTCTCGAAGATTAAACACAAAGTAGGCATCCGGTAATCGAATCACTGTTAATAGCGGACTATTCGCATTAAATAATTCCCCTACCTCAGCCGGTATTGAACCAATTTCACCACCAACAGGGGCTTTAACTTGAAGATCATCATATTGAATTTGTAATTGCTTGAGTTGCTCTTCTGCTTCTTTTAATTTGGCTGCATAAATTTCACGCTGTTCTATACGATCACCATTTTTAGCTTGATCTAAATTAGCCTGTGCAGATTGTACCTGTTGAAAAGCAGCATCACGTGTTTTTAATGCATTATCCAATATTGACTGTGATACAAACCCTTTGGCAGATATTGCTTTATTACGGTCATATTCTTTTGATGCATTATCATAAGCGACTTTTGCTTGTTCAAGTAATGCTTCGTAATAACGTATGCTTTCTTCACGCGTACCATGTTCGGAAAGTGCTACCTGAGCTTTAGCTTGATCTCGTGCGGCTTCAGCCGCTTTCACTTGCGCTAATAATTCAGGACTATCAAGCGTAATTAGAATATCATTAGGCTTTACATCATCACCCCGATTAACGTGAATAAGCTGAACACGCCCTTTGGCTTTTGAAGCCACACTGACATTCGGCGCATCAACCTCACCTTGAAGAATTAACTGGCTATTGTGTGAGCGTATTAGAATCGTCATTGAAATTAAAATAACGATTAACGCAATACTAATAAATATTTTTTTATTCATATAATTTTTTTTAAAGTGTGATGTTAAATGGATAAGATATCAAGATGTTTAGATAAATATTAATAGGATAACATACGTAAAAACTTATTTACTCATTATACGAAAAGTGCTTTATTCGTACAAGTTCACCTTCACTTTATTCCAAATAAAGGCATTAATTGTCTTCTATTTAATAAATATTAAACATTTTATTTTTAATAAAATAAATTATTTTCAATCATTGTAAATCAATATATTAATAGATTTTATTTATAATTGATATTAGTCAAAAGAATATAGATAAAAACCTACTTATTTAGTATGATATTTTAAATTAGGATTGTAAGGTATTAAATATGAAAAAAATAATTATTGTTGGTGGTGGTGCAGGTGGATTAGAGTTGGCAACTAATCTTGGTGATAAGCTAGGTAAAAATAAACAAGCTGAAATAACGCTGATCGATAAAAATAGTTACCACATTTGGAAACCACTACTGCATGAAGTTGCAACAGGTGCTATGTATGAACAAGTTGATAACATCTTCTTTTCTGAACAAGCAAAGCAACATCATTTTGAGTTTACTCAAGGTACTTTTACCAATATTGATCGTGAGAATAAGCAAGTTCTGATCAATGATACAAATGATAATCATATTTCCCTATCGTATGATATTTTGGTTATAGCAGTAGGCAGTACTTCGAATGATTTTGGTACGCCTGGTGTTAAAGAACATTGTATATTTTTAGATGATCAAAATGCCGCTATTCGCCTACGTGAAATACTGCTATCAAAATTCACAAATTTCTGTTCAACGCTCGATAAAGACGCTGACACTAAAGGGGAAAAACTTCGCATTGCTATTGTTGGTGGTGGCGCAACAGGTGTCGAGTTAGCCTCTGAACTACCTCATATGGTTGAAACGTTTGGCGTATGTCGAAAAAACAAAATGTGTGCTGATTTCTTAGATGTATCCGTTATTGAAGCAACCAATCGTATCTTACCAGCATTACCCGAAAAAACGGCATTAAGCATTACTAAAACCCTTGAAAAACGCGGTATTCATGTCTTAACGAATACCATGATTACTAAGGCCGAAAGTGATGGATTCTATCCTAAAGAAGGGGAAACCATTAAAGCCGATATTATGATTTGGACTGCTGGCGTTAAAGCACCTGATTATCTGAAAGACATAGCTGGTTTAGAATCAAGTCGTTCAAATCAATTAGTCGTTAAACCGACATTACAAACTACACGAGACGATAATATCTTTGTTATTGGTGATAGTGCTTATGCGATGCAAGATAGCGGACGAGCTTCTCCACCCACAGCACAAGCAGCTAATCAAATGGCAAAAATTTGCGCTCGAAATATCGTTAGTCTGATTAACAATCAAGCCATGAAGTCATTTGTCTATACCGATAAAGGAACCATTATTTCTTTACATGATACCGCCCAAGGCGTGGTTAAGATGATTGGCAATAAAGAAATGAGTGTGAAAGGTTGGTTTGCGTTAATGATCCATCGTTTGCTATATCGTATGCATCAAGCTAGTTTATTGGGTATCTTTAAAACCATCCGTTTTGCTCGTGATTGCAAAGCGAAGTATAAAAGTAAATTTGCGTCTATTTTTAGTCAGCAAGATTAATTATTAACCGAAAAATAAACAACAGCTACTTGATAATAAATAATCTTCAGTAGCTGTTTTTTTATATAAGGTATTTAGACAATACTTTTCAACTCAAAATGTAATCATAGGAATAATAGGAAATTATGCGATTTATTTTAATTTTTATATTGTTATTTTCCTGTTTTATCTGTGAAGCAAATTATCAGCCAAAAGATGGCGATATTATTTTTCAATCGTCTCAATCCAGTCAAAGTAAAGCCGTTGAACAAGCAACAAATTCGCCCTATAGCCATATGGGAATCATTTTCATAAAAAATGGTAAACCTTATGTATTTGAAGCTGGGAGTAAAGTCGCTTATACACCTTTAACAAGCTTTATTGAAAGAGGAAAAAATAGATATTATGTAATCAAACGTCTCAAAGATCATAATTTATCTGTTAAGGAAACCAATAAATTAAAGCTAGTTGCAAAAACTTTTGAAAATAAACCTTATGATATCTGGTTTGGTTGGAATGACAATTATATCTATTGTTCTGAATTAGTTAGGAAAATTTATAATAGAGCACTTAAATTAGAAATTGGTCAATTACAGAACATCAAAGATTTCAATCTTTCATCAGCACTCGTAAAGCAAAAATTAAAAGCGCGTTATGGCGATAAAATCCCCTTTCAAGAAACCGTTATTTCGCCTGTCGCTATGTTTAATTCACCGTTATTAATAACAGTAGACAAAAATTGGTCGCATTAAATAAATAATAACTTTTTAACTGGAGCAAAACTTTTACGATATAAATGGTTGATACCATACAGCTCAATTGCCATTAAATGATCTTTGGTGGGATATCCTTTATGTTTTGCCAGTCCATATTGGGGATACAATTTGTCTAATTCTACCATTTCACGATCACGCGTCACTTTTGCTAAAATCGACGCAGCACTAATCTCTGCCACCCGCAAATCGCCTTTGACAACGGCTTGTGTTTGAATACCAAATTCAGGGCAACGATTACCGTCGACTAAAACAAAATCAGGTTGGATCGCAAGTCCAGTCACCGCTCGTTGCATAGCTAACATGGTAGCATGCAAAATATTTAATTTGTCAATTTCCTCAACAGAAGCTCTTGCAATACACCAAGCTAGTGCATTTTCTTTAATAACGTCAAATAATTGATCTCGTTTTTTTTCGGAAAGTTTTTTAGAATCCGTTAATCCTTTGATTGGTTTATTAGGATCTAAAATAACAGCTGCCGTCACAACATCACCACAAAGCGGCCCCCGCCCAACTTCATCAACTCCAGCAATTAAGGTGGCATCAGGATAACTAAATTCTAACAACAAGGTGAATCCTCTAATACATCAAGTACAGCTTGAGCTGCTTGTTCATCAGCGTGACAACGAATTTGCTGATGTAATGATAAAAATGTTTTTTTAAGTTCACTATTATCCCCTTCTAAAAAAGGAATAATATGATTAGCGATATTTTCAGGGGTACAGTCTTGCTGTAATAACTCGGGTACAATTTCTTTACCAGCTAAAATATTGGGTAATGAAACATAAGGGGTTTTAACTAATTTTTTGGCTAACCAGAAAGTGAATGGCTTCATTTTATAACCCACCACCATTGGACATTTGGCTAGCATGCATTCTAGTGCTACTGTTCCGGATGCCAAAATCGCAGCATCACTGGCAATCATTGCTTCACGGGCATGACCATCTAATAGTTGAACTTTCAGTTCTGGTGCTATTTGCGTTTTAATCTGCTCAAATTCTTGTCGTCTTTTTTCATTGACTAAAGGTACGACTATATGCAAATCAGGGTAACGATCACGTAAAAGCTGAGCTGCTTGTAAAAAAGGGGCAGACAATAAGGTGACTTCCGCATGACGACTTCCCGGCAATATTGCTAAACACCGACCATTGAGCGGAATGCCTAATTGTTGACGCATTGCGACTTGGTCAGGCATCAATGGCACATCATCTGCCATTTTGTGACCAATAAAACGACAAGGGACATTAAACTTATCATAAAACGCTTTTTCAAAAGGTAAAAAAGCTAATATGAGATTAGTATTACGTTTAATTTTGAAAACACGTTTTTGCTTCCAAGCCCATACCGAAGGACTCACATAATGAATTGTTTTAATCCCTGCTCGCTTTAACTTACCTTCTAAGGAAAGATTAAAATCAGGTGCATCAATTCCTATAAAAATGTCGGGTTTTAATTCAATTAAACGCTTAGTAATATCACGACGTATTGCTAAAATACGACGTAATTTTCCCAACACTTCTACAATCCCCATAACAGAAAGCTCATCCATTTCATACCAAGCTTGACACCCTTCAGCTTGCATTAAAGGCCCTGCAATACCAACAAATCGAATATTAGGATGATACTTTTTGAGAGAACGAATCAATCCAGCGCCCAGAATGTCGCCAGATGTTTCACCGGCGACTAAAGCAATGGTTAATGATTTATTCGTATCTGTCTGGCTTGTGATTGGTTGACTAGTCATTAACGAATGATGCCACGTGTTGAACGTGCAAAAAAATCATTGAATAATTTGACTTCAGGATATTGATTTGCAATAGCCTCAATTTCTGCTTTCGCTTCGTCTAACGATAGCCCATTTCGATAAAGAATTTTGTAACTATTGCGGATAGCTTGCAAAGCTTCTTTACTGAATCCACGACGTTTTAGACCTTCGTAATTCACGCCATGTGGTGTGGCATGATTTCCTTGTGCTATCACATAAGGTGGGACATCTTGCGCAACGCCTGAACAACCACCAACCATAACATGTGATCCAATGACACAAAATTGATGTACCGCAGTCATACCACCAATGATAACATGATCATCTAACTCAACATGTCCACCAAGTGTTGCATTATTTGCCAAAATACAATGATTCCCAATTCGACAATCATGCGCAACATGCGCATTGATCATTAATAGATTATCACTGCCAATTTTAGTAATTCCGCCACCTTGAACAGTACCGCGATGAATAGTCGCGCTTTCGCGAATCATATTACGATCACCAATTTCAGTGCGAGTTGGTTCGCCTCGATATTTTAAATCTTGGTTAACTTCACCAATCGATACAAATTGAAATATCTGGTTATCTTTACCAATTTTAGTGTGGCCATTGATGACTACATGTGATTTTAAAAAAGTCCCTTCACCAATTTCAACATTTTCACCAATAAAGCAAAAAGGACCAATTTTAACATTGTTACCAATTTTGGCGCCTTTTTCTATCACTGAACTTGGATGTATTTCCGTTGCCATAGCATTTCCTTCATACTGTTTTTGGGATATTTAGACAAATCAATACTATTTACGAGCACACATCATCTCGGCTTCGCAAACTAACTTTCCATCAACAGTTGCTACACCATGGAATAATGCAATTCCACGACGCTCTTTAATATATTCCACATCCAGTACAATCTGATCACCAGGCACAACAGGTCGTTTAAAACGAGCTTTATCAATAGATGCAAAATAGTACAATTGTCCGGGTGATAATTCTTCAATACTTTTAAAAGCTAAAATACCCGTTGCTTGGGCCATCGCTTCTAAAATTAAAACACCGGGGAAAATGGGTTTATTAGGAAAATGTCCCTGAAAAAAAGGCTCATTGACCGTTACATTTTTGATTGCTTTTAGCGTTTTCCCTTTTTCATAACTAATCACACGATCAACCATTAAAAAAGGATATCGATGTGGTAATAAACTAATAATTTCTTCGATATCAAGGGTATTAAGTTCGGTAGTCAAAATAGCTATCCTTATATATTAATATAAACTTTTTACATTATAACTGAGGATGCCACTTGCACTCAAGAATGATTTAATCATCAAGAAAGGATTAATGACAATGTTAATGATTTGTTAAGGCAAATTTTTTACTAATAATGGTTTGTAAATACTGTATTATCTAATATCAAATAAGTTATAATATTAATAATAATAAAAAAATTTCAATATGGAGAATTAAAATGAAGTTATTTTTAAGAATGACGCTTATCAGTAGCGCAATTGTGTTAGCTTTAACTGGATGTGATACCCAAAGTAATCCGACGGATAAGCAAACAACTACCCATGCTGAACAAACTATCACGTCGGCAGAACAATCAGCCAATCCGAATAAAGTGACATTAACTACTCAAACACAAAAAGATTCTTATGCATTAGGTTCTTCATTTGCGTCTTCTTTAAAAGAAAGCGAAATTGATATCGATCCTGACTATATTATCAGCGGACTCACTGAAACATTTAACAGTAAATCACAATTATCAAATGATGAAACTGACGCTATTTTAAGTGCTATTCGTCAACGTGTGATGGAAAAAGCCAAAGCGCGTTTTGAAAAAGAAAAAGCAGAAAATATTGAAGCAGGTTCGAAATTCCGTTCAGAATTTGCTAAACAAAGTGGTGTAAAACAAACTAAGTCGGGCTTACTTTATCAAATAATTAATCAAGGTTCTTCTCATCATCCAACAAAAGATAGTAACGTTATTGTTCATTATGAAGGTAAACTCGTTGACGGACGTAAATTTGATAGTTCATATGATCGTGGTGAAACCGTTAGCTTTAAACTTGATGAAGTAATTAAAGGTTGGGCTGAAGGAATTCAATTAATTGGAGTAGGTGGTAAAATCAAATTAGTCATTCCACCAGAATTAGCATATGGTAGTCAATATTATCCAGCTCAAGGAGACAAAGCAGCGATTTTACCAGAATCAACTTTAGTTTTTGAAATTTCGCTATTGGGCATTGATGGAGATAACAATGGGAACAATCAACAATCTTCATTTAAGCAAATAAGATAAATAAATTGATTACTTCATTGAAATATACACTCGTTGTTTTGGGTCCTGCTTATGGGACCCAATCTGCTTATTGTGCGTATCAATTTGCACAAGCCTTATTGTTAAATACATCTCACACCATAAAAAATATCTTTTTTTACGCTGATGGTGTTTATAATGGTAATCGATATACCGACCCTGCCAATGATGAATTTGATTTAGTCAGCGCTTGGCAAGAATTAGCAAAAAAATATGATCTACCCTTAACAATTTGTGTTGCAGCTTCGCTAAGACGTGGAATAACCGAAGAAAATATTGCCGATTATTTTCAATTAACCGGTTTAGGTGAGCTAACTGAATCAATCACTTTATCAGATCGTGTTATTCAATTTTAAATATGACGGTTAATGATATGAAGAAAATTGCCATTATTATTCATTCTTCCCCTCATGGTAGTGCCAAAGGTCGAGAAGCACTTGATTTGGCTTTAGCATTATCTGCTTTAAATCATATTACGGTCATTTTTACCGATAAAGGCATTTTTCATTTATTACCTGAACAGCAACCCGATCTCATTTTGATGCGTGACTATATCGCCACATTCAATATGCTTGAACTTTATGATATTGAAGATGTTTATGTGAGTGAGTCAGCATTAAAATCGCATAATCTTTCTGATTTCACCTTTAATATTACCACTAAAGTGATTAACCATTACGATTTAAATCAATTGCTTGATGAGCAAGATGTCATTTTAACATTCTAATTTAATATTAAATTTTTAATCTGCTTCATTATTAAAAATTGTTTCGCCCACATCATCCTTTCAATTAAGATTAATCTAGTCTGATTAACATTAGACTAAGCCATATTTAGAAACGCAATAACTGATTATCAAATCAAACACAACGGAAAGAAATAAGAATATCGAAGGGTAATAAGTAATCAAGAAAAATAAAAAACCGCCTTATTTTGTCGTTAAGTATGACGAATAAGGCGGATTAATTAATAGTTATAGTTTAAGTAGTTATCGTTTAAACTAATTTTTTCATTTGATCTGCAATCTTTTCAGCTTGTTGACCAACAACAATTTGCACACCTGTTTTACCTAATTTAATCACAGCCATTGCACCTAATGCTTTAGCGGCTGCTTCATCAACTAAATCAGAATCTTTCACACTCAAACGTAATCGAGTGATACAAGAATCAATATTAGTCAGGTTTTCTTTACCGCCAACAATAGCTAAATATTGTTCAGCAAGCGCTGTGGTATCAGCTGTCGTTTGCGCTGGTTTAGCGGTATCAGTTGTCGATGATTGTGCCGCACTGTCTTCATCTTCACGACCTGGGGTTTTAAGGTTAAATTTAACAATGATAAAGCGGAACGCAACATAGTAAACCACAAAGAACACTAAACCTTGAAGAATGAGCATATACCACTGCACTGCAAGAGGATTTCCAGATTGCAGTAACATATCGATTAAACCGGCACTGAAACCAAATCCACATATCCATTGCATCGTTGCAGCAATAAAGAGTGAAATGCCTGTTAAAATTGCATGAATAACATAAAGTACTGGTGCAACAAACATGAACGCAAATTCAAGCGGTTCTGTAATTCCCGTAAAGAATGCTGCAAAAGAAGCTGCTAACATAATTGATGCGGTTTTATCTTTATTGCCTTTTTTCGCTGTGTGATACATGGCTAAAGCAGCACCTGGTAAACCAAACATCATAATTGGGAAGAATCCTGCTTGATAACGTCCAGTAATACCTACAACAGCTTTACCAGAATCTATCGCACTTTGACCAGCCAAGAAATTTGGAATATCGTTAATGTTAGCAACATCAAACCAAAATACTGAGTTAAGAGCATGATGTAAACCAACTGGAATTAATATACGGTTAAAGAAGCCATACACCCCTGCACCTGCTGCACCTAAATTCTTAATCGATTCACCAAATTTTACTAATGCTTCAAAAATAATTGGCCAGATAAAATAAAAGATGACAGAGATAAGTAGCATCACGATAGAAACAATAATCGGAACAAGTCGTTTGCCACTAAAAAAAGCTAACGCTTTATGTAACTCAACCGTACTAAATTTGT
This sequence comes from Gilliamella sp. CG22, assembly GCF_046635725.1. Taxonomy (NCBI): domain Bacteria; kingdom Pseudomonadati; phylum Pseudomonadota; class Gammaproteobacteria; order Orbales; family Orbaceae; genus Gilliamella; species Gilliamella sp. CG22. Next base: position 68,593 of record NZ_JBIDFK010000007.1, read on the forward strand.
TATAGAGTTCAGCTGAGATAATACCCACTAAAATACCAATAAATTGGTTATTGATTTTCGCAAATGCAGGAGATATTTGCGTTTGCCAACCATCAACACTGGTATCAACACCTTCAAAAAGTGCAATTGAATTTGGCGATAATAATGTTGTAATAATCAAAAATCCGACCAACCCAGAAAGTGCAGCTGCACCGTCTTTGTCTTTGGACATACCATATGCAACACCAATAGCAAATAAAATTGGCATGTTATCAATGATAGCGCCACCAGATTTTATTAAAAATGTTGCCGCAATACTATTTGCACCCCATTCAACGCTATTGATCCAATATCCTATCCCTAGAAGTATTGCTGCAGCAGGTAGAACTGCAACTGGCACCATTAATGAGCGCCCAATACGTTGCATATAAGCTAAAATTCCCATAAGTTTAACCTCTTATATTTATTTAAACTATATCTAAACATGATGATTTGTTATGCATCTTCAGATATCAGTAAACGATCCATTCTATTTCATATTATATTATTTTACTTCGCAAATTAATTATTCAATATATGTGATTTTTATCACGCTTTTTTTTGATTAATTGCTCTAATATAGTAAAATACAGTCAACATATTTTACTTCAAAAAAAAAGAAGTGGTTCTAATTATATCAGAAAAGGTGGTATCGAATGAGGCTTATTCCTTTAGAAAATGCTCAAGAAGTGGGCGCTTGGGTTGCACAACGTATTGTGAATAAAATTAACCAATTTAAACCGACAGCGGATCGTCCGTTTTTGTTAGGCTTACCAACCGGTAGCTCGCCATTAGTGATGTATCAACAACTGATCAAACACTACCAAGCAGGTGATGTTAGCTTTAAACATGTGGTAACGTTTAATATGGATGAATACGTTGGTATTCCTGAAGATCATCCACAAAGTTATCACACTTTTATGCATGAAAACTTTTTTAATCATATTGATATCGATAAAAACAATATCCATATATTAAATGGCAATGCAACTGATATTGCTCAAGAGTGTCGCCAATATGAAGAAAAAATCAAATCTTATGGCAAAATCAATATTTTTGTTGGTGGTGTTGGTCAAGATGGACATATTGCTTTTAATGAACCGGGTTCGTCGCTTTGTTCACGCACACGTATTAAAACGCTAACTGAAGATACACGTATTGCCAATTCACGTTTCTTTGATAATGATGTGAATCAAGTTCCAAAGCATGCATTAACTATTGGTGTCGCTACTTTAATGGATGCGCAAGAAGTGATTTTATTAGTCTGTGGTCATAACAAAAGTTTAGCATTACAAGCCGGCGTTGAAGGTTCAATTAATCATTTATGGACAGTATCAGCATTACAAATGCACCCAGCATCTATTATTGTTTGTGATGAACCAAGCACTGATGACCTTAAAGTAAAAACATTAAAATATTTCAAACAAATGGAAGCAGACAATCTTAACGTGACCATTTTATAAAGGATAACTCAATGTATGCATTAACAAATTGTCGTATTTATACCGGTTATGAGATTCTTGAAAATCATGCTGTTATTATCGACGGTGATAAAATTGACAAAATTTGTAAACAAGATAATTTACCCGACAATATCAAAATTGAAGATCTACAAGGAGCGATCGTTGCGCCTGGATTTATTGATATTCAAGTCAATGGATGTGGCGGTGTGCAATTTAATGAGACACTCGACGCATTAAGTGTTGAAACATTAGAAGCGATGCAAGCGACCAATCTTATTTATGGTTGTACGAGCTATTTACCGACTTTAATCACATCAACAGATGAATTTATGATAAAAGCGGTCGCGGTCATGCGTGAATATTTAGCTCGACATCCTAATCAAGCATTAGGCTTACATCTTGAAGGTCCTTATATTAGTCCTGAAAAGAAAGGGATTCATGACGAAAACATTATTCGTTCACCTTCGCAAAAAATGATTGATTTTCTATGTGAAAATGCTGATGTAATTAAAATCATTACTCTTGCGCCAGAAAGAGTTGAAAGCCATTTTATTAAACAATTAGTTAATGCAGGAATTCATGTTTCTGTCGGTCATTCCAATGGTCATTACGATGACTGTCGTCGTGGCTTCAATGATGGAATTCGATTAGGCACTCACCTATTTAATGCTATGCCTTATATTTCAGGACGTGAACCAGGCGTAGTTGGTGCAATATATGATGAACCAGAAGTATATGTTGGTATTATTGCCGATGGACATCATGTAAGTTGGGCAAACATTCGCAATAGCCATAAAATTAAGAAAGATCACTTAATTTTAATTACGGATGCAATGTTGTTAGCCGGTTCTAATTTGTCTTCTGCTGTTTTTGCAGGTAAAACCATTTATTATAAAGATGGGCTATGCGTTGACGATAAAGGCACGCTTGGCGGTTCTGCATTAACCATGATTGATGCAGTTAAAAATGCTGTTGAATATGTGGGTATTGCTTTAGATGAAGCCTTAAGAATGGCGACACTTTACCCAGCAAAAGCAATCGGTGTGGATAAACAACTTGGTAGTATTAGTGAAGGTAAAATTGCTAACTTAGTTGTTTTTAATCGAGACTTTACGATAACTAAAACGGTTGTTAATGGAGAAATCACCCGTTAGAATATCAGATAATTAATGATAGTATTGAGAAAAGATATGACATTTAATTATCTGAATTTAGTTGGAAATGCTGAACTAATTAAACAATTAAATTATGCTATGATTTATCGTTTAATTGTTCAGCAAGCTCCCATTTCTCGTATCCAGTTAGCCGAAATCAGTCATTTAGCTCCAGCCAGCATTACCAAAATTACCCGACAGCTACTTAAGAATAAACTAATAAAAGAAGTTGATGCCCAGCAATCAACTGGTGGAAGACCAGCGGTTTCCATTCAAGCCAAGTTTGACTATTATCAAGCCATTGCTATTCAATTAAGTCGTTCACATGTCACCATTGAACTCTATGATCTTGGAGCAAACAGCTTAGTTTCTGAAGTGTATCCTCTTACCGTTTTTATACAGCAACAAGCACAAGAATATTTAATTACATTAATTGAACAATTTATTCAAAAAAATAGTAAAAAGATTAAGCATCTTATTGCTATATCGGTGGTTCTACCTGGATTGATTGATTCTGTAAGAGGAATTGTTCGATATACACCTCATATTCAAGTTAACGCATGGCCTTTAGCCGATATATTGCAGAAACAATTTAATGTTTCTATTTTTTTAGGTAATGATATCCAAAGTCTAGCATTAGCCGAAAATTATTTTGGCTCTACGCAAGATGTCGATGATTCAATTTTGATTCGTGTTCATCGTGGTGTCGGATCAGGTGTTATTGTCAATCAACAATTACTGACTAACCATAATCAAAGTGCTTGCGAAGTGGGACATATTCAAGTCGATGCGTTAGGTGAACGCTGTCATTGTGGTAATTTTGGTTGTTTGGAAAACCGAGTTGTTAATGATGCCATTGAACGACGAGCAAAACAGATGATTGATCAAGGTTATACGACTAAATTAACAAAAGATTGTTGTGATATCGTCAACATTTGCCAATTAGCCAATCAAGGGGATGAGCTTGCCATTAAGTTAGTCAAAGATGCAGGCGAAAATCTAGGTCGAGCAGTAGCTATTATGGTCAATATTTTTAACCCACAACGAATTGTATTAGCAGGTGAACTCACCAAAGCGACAGAAATACTTTTAGATACAGTAACTAGCGCTTTAAACTCACTGAGTTTAGAAGATTTAAGAAAGAATCTTTCAATCAACTGCTCTTCACTCAATGACCGCTCGGCAATTGGTGCATTTGCTTTAGTACAACAAGCGTTATTTAATGGATCACTTTTGATGATTTTGCTCGAACATGATGTAGCATAAATAACTTTTTAAGTTCAAAAACAGCCCGAAAAAATCGAGCTGTTTTATCATGCCATCGGTTAACCATTATGCTAAGATGCGTAACATCCTCCGTAACGGTTCTGCGGCCCCCCACAACAACTGATCCCCAACGGTAAATGCTGATAAATAGTCTTTACCCATATTTAGTTTACGCAAACGACCAACAGGAGTGGTTAATGTACCAGTAACGGCTGCTGGGGTTAACTCTCTCATGGATAATTCTCGATCATTGGGTATCACTTTTACCCAATCATTATGTGCAGCAAGTATTTTTTCAATTTCCGGCACGCTAATGTCTTTTTTCAGCTTGATGGTAAATGCCTGACTATGACAACGCAAAGCACCAATACGAATACATAGTCCATCTACAGGAATAATTTGATTGGTACCTAATATTTTGTTGGTTTCAGCTTGCCCTTTCCACTCTTCTTTACTTTGTCCATTATCCAATGCTTTATCGATCCAAGGAATTAAACTCCCAGCAAGTGGTACACCAAAATTATCGGTTGGCAAACTTCCATCACGCATTTTTTGGGTTACTTTACGTTCAATCTCTAAAATTGAAGAGTGAGGATCTTGTAGTTCTTTGGCAACTTCGGCATTTAACATCCCCATTTGCGTTAAAAGTTCACGCATATGGCGAGCACCACCACCAGAAGCCGCTTGATAAGTTGATACGGACACCCAATCAATCAAATTTTCAGCAAATAAGCCACCCAGTGACATTAACATTAAACTGACTGTGCAATTCCCGCCGACAAACGTTTTAATACCTTTGTCCAATGCAGTTTGAATATTCGCTTTATTGACAGGATCTAATACGATAATGGCGTCATCTTCCATACGCAATGTAGATGCTGCATCAATCCAATATCCTTGCCACCCCGAAGCACGTAGTTTTGGATAAATTTCGGAAGTATAATCTCCACCTTGACAAGTCACGATAATATCTAACGCCTTTAATGCTTCAATATTATCGGCACTTTGCAATGTTCCTGTTTTACCGCCAAAACTAGGTGCAGCTTGCCCTGCTTGTGAAGTCGAAAAGAAAATAGGATTAATATAATCAAAATCGTGTTCTTCAACCATACGTTGCATCAGAACCGACCCCACCATTCCACGCCATCCAACAAAACCAACATTTTTCATATTTTATTTCCAAAAGTAGATGTTATACCAAGAGACTTTTTTACTATTAAAGCAAAATATCATCATAAAACAAGCAAGATAAGAATTATTTTTGTAGGTTTTAAAATAATAACACAGTGTTATATTAAACTCGTTTTGAGATGAATACATTTATATGAAGAATAAAGATATTTTAATTATAACCAACTTGAAAAGGTAGCAATGAGTTAAGGCAAATATATTTTTAGCATACTAAAATAGATTTGCCTCAATTATTATTTTTTAATCATATAATTAAAATTCCTCATCTTGAATATTATTGTTACTAATTGAAATTAAATTATATCGCTCAATACATTGTACTGATGATTCGATGACTTCTGGCAATAAATCAATTAGATCATTTTTATCCGTTCTAAGCATAAATGTGGTTAATAGCATTGGAATATTAACGCCAGTGATAATTTCCATCATCGGATAATTTGGGATCAGTTTAACAAGAGTATTAAAAGGCGTACCGCCTTTTAAATCAACTAAGCATAAAATGGCTGATCCCGATTTAGTTAACATTGCTAACTTTTGTTCAATTTGCTCTTGAAAATCATCTAGCGATTGTCCCATTAAAAAAGGAACGGCTTCACATTGAGTTTGCTTACCGCATATCATTTCAGCTGTTTCAATTAAACTGTTAGCCATTGTGCCGTGAGTACTTACTAATACTGCAATCATGCACGACTCCTTTTAGTAATCTAAGCAACGATAATAACGACGGATTGACATTGGATGACGATTGAGGTGTTCAACATAAGCATCAATTCGGTTATTAATAGCACGAAAAACAAATGGAGATAAGTGCCCCCGATATTTTTCCGAAATACCCGGCAATTCATAATCTTTAGTATCGATTATGGTGTAATTAGCGCAAATTTGTGGTAAAAATCTAGCTACTCTTTCACTAAGTGAGCGCTGACTATCTTCACCAACGTAAACAGTAACAGCCGTATCCCTGTCTATAATTTCTAATGTTCCATGAAAAAATTCAGCAGATTCGATTGATTTTGAACGTAACCAATGCTGTTCTTCCCAATAACACATAGCATGTGAATAGGTTGCTCCCCATTGATTACCTGCTCCAACAAAGTAATGCATGGCATCATCGTGATGTTTTTGCGCAACTTCTTGCCCAAAGGCATCGGCTTTTTTGGCAACAGCAACAATATTTTTGGCAAAATGTTGATCCATTTGTTGATAAAATTCATCATAGTCTGGAAATTCACCGGCTAAATACATCAGTCTGTCTGCGGTCATAAAGAATTTTAACTGTTCATTCATCGGATAAGAAATAACGTGATCTACCATTTTACCTAATGGTGAATCAGCATTATCTAAAAAGGCTAATACCGTTGAGCCGACTTCTTTTTGAATTTTATCGATAGCCTCAACGACTTCTTGTGTTGAGCCAGTCACTGAGGAGATGATTATTAAAGAATCTTTGGTTATTCGCTTATTGCCAGTTACCAAATATTCCGCAGCATGTTGCACAAAAGTTTCTAGTGCAGATTTTTCTTTCATATGAACGACGGCTTGCATTGATGAAGCATAAGTGCCACCAATGCCTAACCAACAGATATTACGATAACCTCGTTCATGAATCTGATCAATAAACTGATTAATAAACGGACGTAATTTTAATGCGCCATTCATACTGTTAAGCTCTTTTTGTTCGTCAAATTTTCTCATACGGTGACCCTCTTAATTTTGGATTTAGTGATTTCATCAAATTCTGGATATGTTGATTTTTCTAGATTATGACCCTTTAACTGGGATAGTTGGTAACTGAGTAGATGAATAGGAATAGTCATAAATAATGATGTTAATAATTCATCACAATGGATATCAAAGTTTAGATCGTGCTCAGTAATAGAATGCGAGTGCTGTGCATACAGGGTTATTACCTGTTTTACATAGCGATTCAAAAAGGTTTTTAATGCTACAGCTCTTGCTTCTAATAACCCTTTTGGTTCAATAAATATGATGAAATCATCAGGATGTAAGCCAAGATAAGGGCCATGCATGTACTCTTCCAACTCTTTTCCGAACGCCGTGTTACGAACCGTTTCGGTGAATTTAGTTTCTCCTTCACGGGCGACACCATAAGTTGCCCCATAGCCAATAAAAATCACTCGTTTAGCGTGATTAAATTGTCTGAGATGATGATTTACCCATAATTGTGATTGTAGGATAACTTGTGGCAATGATGTCGTAATATCCTGTATTTGTTTAAGATAACTTTCAAATTGTTGCTTATCCAAATCCCCTGTTTTTTGACCAATAATTAACGCTATCAACATTAAATCAAGAATAATGACACTATAGCCAGCACTGACATAGGGCATTTCTTCAACAGGCATCCCCATTGATAAAACATGATTGCTGATGTTATATATCGGACTGTTAGAATTGCTAGTGAGGGTATAAATAGTTCGATTTTCTTTAATAAATTGTTCAACCAAATGAATGGTAGAATAGCTTTCCCCACCTTGTGATATGGCAAAATAGAGCGTATGAGCGTCATTATAGTGTAAGTAATTCGCTACCATTGAAGGATCTTCAATATAAACAGGGATTTTTAATATTTTACTCATCAATGGTCTGGCACCATAAGCGGCGTTGACACTTGATCCTGTGGCAAAAATGACAATCGATTGAAGTGACTTATCAGTATTTAAATCAATCTGATCAGCAAATAACGATTGATAATGATCTAATATGCTTTGATAAAATTCTGGCTCTAAGGCGACATAGTCTGCGATACTTTTCATTTTTATTTCCTAATTATCCCAATAATCCACTCCATGCCCCTAAAATCCCGATTGCGGCAATAAGCAGAAGTATCCAATGCGCTTTGATCCCTTTTTTGACTAACATGAAGATGAATAACGTAAACATCAAAGGCAAAATTTGCGGTACAATTCCGTTAAAGATATCTTGTAGTGAGGCTGAATCATCGCCAGACCCAATTTTTAACGGCATATTTAATGTCACCATAGTAGCAACCATGGCGCCAACCACACATAGCCCTAACACTGATGCTCCATAAGATAACTTATCCATTAAACCTGTCTTTTGAACCTTTTCAATAAAAGATGCGCCAATGTTATAGCCTATAAGTAAACCAAAATAACGGGCTAAAATGGCAGGTACGTTAAAGATAAGTAAAAAAAGAAGTGGACCTAGAATATTACCTTCCAGTGCTAAAGAGGTACCAATACCTGTTGCAATAACGCGTAATGTTCCCCAAAAGAACGAATCCCCCAGACCACTTAAAGGCCCCATTAGTGCAATTTTGACATCATTGATAGCGCTTTTATCAAAATCACTATCGGTGGCATTTTGTTCTTCCATGGCAATACAAATACCTAGTGGAAAGGTGATTAACCATGGTGTGACGTTATAAAATTCTAAATGTCGTTGATAGGCATCAGTGAGTTCGATTTTATTATGACTGTAAATCTTATCTAAAGCTGGTCGCATCGCATAGGAATAACCTAAGTTCATTTGTCGTTCATAATTCCATGACCATTCAGCTGTAAATGAACGCCAAAACGTTCTGGATAACTCCTTATTGGTTATTAGTTTAGAACTCTTCATTTTCATAATCGATCTCCTGTGCAGCTACCGTATTGCCTGTATTGGTGCTGAGTTTTTGCCCGCTTTCTTCTGTTATCATTTTTTTGCCATTAAATGCCGAATAACCCGTTAAAATAAGCGCAAGACATCCCCCAAAGATTGCCACACCGGTGACAGGTACTTTCATATAAACGGCAAGTGAAAAACCAAAAATAAAGAAGGTAACATTGGTCTTTTTAATCATGATTTTCATTAACATCGCAAATCCAAATGCCGGTAGTAAACCAGTTGCAATACCTAGTCCATCAATAATAAATTTAGGTATCATTTCCAATAGACCATTCACCGCAGAACTGCCAAATAGATAAGAAAGTCCTACGACTAAACCGATTGGCAGATTGATTGAAAAGAATCCACCTAATAAATTCATTCGATCCATACCTTTACCATTGCCTTCACTGGCGTATTTATCCGCTTTATGAACAAAGTAAGGAAGAATAAAAAGAAAACATAAGTTTTTAACCAATAAAACTAATGAAGCAATAGGAATACCTAACGCCAAAGCAATTTCGGTACTTTTACCTGCCCCAATGGCGAACGCGGTACCCAATATACTGCCTGATATAATTTCGGGTGGAATAGAAGCGCCAATAGAAAACGAACCGACAAATGCGAGTTCTAATGTAGCACCAATAACAATACCTTGTGTGATGTCGCCCATGACTAAACCAGCTAAAGTACAAGTAACAAGTGGTCTGGATAACATTGATGAACCTAATAAGTATTCACCATTGGCTAACATCGCAATCAAAGCTAAAACAACAGCTGTTAATTCGATACTCATATTTTTGTCCCTCTTAACTATTTTTCAAATTTTTGCTTTGATTCGCTTGGGACTTGTTGAATATAGATCTCAATGCCGTCTTGTTGTAATTCTGTTAATAAATCCGCCTCAGTATCAGTTAAATTGATTGTTTTAGAGTAATTTTTTGTCCCTTCTCGAGGTTTAGTACCACCTAAATTTAGGCTAGTGACTTTTCCTCGCGTGGCTCGTATGAGTTTTTCAGCATCTGCAACGGATTCAACGACAATTAACATTTGATATTTATCTGTTACGCCTGAATTGATCGCCTCAATACTGTCATCAATTGACTTCATCACTAATTTTGCGTTTTCTGGTTTAGCTAAACGAATAGCAGATTTACGTAATTCGTCATTAGCCACGACATCATTAGCCACTAAAATAGTGTTTGCACCAACATTTTCGAACCATGAAACAACTACCTGACCATGTAATAAACGGTGATCTACACGTAATAATTTAATCATTGATATACCTCCTAGGTGAAATCGACCACATATTTAGTATTACTAGCAAACTTGTACTCAAGCGCAATCGGTTCGTTATTAATATCAAAATAGTGATTAGTAGTTTTAAAAAATGGGGCGTTAATATTGATACGTAATTGTTTGGAAAGTTCAGCATTGGCTACCATCAATTGCAAATCTTGCTCTAATCTATCGACTTTTTTCTTTCCCGAATTAATTATTTCAAGTGCTGATAGTACCTTGATAATGGAAAGCTGAAAGTCTGGAAAATTAGTTAACGGTAGCAAAAAAATGGTTTTCGTTACGCTATTTGTTGCTATTTCCAAAAAACCAATAAAGTAGATAAGTTCCGTTGATTTTATTTTTAATAATTGACTGTAATAACAACCAGCTTGCCTGAGATAGGCTTCTTTGATCTGTTTTTTATGATTTGAATAAGCTTGAGGTTTAATTATGCCTGTCATTTTTAAAATTGTTTGAGTTGAAAGTGTAGGAGCGACAAATAATCCAACCCCTTTCTTTCTGACCACCATATTTTTTTCAACTAAACGATCAATCGCTTTACGGACTGTGGTTCGACTGACTTCATAATCTTTTTGCAACTGACCTTCTGGCGGTAACTCTGCACCCACACTATATTGTCCTGTACTTATCTGCTCCATTAATTGGAGTGCTAATTTTTCAAATAACTTCATTTGTATTCTTCCTGATAATTAAAGATATTTTTTGCAGATAAGTGATATTTAAATCGATTACCAATTAAGTACTGGTCGGTGTGTTCAAACGGTTCAAAGTCATGATCATAACTGTAACTTGATACTTTATAGATAGGTGTGCCTTCAGTAATTGCTAAATATTTGGCTTTATCGTTGAGAGCGACTTCGTATGCGATCTCTTCTCGACCATGACTGGGTATAACATGAAAATGTGTTTTTAAATATTCATAAAGCGAAACATCATTTAAATCTTGTTTAACTAAATCTTTAAATTTTTTAGAAGGAAGATAACTTATTTCATAAGATAACGGAGTTTTATTCAATAAACGTTGTCTTGCTATTCTGATTAATCGCTGATTTGATTTAAAAAAGGTGTTTAATTCGGTAGGCATTGGAATGATATCATTAGAGAGTACTTTAATTTTGATGTGAACATCATCTTCTTTTTGGCACTCTTCAGTAAACGAAGACATTTTTAGCATATTCATTTCAAAGACAGTATGATTAGGGAGATGGTGATCTTCCTGAAAAACATCACCTTCCATCATTAAATCATTTAATGCTCTTCTAACTGTCGTTCGGCTTACCCCAAAATATTCGGCAAGCCCTCTTTCTGTCTTTATTTGACTGATTATTTTAGGATTTGCTCTAATTTTTTCTTCGACTTCAGTTTTGACTGCAATATCACGGTATTCCAAAGATCACGCTCCATATTTGGGCTTTTTTATCCAATAGATATATCTTTAACAACCAATTTCTGATTAAAAATTATCTAAAAAAATACATGCCGTCAATTTTAAGTACCAAAAGTGTTGTCATGATCACAATATTTTTTATTATCGACATAAAATCAAGATAATAACTCGTAATATGCATTAACGAATATGTTGAATCATTAAAATTGAAAAACTACGGATAATTATGATGAGATAGGTAATACTTTAAATAATAAATAGAAATGATTGTGTTATAAAGTTCATGAATTTATTATATAAACATAAGTATGATGAAGAATTTTGTGCAGAAATGACTATTTTTTAACATTATAAAATATGCCGATAGGATAATCTGTTTTATCATTGCTTTAATAAGGGGAAAAGGATGATTAAAAAAATAATTTTCTTAATTCTATGTTTATTTAGTGCATTAGCCAAAAGTGATGAGTTTGTTTGGAAAATAAATTTTGATGGAAAGTTTAATATTCCTCATCTGAACTTAAACATTGATGGTAAAGATATTGAGGTTACCTTAGACACAGGTGGTAAAGAAGGATTATATTTACCATTAGATTTTATTGATAATATCGTTGATAAAATTGAACTTTCTAAAAACAAAAAAAGTATTGATTTATCTGGTAATATAAATATAACAAGATCTTTTATTGCGAATAATTTAGTCATCAATTCACTAATATTTAAAAAAGTTAATGTTATTGAATATAAACCATGGGGTTTAGCCATATCAAGTAACAATGAAAAAGAAGAAAGTGATGATTTCCCTGCTATTGGATTAGGTTTATTTGATCAATATGTTTTAACCTTAAATTTTCCTAAAAGTGAAATTATTATTTCAGACGATATAAATTTAAGTTTAGATAACACATGGGTTGAATTACCTTTCCGTTTAATGGATGAAGGTTTAGTTATTGAAATGTCAGATGATTATAAAAATTACCAAATGATATTAGATACCGGAGCAAGCTTATCTATGATTAAAGCTCAATCCCTTTCACCTGAATCAATTAAAATTAAGGATGAAAATAGTGATTATCAATTTGTTGAACTTGGTGTGAGCTACGTTTCATCGGATAAAGTGGAAGCGATTATTCTCGATTCTCTTCCACCTGAATTCCAATCAGATGGGCTTTTAGGTATTGATGTACTACAAAGTCATTTAATTAAAATAGATTTCAAAAATAAAAAATTATGGATTAAACCGTTTAAAACAGAATCGAGTAATTAATCTATTATTGGACGAAAACCGCATATTAGTCCTTATTTTACTAAAACGCAGATAATAAAAAAACCCACTTAAATAAGTCGGTTTTTATATCTAAATTGGTCGGCGAGAGAGGATTCGAACCTCCGACCCACTGGTCCCAAACCAGTTGCGCTACCAAGCTGCGCTACTCGCCGTTAGATTTACTTATGCATGGCATAAATGGGGTGGCTAATGGGACTCGAACCCACGACAACTGGAATCACAATCCAGGGCTCTACCAACTGAGCTATAGCCACCGCTGAAGTAGGACGAAATATTACGCATAAAAAATAATATTGTCCAGTATATTTTTAAAAAAATTGACCAATTGGTTATATAAAAACCGCAACAGTGTTTAACTCACTAGAATATTTGAAAAATTTATGCTTTGTGAGACATAATATGAATAATTTGTGTGTCGGTAGCTTTCATGCTGTTACTGACAATTGCCCCTAAATTATTAATTGATGTTTCAACACTATCACACACAATCCCTTCCTTACCCGTCACCCGAATACGACTCAAAGCCATTAATACCGCTTTATAGGCAGAGGATACGGATGTCGAAACTTTCATAGCACAACTATTCGATGCGCCATCACAAATAATACCTGATAAATCACCAATCATACTACAAATTGCCATATCTACCGGTTCATACTCACCTTTGCCTAGTAACCATGCCATTCCTGCCGCTGCCCCCATAGCAGCGGTTGAAGCGGCACAAAGCGCAGATAACGGCGGATATTTACTATGTATATAAATTGCAATGGTATGCGATAGAATAAGCGCTCTAGCTAATTGCTCTTGCGTGACATTTAAATGTTCAGCCACCACAACTACTGGCATGGTCGCTGTAATACCTTGATTGCCTGAACCTGAATTGCTCATCGCAGGCAATGTTGCACCGCCCATTCGAGCATCAGATGCTGCAGTTGTACGAATAATTACTTTAGATAATAAATCATCTGCCATTAATCCATTTTTAGTATGCTCACGTAAAGTGGTCGCAATACTTAGACCATAAGCCTGTTTTAATCCTTCTTCAGATAAAGCATCGTTTAATTTTGCTGCCTCTAAAATAAATTTTATATCGTCAAAATTAGCATAGCTGGCAAATTCATAGATTAATCTAACCGTCATTTGCTTTATGATAAGATCATCGTGAGATAACGCTTGATTAACTGAATCGGTTTGATAAAGAAGCTCACCATTTTTTTCAATCAATATCAAATGAGTATGCGTGTTTTCAATACAGACTTTGACATGATCTGTTTCAGTGTAAACATTAGCCTCTGCATAAATTGCTTTATGATTATCTGCAATTTGAACACGTACCTTACCATTAGTGAGCATTTCTTTTGCTTGTATAATTTGCGTTGAAGTGATGTTTTTTAACACTTCAAGCCCAGCATCTGCATCACCGCCTATTGCACCAATCGCAGCGGCAATAGGTAAGCCAACCATACCGGTACCAGGAACAGTGACACCCATTCCGTTTTTCATTAAATTTGGCGAAACATAAGCTTCAATTTTTTTTATGTTATTTTTGTCAAGATATTGACAAGCAACCGCTGAAGCAAATGCCAAAGAAATAGGTTCAGTGCAACCAAGTGCTGGTAAAACTTCATGTTTTATTAATTGAATTAATGCTTGCCATTGTGTTTGCTGTTTAGATTCTTCCATTCATCAATCTTAATGTTATTAGTTGAAAATTTAACAATTTATTTATCAATATTTTATTATATCTTAAGCTATATTTGAATGATGATATGACACAATCTCTATATAATAGTGCAATTTTATAGCAAATTAGATTAATCAAAATAAAGTGTTATTCAATTTCATTTAAATTTTGATTAAAGCTATAGCTAAACTAACATTTTTTAAACAATTAGGTAGTAAATTAAATAAACAGCAATCGTTCAAAATATGTAATATTTTAGTAAAATTACCTGACATTTTTTTTATTATTGCAATAATATAACTACCTATAATTATATAATAATGGCGATTATGATAAATATTTTATTAATTGATGATGATATTGAATTATCACAGATGCTAAGTGAGTATCTGACTAATGAAGGCTTTAATATCAAAAGTGTTTATTTAGGTAAAGATGGTATTGAAGAAGCCTTATCAGGCAAATATCGAGCTGCAATCTTGGATGTAATGTTACCCGATATTAATGGAATTGATGTTCTTAAAAGTATTCGTCAGCAATGTAATATGCCTGTTATTATGTTAACCGCTAAAGGCGATAATATTGATCGTGTTTTAGGGTTAGAATTGGGCGCAGATGATTATATTCCAAAACCTTGTTATCCACGCGAATTATTAGCAAGACTGCGTGCTGTTTTACGTCGTTTTGATGAACGTTCTGTTGAGTTGGTCGATGATAAAAAATACCATTTTAATGGCTTAGTATTAGATTTACCGCAACGTTTATGTACTTGGAATGGCCAAGTGATAGATTTGACATCAACCGAGTTTAATTTATTAGTATTATTGGTAAAACACAGTGAGCGCGTGGTCACTAAAGAAGAGTTATCTGAAATAGGTCTTGGTCGAGCTCGTGAACTTTATGATCGTAGCGTCGATGTACATATCAGTAATATTCGCCAAAAACTTCATCAAGTTGCTCAAAATGTAGTAACTATTGAAACTATTCGAGCTGTTGGTTACCGAATCCGTTAATGTGAGAATAGGCTTGAGATGAATCGTCGATTATTTTGGAAAATACTCATTATATTTTGGGTGATTTTCTATCTTACTTTTCAGTTAACCTGGATTGCATTTTCTTATTATATAGAAAATAAAAACCAACGATTTCTCAATCATATGCCGACAAAAGTCGATATGATCGCTCAATTATTACATGTAGCAGGTGAAAATGAAACGTTAAATTTTGTTGCTCATCTGCCTGAACGCGAGCGAGTTTTATTATCAATAAAATTGATTTCTCCTCAAAACGATCAAATCAATATCATTACGGATGAATTAGAACCGCCAAATTATATTTATCAACGTACAGCAGTTGCGCCTGATGGAACACTTTATGCGGTTTCATTTAGGGAAGATAAAGACAAAGACGATCAAGTCAAAAAAGCCCTGTTTAATATGCCAATGCCAATTGTGTTAATGGGAATTTGTGTGGGATTAGTCTTTAGTCTCTTTTTGGCTTGGAACTTAACCAGACCAATGAAACTATTAAGGCAAGGCTTTTTCAGAGTTTCTCAAGGTGATCTCTCGGTTAGATTATTCAATAAACTTAAACCACGCCATGATGAGCTTAGCGAATTAGGCAAAGATTTTGATATGATGGTTGAACAACTCAATATTTTAATCTCAGACCGCCAAGCTCTTTTGCATGATGTATCACATGAGCTTAGAACGCCACTTGCTCGCTTACAATTAGCCATCGGATTAGCTCAACAAAATAAGCAAAATATTGATACCGCATTAGCAAGAATAGAATTAGAATCTGAACGATTAGATCAACTTATTGGTGAAATATTAAATTATTCACGTGCTGAAATGAATAATCGCACAGATGAATATTTTGATCTAAAAGATTTATTGCGTGTGGTCATTAATGATGCAAATTATGAAGCGAATCACCAATCGATAAATGTTCACTTCATTTCATCAGCAATTATTCATTCTATTGTTAAAGGTAACTCGGAACAAATTCGCCGTGCAGTTGAAAATATTATTCGTAATGCAATTCGTTTTTCAAAGCCGGGACAAGAAGTTAATGTATCTTTAAAAGAAGTCGGTAAATACCTACAAATTGAAGTTAAAGATCGTGGTCCTGGTGTCGATCCAAATAAACTATCGAGTATTTTTGAACCGTTTGTTCGCATTCAATCGCCTCAATTAGGTAAGGGTTACGGTCTTGGTCTTGCAATAGCCAGAAAGACGTTCACCATGCATAATGGCACTATTCAAGCAACAAACCGTGATCATGGTGGACTTACGGTGACAATTCGCTTACCTTATTGGCGAAAGCATTAATCAACCATGCATATTCATTTACGGATTAATAGCAATCAGTATTAACCGTTAAGACAAATTCTTTCACTAATCTTTCTAAATCAATTTTATCGTGACCGATGAAATTCAAGACTTGTGTGATGGTGCTTGGTTCATTTTCTAATAGTGTTTTATATTGTGCTATATATTGGCTAGCGATAGGCTTATAGGACCAATGCCACTCTTCTGGCTGATAGCCTCCATTTCTTCCTTCGTTAAACGCTTGGCAAAAGCCATACTTAGGTAAATTGTCCTGAAGCCATTGATATAAAATTCTACCCTTTTTATCATTTTTGAAATAATCTGATGAAACACTGGTAATATCGATATCCGTTCCCCAATGATGACGAGATGTACCGGGCATTGATGAATATTTTAGTATTTCTTCAGCAATTTGTTCTGGATCATTAAACTGATTGGACAATTTATCCCATTTACGCTGCCAAATTGAGTTTTGATAGGTGTAATTACGTGTAGCACTTACGATAATAAACGGAATATCAGGATGTGCTTTTTTAAAAGCTTGATAAGCTTTTATAAGCTGCTGAGTGGGTTCCTTTTGAAGATACATGCCCTTTTTATTGACAGGTAACATGGTAGAATCTAATACGACAAAATTATTGTCAATCTTTTCATCAAACTGTCCAATTAGTTTGTTAAAAGGTATAGGTTGTGCCATAGTAAACGTTGAATATAAAAATAGGGTTAATGTTAAACAGAAAATATGGATATATTTTGCTGAATTTGTTTTCATTATTAATATTCTATTAGCCAGATAAAGGGAAAAACAGTATAATCCTTTCCTTAAATTTTTAAATAGCCATAATGTGTAAAAACGAGGCCATATGTTAACACCTGCTACACCAAATACGTCTGTTAATTGTGCAGATGCATCCAATCTTAATACAACTAATCCTAAAAGTGAAAAAATAAATTTACTTGATTTAACTCGTCAACAATTGAGAGAGTTTTTTATTTCATTGGGCGAAAAACCATTTAGAGCCGATCAAGTCATGAAATGGATCTATCATTTTGGGGTAGATGATTTTGATCAGATGACCGATATCAACAAAAAGTTACGTGAACATCTAAAATTAATCGCTGAAATCAAAGCACCAGTAATTGCAATGGAACAACGCTCATCCGATGGTACAATAAAATGGGCGTTAGATGTTGGTGATAACCAGATGATTGAATCTGTTTATATTCCAGAAAGAGATCGTGCAACCCTCTGTGTTTCATCACAAGTTGGCTGTGCTTTAGCGTGCAAATTCTGTTCAACCGCACAACAAGGCTTTAATCGTAACTTAACGGTATCTGAAATTATAGGTCAAGTATGGCGAGCATCGAAAGTCATTGGTGTAACCGGTAAATTAGCAGATAGACCTATTACTAATGTGGTCATGATGGGTATGGGAGAGCCTTTACTCAATTTATCGAATGTCGTACCAGCAATGGAAATCATGTTAGATGATTTTGGTTATGGCTTATCAAAAAGACGAGTAACCCTATCGACTTCTGGTGTTGTTCCTGCTTTAGATAAATTAGCAGGTATGATTGATGTCGCCTTAGCTATTTCATTGCATGCGCCAAATGATAATATACGTAGCGAAATTATGCCAATTAATCAAAAATATAA
The DNA here is from genome assembly GCF_046635725.1 of Gilliamella sp. CG22. Taxonomy (NCBI): domain Bacteria; kingdom Pseudomonadati; phylum Pseudomonadota; class Gammaproteobacteria; order Orbales; family Orbaceae; genus Gilliamella; species Gilliamella sp. CG22. The sequence goes on from NZ_JBIDFK010000007.1 coordinate 86,975, forward strand.
TATGGCAATGTTACGCGACTCAATTTTACGTTATCTGTCGACATCAAACGCTAATCATGGAAAAGTAACGATTGAATATGTATTACTTAATCAAATCAATGATAGTGTTGAACATGCTCATGAACTTGCTAAATTCTTAAAAAACGTTCCAAGTAAAATCAATTTAATACCTTGGAACCCATTCCCTGGTGCTCCTTTTTCAAAATGCTCAAACACACGTATCGATCGTTTTATGAAAACGTTAATGGGATATGGATTTACAGTGATTGTTCGTAAAACACGTGGCGATGATATTGATGCGGCTTGCGGTCAGTTGGCCGGTGACGTCGTTGATCGTACTAAACGGACTTTATATAAAAAGCAAAATCTTATTAAACAAACAGCATAACGATCAAGGTAAATTAATAAAGGAATAGTTGATGAAAAAAATACTCATATTACTAAGCTGTTTAGCATTATTAACACTATCAGGCTGCCAAATAAATGGTAACGAAGAGTTCGATCCCGAAGCGGCAGCTTTTGCAAGAATGCAATTAGGGTTAGGATATCTAAGCAAAGCAAATGAATCGGAAGATAACATTAAAGCTGCACACTATAATCTCAAATTAGCAAATCAATATTCACCCAATAACCCACAAATTATGCTAGCTATGGCAATGTTTGATCAGCACGTTGGCGAATACAATGAAGCAGAAATGATTTATAAACGCATTACCCTTATGCAACCAGGTAATGGCTTATATCATGTACATTATGGATCTTTTTTATGTGGTCTTGGACGTTATCAGGAAGCACAAAAGGAGTTTGAAAAAAGCCTTGAATACGATCGCCATAATTGGAAAGCCGATACCTATGAACAATATGGATATTGTGCAATCCAAAATGATGATAAAAAAACAGCTGACTTAATGTTTAAACAACTTTTCCAATATGATGCAAAACGTCGTGAAACGGTTTTAAAAACAGCTGATCTTTATCAAAATAAAGGTGATAAAAGAATAGCGAGTTATTTATTATCAATTGTTGAACAATAAAGTACAACCCTATATTAAATAATCGTTTATCCAAATAATTATAAACAAGAGCATATGTCATGAGTTTTTTGACGATATTTTTATTAGCAATGGCAATGTCTACAGATGCTTTTGCGGTTGCTGTTTGTCGTGGAATTTCATTTAAAACTACTCCCTTTATTGGCGCCTTAAAAGTTGGTATTTTATTTGGTGTCGTTGAAGCAATCACACCATTGCTAGGTTGGCTCATAGGCATTTTGACACTGCACTATATAGAGCGTTGGGATCACTGGGTAGTATTTGCTGTCATGTTATTTTTAGGCGTTAATATGATTTATAATAGCCTTAAAGAAAGCGACGAAGATTTTTCTGAAAAAGAAATAGCCTCTTCCAAAAAATCTTTTCTTATCCTAATTTTTACCGCTATTTCGACAAGTCTGGATGCATTTGCTGTTGGAATTAGTTTAGCATTAGCTAGCGTCAATATTTATATCGCAGCAAGCATGATTGGATTAGCAACCTGTGTCATGGTGACTATAGGTTTATTATTAGGAAAAAAAATTGGTTGTTTTATCGGAAAACAAGCCGAGATTTTAGGCGGATTGGTGTTAATTGCGATTGGCGTAATAACACTTTATCAGCATCTTTCAAATTAAATTCGCAAAATTCAATACTCTTTTTCATATTCCAACATACATTTAATTTTAATTTGTTAATTTATTCAAACTTGTCAATGAAAAAAGTTTTTTTGATAAAAAATGATAAAGGGAAAAAATTGATTTGTGAATATAAAAAAACTACCCGCGTAAACGGATAGTTTTTTCAAATATTTAGTTTGTGTGTAAGGAAAGAATTACATCATTCCGCCCATACCACCCATGCCGCCCATACCAGCAGCACCTAAATCAGCTTTATCATCTTTAGGTAAATCAGTAACCATACATTCAGTTGTGATCATAAGACCAGCAACAGATGCAGCATATTGTAATGCACTACGAGTTACTTTAGTTGGATCTAAAATACCCATTGCAATCATATCACCATACTCTTCAGTTGAAGCATTGTAACCATAGTTACCTTTACCGCCTTTAACTGCGTTAACAACAACAGATGCTTCTTCACCACAGTTAGTGACGATTTGACGTAATGGTGCTTCCATTGCACGAAGTGCAACTTTGATACCTACGTTTTGATCTTCATTCGCACCTTTTAGCTCAGCAATCGCTGAAGCAGCACGAACTAACGCTACACCACCACCGGCAACAACACCTTCTTCAACAGCAGCACGAGTTGCATGTAATGCATCTTCTACACGTGCTTTTTTCTCTTTCATTTCAACTTCAGTTGCTGCACCAACTTTAATTACTGCAACACCGCCAGCTAATTTAGCCACACGTTCTTGAAGTTTTTCTTTATCGTAATCAGAAGTTGATTCTTCAATTTGTTTACGAATTTGTTCAACACGAGCATTAATTAAAGACTCTTCACCCACACCATCGATGATAGTAGTATTGTCTTTATTGATAACAACACGTTTAGCTTGACCTAAATCTTCTAACGTTGCTTTTTCAAGCTCTAAACCGATTTCTTCTGAAATAACAGTACCAGCTGTTAAAATAGCGATATCTTGTAACATTGCTTTACGACGGTCACCAAAGCCTGGTGCTTTTACGGCTGCAACTTTAACAATACCACGCATAGTATTCACAACTAATGTTGCTAATGCTTCACCTTCAACATCTTCAGCAATAATTAATAGTGATTTACCCGCTTTTGCAACCGCTTCTAATACCGGTAATAATTCACGGATATTAGAGATTTTTTTATCAACTAATAAAATATATGGACTATCTAATTCAACCGTTGCTGTTTCTGGTTTATTGATGAAATAAGGTGATAAATAACCACGATCAAACTGCATACCTTCAACCACATCAAGTTCGTCTTGTAAACCCGTGCCGTCTTCAACAGTGATAACACCTTCTTTACCTACTTTTTCCATTGCTTGCGCAATTAAAGTACCCACAGTTTCATCTGAGTTAGCAGAAATAGTACCAACTTGTGCAATTGCTTTAGAGTCTGCACATGGAGCTGATAATTTTTTAAGCTCTTCAACAGCTGCAACGACTGCTTTATCGATACCACGTTTTAAATCCATTGGATTCATTCCTGCAGCCACAGCTTTTAAGCCTTCGTTAACAATAGCTTGAGCAAGTACAGTTGCCGTTGTTGTACCATCACCAGCAGCATCATTAGCTTTCGATGCCACTTCTTTAACCATTTGTGCACCCATATTTTCGAATTTATCTTCTAATTCGATTTCACGAGCAACTGAAACACCATCTTTAGTGATAGTTGGAGCACCAAATGATTTATCTAAAACGACGTTACGCCCTTTAGGACCCAAAGTCACTTTTACTGCATCAGCTAATACATTCACGCCTTGAAGCATTTTAACGCGAGCGTCATTACCAAATTTTACATCTTTAGCGGCCATCTTCGTATTTCTCCTAAATTCTGTATATAATTTAAATTAGTTGCCAGTTATGCTTGTACAATAGCTAAAATATCGCTTTCAGACAGGATAAGTACTTCTTCATTATCGATTTTTTCTGTTTTAACGCCATATCCTTCATTGAAAATTACGATATCACCAACTTTAACATCTAGCGGTTGTACTTGACCATTTTCTAAAATGCGACCATTACCAACAGCTAAAACTTCACCACGTGTTGATTTACCTGCAGCTGAACCTGTTAAAACAATACCTCCAGCTGACTTTGATTCCACTTCTTTACGTTTAATGATCACACGATCATGCAATGGACGAATTTTCATTAGTTATCTCCTAGCACTAATATTTAAATAGATGATAATTAAAAATAAATCATAAAATTATGATTTTAAAATGTAGTGAAGTTTACATGGGGGTCTTTTTTATATTCTTCAAGTGAGGAATTTCAAAAAAATGATCAATTGATTATTTATTCATCATCTTTCCGAATAAATTCTCCTTCAATAATCTCATCAGATTGATTAAAGGATCTTGATGAATCAACGCTAGATTGAATAGGCATTTTTTTTACAATTAATTTCACTAAATAATTTTGTACGTAAGGAATTAATAAAATCACTCCTAATATATCAGTCAAAAATCCCGGAATCAGCAGGAAAAAACCAGCAAATAGCAAAGCGACATTTTTAATTACTTCGTTTTTCAAACTTTGATGATTAGCCATTTTTTGTCGCATAATACTAAAATTCTTTAAACCTTGTGTTTTAACTAAAGAAAACCCAATAAAGGAAGTAGCAATAATACAAATTAGCGCAAGGAATACTCCAATTGAATCAGCAACCTTTATGAAAAAACTAATTTCGCAATAAGCATAAATGAAAAAAAGAATACACAAGAAATATCGCATGTAACAATTCCCTTAAAATAACGTGATATTGTTATATATTAGTAATAATATAAAGCTAATAAGTTATTTTTCAACCAAACAAACTATTTTTTTAAAAATATATCACAAAAAGAATTGACGAATTATCACAGATCGTGTTTAATACACCTCCATTGTTGCCCGGATAGCTCAGTCGGTAGAGCAGGGGATTGAAAATCCCCGTGTCCGTGGTTCGATTCCGCGTCCGGGCACCAATCCTAAAAGAACACCAGCGAAAGCTGGTTTTTTTGTGTCTGAAATTCCAGCAAATTAAAAACTTTAAAAAATCGTTATTAATATCGATGAATCAATATGTTTATTGACCTGAAATTTAAAACAATCCTCACGTTAAAATAAAAAATAACTATATTAATAAAATATAAATTCTAATCCCAATAGAAAAGGCTTATAAAAGTATAATCAAATGATTGGTTAAAAAATTCGTTGTTATTAACACTATTATGTTTACCTATTGTTAGTCACGAAGATGGTAAAAAATGGATTGATATATTGCTCAATGAACGACACCATTCTCGTGATAACAATTTGCAAAGTTTGACCAGCAGATGAAAGCAAATCTATTGTCGTTTTACCCTTACTACATAGTTGGCAACTTAATGCACTTAAAAGTTATGCCAAAGAATTAGTTGATTTTGAAATTGATACAGATCGTTATCAACTTAATCCTTAAACTTTGGCTTTTGGTGTTCGTATTCAATATAGAATCAGATCAACTTCCTCTCCTTATAGCGCAGAATATATTAATCTCTACGTTAAACAAAATGATAAATTAAAACCCGTTGTTAATAATCTCCCCATGTTTGAACTTTCAGTTGAGAATGATCAAAGGTACGCACATAACATTCATATCTATGATCGTAATATAATATTGGGAAGTAGTATGACTCATGGTTATGTCGACCTAATTGTTTTAAAAATGTAAATCGAATAGCTCTGGTAAATGATTATGGCGTGTATTACGCATGAAATTGTCTTACCTAAAAAACGTTTTATTTATTTTACAATGGTTTGGAATATCCTGTAAAAAAGATTGAGGAATCAGCAATAACAGAGGATTGCAGGAATTGAAAAATTTATAAATATGTTGTTTTAAAAAACAATAATTTTTTGACACGCATGATAATTAGAATATATGTTCTCAAAAGACAAAATTTAAAATAAATGAATATGGGAATATTGCGGAAATAAATTAAAATTAAAATTAAAAGGGAAAAAGAAGTTCATCCTGTTCTTATTATTCATGCTGCTATTTTCATGTAATGAAGATAATAACCTAAATCCCACTAAACATGTCGATATTGATAAAGACCCCATTTGTTGGATCTCCTTCGAAGGCATACAATTCTATATTGGTGAAGACTTAGCCAGCATTGAGAAAAAAATTGATATAAGGGTGTTTCATAGAAGTATATCCCAATGAAGGTATGTATATATCTCCCTACAAAGACTATAATTATCCGGAAATAACGTGGATGCGAAATCTATCTTGAACGTTTGATATAAATTTAAAATTACATTCGCTATTACCAACACATTGATTCAATCTGCGAACAAAACAAATGTCCCCCCCTGAAATTATACATGGCGATACTTTAAGACCCGTTATATTAACGTTCTGTAAGAATAATATGGAATTAACAAACTGTGTAATCTAATTTAGTATCCAAAAATAAAGCCGGCTATTCCTAGCTTTTTATCAAATACGATTTGGAAGTAAATATTCTTATTTGTTCTGTAATAAACTAATTTTTTACAGTATGTTTCATATTTTTGTGAACTAGATCACAAAAATAATTTTATTTTTATAATAATGTCCAATCTTTATCTTTACATTAATTTATCAAAAATAATGGATTGCAAACAATTACAGAAAAAAATCATTGATATCACCATTTGGAAAAAAGGCGAACAACGAGCACCACATAAACCTTTATTACTTCTGTATGTCTTATCAAAATATAAACAAAGTCATACACGTTTATTTAATTATAAAACTGAAATTGAGGAACCGTTGCATGATCTCTTGATGCGTTTTGGTCCTCAGCGTACACATTACTATCCTAATATGCCTTTTTGGCGATTGAAAAATGATGGATTCTGGCAATTAACCAATATTGAAAATTGCATAAATATCAATAATCCAAGTAAAGAGCCAACCAGCAAACAGCTAGCCTCATCACAAGTTTATGGGGGATTTGATGAACCATCCTTTCAATGTCTTATAAAAAATCCATCTGCTATCGATCAAATAGCAGAACAGATTTTAAGTCAGCATTTTCCTGAAAGTGTGCAAGAAAATTTAATCAATCGACTTGATTTTAGTTTAACCGATTTTCATCGCCAACGCGATCCAAAGTTCAGACAGTTAGTCTTACGAGCTTACAATTACCAATGTGCAATTTGTGGTTTTGATTTAAGGTATGATTCAGTATCCATTGGTCTTGAAGCAGCCCATGTAAAATGGAAACAGCATGGCGGTCCTTGTGTTATCAATAATGGTTTAGCGCTTTGTTCATTACATCATTCGGCTTTTGATATGGGAGTAATTGGGCTTGATAGTAGTTTAAAAATTAAAATATCGAATGGTATTAACGGTAATCAAATTGTCGAGAGACTATTTTGGGATTTTGACGGAAAAGATATTAAGCAACCTAGATCGAAGGAAGATTATTTACATGATCGGTTTGTTGAATGGCATTTGAGAGAAGTGTTTAGGAACTAATAACGATGGCCAAAATCGACAATCAAATTAAACAATTAATACCTGGTACAGTTTTAAATAATCAACAATTATGTGATATTTTTAAATGTAGTCCACAAGGTGGAATGCGAAAATCTAATACTACTCATACTCTAGTTCTAATTACGAATCATGTAGAGTCAGTTTATTCTGATGTTTGGAATGATGATGTACTTCATTATACAGGAATGGGACAAACAGGTGATCAAAGTTTAGATTTTATGCAAAATAAAACACTTAATGAAATTGAATCTAATGGCATTAGTGTACATTATTTTGAAGTGTTTAAGGAAAAAGAATATACCTATTCAGGACGTTTAATTAAAGCTGCTTCACCCTATCAAACTCAGCAACACGATGCTAATCAAGTATTACGTAAAGTTTGGGTTTTTCCACTAAAACTTACTGAGAATAAGTTACCAAATAGAATTTTTTCTAATTATAAAAAAGCAAAAGAAGAACAAGTTCACAAATACAAAGTAGATAAGTTACTCAGTAAAATAATTAAGCAAAATAAAAAACCAGGTAAACGAGACATTGTTACGCCTCAATATATAAGAAGTGCTGAGTTAGCTGAATTTACAAAACGTAAAGCTAAAGGAAAATGTGATCTTTGTGACAATCCAGCACCTTTCTTGACAAAGGATAATATTCCTTATCTAGAGTGTCATCATATAATCTGGTTATCTGAAGGTGGCGAAGATTCAATAGAAAATACGGTTGCATTATGTCCTAACTGCCACCGTAAAATGCATATTGTTAAAAATGATAACGATATTACAAAATTAAAAAAAATTGCCAAATTAAGAGCAAAAGCAGCCACTAAACACAAATAAATTTATTCATATTATTGCTTCCGTAATTACCAGTGAAGGGAAATATTTTTTTGCTCAACCTGGTAATGTGAAATTAAAAAAGTAGATTACTAGCAGCATTATCTAATTTGATATCGATTATGTGTTCAATAAGCTGATTACTAAGTTTTAATAAAGAGAATAGTTAAGAAACCAATAAAACATTTCTCCCACATAAATTTCTAAACTATAGCACTTTTTAAAATAAATAATATTAAACTAAAATGGCATTAGTAAAAAATTTTTAAATATATTAAGAATATGAAAGAAGCTCTGTCAATTATCTTAAAAGAAAGCTTAGATTAAAATAATCGGAATTGATTAATGCTTTAAATCATATGATTAAATTACAAAAATAGTATTTTATCGATAAATTTAATATAAAAAATCTATTTTTTCCAAATAACCACTTATTCTTTTTTTGCAATTAAGCTCTTTAAATGATATTATAGATTAAAAATTCTTTATTTAATTTTTTTCAAACATAAATTAAACAATAAATTTTTTAATAAATTCAGGCACAACTTGACTTGCTGGGCCGTAAATTTTGGTTTGAAATAAACTTTCTCTTAAACTTGGCTCTAAATTAAGCTCAACAGTTTTAGCTCCCGATTGATTGGCAACTTTTACAAATCCTGCGGCAGGATAAACATTACCAGATGTCCCAATAGAAATGAAATAGTCAGCCTGTGAAAGTGCATCGTAGATTTTATCCATTTGTAATGGGATTTCTCCAAACCATACTATATGAGGGCGAATAAATTTATTTTGTTGATAATCGACATCTTCCAGACAATCGATAATCTGCCCTGTTTGTTCATTGCGCACTTTAAGTAATTCTCCGTGCATATGAATAATATTTTTAGAACCTGCTATTTCATGTAGATTATCTACATTTTGTGTGACCACTAATACATTTTCACTGCCCAATTTGTGTTCCAGTTCAGCTAAAGCAAAGTGAGCTAAATTCGGTTTTACATCAGGACTTTGTAATTTTCTTCGTAGCATATTATAGAAGGAATGAACCGCAATGGGATTACGATTATAACCTTCATAGGTTGCAACATCGTTAACATCATACCCTTCCCACAATCCATTTTGCGCACGGAATGTCGATAACCCAGATTCAGCCGAAATACCGGCACCAGTTAAAATAACAATTTTAGGTGTTTTGATCATATTTTAGACTCTAGTATTCAAAATTAAGCCGATTTAACTACGATGCTATTGACTATATTCCGTAGTAAACATGTTCAACGCGGGTTTGTTTAATTTCTGATACTTGCTATAGGCAGTAGCCACTTTCAATCGAATATTAGCTTTACTTTCGCCTTTTAACCAAGCGTCAATCATAGCGTGCACACTATATGCTTCCGGAGCCATAAGATGCATAGTTAAAATCAAGGGCGAAATCCCCAAACGAGATAACGGCTTCGAAAAATATTTCTGACTTTTACAAGCAAAAACGGCCGCATATCTCGATTTTTGTTGTTCTCGTGCGTCATTTGAAAGTGTTTCCCAACGCCAGCTATCAGGCAAAAATTTATGCCAAGACCATTCCATTAAAGCATTATGACCAATATAAACGACTAAATCAGCTTTACCTCCAGCCGTTATTTTCTTGTTATCTATCGTAAATGATGATTGTTTTTTGCCTGCTGAATATTCTATAAAATCATCAATAGTATCATCTATGTATTTGCCATTATATGCCTGAGCAATCAGATAAACATCTTTGCTTCGATGCTTATATATAATCTCTTCTAATATTTTATCATCATCAGGTTTATTGATTTGTACTACTTGCCACTCTTTTTGTTTACCAAAGTAGGTTTTAAAACCATAGGCCGCCCCCCAATAAAGATTATTTTTTGGATCTTGACCATTACCGATTGCAGCCGGAACTGGTGCAATGCCTTGATACTTATTATCACATAATGCAACAACGACATGAATCACTTTGGGATCAGCAAAACATGAAAAAGATAAAACTAAACACATTAATGGCATTAATAATAGATATTTACTCGTTTTCTTCATTTGTTATCAATTCTCCATTCACTTCGTATTTTACAATTACATTATTTTTATACATCATTTCTGAACGAATACATGCCGGGGCGCCACCGACATTGTTTTTGGTCATGGTGTCTCTCCAGATTTCATTTTTTCTATAGATAACACCTTGCCTTTTAATAAAGGCATGCTGCTTTTCATAAACATGATAGCTGTATTGTCTTTCTTCATCACATAATAGCTCACCTTCTAGTTGGTGCTCTCCAACATGAAGCATAATTTGAAACGTTTTATCGGTAGGATTATAAATAATAAGATCAATATAATTATAAAAAATAGCGGCACCCGAACCAAAAGGCAACACTCGACCATCATCAGGAAAAGGATCAAAGCTATGATTTGCTCGTTCGACTATTTGGAGTTCTGAATGGAGAGCTAACCAATGAATTAGATTACTAATCTGACATATACCACCGCCAATACCGGAACGAGCTACACCAAATGAAAGTTCCATTCCATTCAAAAATCCTCGCTTTTTAGTTGGTTTTCCGACTAATCGGCAAAACGAAAAATATTCACCTGGTTTAATTAAGATTCCATTTAACGAATCCACTGCAATTTTTAGATTTGTGACTTTATTGTATTGAAGCTGAATATCGCTGTTACCCAATCGACGTATTAATTTGGATGTATGTTTTTTATATCGATATGGTAAACGTAAATCATGACTACGTTCTAAGCTATATTGACGCGAAGAACAATACCAGAACAAATGACGAAACAAACGACGCTGATTTACCCTTAACCAATAAAGTAAGGGATGATAACTTGATAACGGTTTAGACATTAATTGTTTTTTATCTTAAATTCCAATAAGATAAATTATAACATTAGTACTATTTTTTGAGAGAAGAGATACATAAACTTTTAATAATAAACTAAAAGATATCTTAAAGAAGTTATATTATGATTTAGTACGTTAAGGATGAATAAAATGAAAACAATAGGTTTAATCGGCGGGATGAGCTGGGAAAGTACCGTGACTTATTATCAAGTTATCAATCAAAAGGTAGGACAATCATTAGGAGGATTACATTCAGCGAAAACACTTTTATATAGTGTCGATTTTCAAGAAATTGAACATTGCCAAGCCAATGGTGAGTGGGATAAAAGTGCGCTTATTTTAATTGATGCAGCGAAAAGGTTAGTGCAAGCTGGTGCAGATTTTATCGTGATTTGTACCAATACTATGCACAAAGTCGCAGATCAGATTCAAGCAGCCATTGATATTCCCATTCTTCATATTGCTGATGTTACGGCACAGCACTTAATTAAAGAAAATATTCAAACCGTTGCTTTGCTTGGAACAAAATATACGATGGAACAAGACTTTTATAAATCAAAACTGATTAATAGAGGTTTAAAAGTGCTGATTCCCGATGAGCAAGGTAGAATGATCATCAATCAAATTATTTATGATGAACTTTGCCATGGTATCATTAACCCTACATCGAAACAAACCTATCTTAATATCATTGATAAGCTAGTTATAAAAGGAGCCCAAGGAGTGATACTTGGTTGTACGGAGATTGGTTTATTAATTTCTCAAGCAGATCACAAGATCCCTTTTTTTGATACAGCTCTGTTACATGCTCAAGAAGCAGCATTAAGCGCAATAAATAAAGGTTGTTTTTAATCCTATAGCAGATGGCAATCTAAATACTTACCGATTGCCTTTAATATAAAATCGCTACGAAAAAATTCTTGATTTTAACTGATGTGAATAATATGCATTTTCAACAAAAACTAATTAACTTTTTATTGTGCGCTTTGAAATCAGTTATTATAAGCACATAAAAATTCTTTTGAATGGATACGCTAAAGAATCCTTGTTTAATGTTTCATTGAAATTAGCGTTCCTCTATAGCGCCTCGCATCGCAGAATAGGCCGCATTACATTCACCTTTAATCGCATCTGGATTTTTTTCAACCATCTGTCTAAACTCCTCAATACTTTTTTTAACTGACTCTTCAGATTCGGCAGGCAGTTGTGATGTATTTTGTAAATCCAAAATCAATGCAATATAGCGATCACATTCAACTGCACCAGTATCTATTTTGATAGTTCCTAGGTCATGTTTATTTTTTTCATTACAAGCAACAAGATTTGCAAACAGAAAACTTAATAAAATACTTTTAGTAATTTTTTTCAACATTTCTTATTCCTAAATTAGTAAGTCATTTACATAAATATATTTATGCAATACGGTCAAAAATAAAGATGGTTTTTTATTTATAACATATTTATATGTTTTTTGGATGAATTTTGATAACAGTATTTTAAACCCCTATTAACTGTAATTTAAAAATTTTATTCATAAAAAAAGCCTTACTGCTTTTCCAGCAAGGCTTATAAAAGTAGCAGTTAACAAAAAGCTTATGCTTCTATCGCAACACGTAGTTTTTTCATAGCATTTTTTTCAAGTTGGCGGATTCGTTCAGCCGAAACACTATATTTATCAGCCAAAACTTGCAACGTTGATTTACTATCATCAGCATCTAACCATCGAGCTTTAATGATATCTTGGCTACGTTCATCTAATTGTGATAAAGCATCATGTAACTTGTCGGTTGCATCATTTTCCCAATTATCATTTTCAATTGATTTAGAGAAATCTGAATTACTATCTTCTAAATATAATGCCGGCGCAACAACTGCGTTATCATCATCATCGCTATCAACATCAAAGGACATATCTTGTGCAGACATACGCGATTCCATTTCAAGCACATCTTTACGGCTAACACCTAATTCATCAGCAACCATATCAACTTCAGCACTATTAAACCAACCCAAACGTTGTTTATTTTTTCTTAAATTAAAGAATAATTTTCTTTGTGCTTTAGTCGTTGCAACTTTAACAATACGCCAGTTTTTTAACACATACTCATGAATTTCAGCTTTAATCCAATGTACTGCAAATGACACTAAACGAACGCCCATTTCAGGATTAAAGCGACGTACTGCTTTCATTAGACCAATATTACCTTCTTGTATCAAATCTGCTTGTGGTAAACCGTAACCAGAATAACCACGGGCGATGTGCGCAACAAAACGTAAATGCGATAAAATTAATTGTCTTGCTGCATCAACATCATCATGATAGTAAAGTCTTTCGCCTAAAGATTTTTCTTCCTCAGCAGTTAGCATAGGATAGGTATTAATCATGCGAAGGTAAGATTCAATATTGCCTTGTGGGATTAAAGCACCTACTTGCATTTTTAAATCAGTACTCATTTAATTCCCCCTTTATTTAAACTTTTTTGTTGTATTTATTTTTGATTACAACAATATAAAACTTTATACAGTTTTAAACTTTTAATATTAGACAGTTAAAATGTAATTTAGTTCACAATTGGGTTTAAAATAAAAAAATATTTATAAAAATATTAATCATCTTTTCTACTTAATACTATTAAGAAGAACTATCTTAATTAACTAATTTTTAAATATCTTTTTGTTGTAATAAGTGATGATAACCATCCTATCACAATTGTAATTAATACAATTAGCAAGACTTCATCCCACAATAACCCTTCTAGTGAAAATACTGTTCCAAATTCATTTGAAACATTTAATATAATAGATTCTATCTGAAAAATAAATATTTCCGATAAAACGACAGAAAATAAAGCACTTATAAATCCAATAAACATTCCACTATACAGAAAAGGGCGTAAAATAAAACCTTCGGTAGCGCCTATTAATTGCATGACAATAATTGTTTGTTTTCGGGCAAAAATACTTAAACGAATACTATTTCCAATAACCAGTGATACTGCAATAATCATAAATATTGCAATAACCCAAACTATTGCCTTAACCATATCAGTTAAAGCAGTCAAACGAGTAAACCAGCTATCGTCTAGTTTTACATCATCGATACCATCAATTTTGAAAATTTCTGATTGTAATTTATGAAGTATTTCTGTCTTTTTTGCTTCTGGTTTAGGAATAATAATTGCTACCGCCGGCAGTGGATTTTCTTCTAATAAATCTAATGCACTACTGAATCCAGACCATGAAATAAATTCTTCTTTAGCATCATCGCGTGAAAGATAATTAACTTTTTCCACCTCTGAAAGAGATTTGATTTTTTCAATTAATTCGTTAGTTTGTTCAGCATTAAATGTCTTGCTTATATATGCCGTTAAATTTGGCGTTGGAGACCACCGATGTGCAGCTTGATTCGCATTTTTCCATAATAAATAGCCAATTGTTGGTAAGCTTATTGAAATTGCTATAACTAAAATTGTCAGTAGTGATGTTAAAATATTTTGTTTAAAATGATTAAAAACATTTTGCCATGCATAACTTATTTGTCTTTTCCAACGACCCAAAAAGTGACTTTTATTTTTAGAAGTTGCTTTGGCTGATCTGACATTAGCGTTTATCATTAATATTAGCCCTCTAAACGCCCTTGATTTAAATGAAGTATTCGGTGGTGTTTTCGACGAATAAGCCCAATATTATGCGTTGCCATTAATACCGTTACGCCAGCTTGATTAAATTCTTCAAACAATTTTAAGATATCTTTTGAAAGTTTATCATCAAGATTACCTGTAGGCTCATCGGCTAATAACACACTGGGACGATTAACAATCGCTCTTGCAATCCCTACCCTTTGTTGTTCTCCACCAGATAACTGAATGGGATAGAATTTAGCTTTATTGATTAATCCAACTTTATCAAGCGATGCAGAAACCCGTCGTCGGATTTCTTCAACTGGTTTACCTAAAATGATTAAAGGAATAGCAACATTGTCATAAACAGTATGATCCATAAGTAATTGGTGATCTTGAAAGATCATACCTATTTTTCGCCGTAAAAAAGGCATATCCTGCTTTCGTAACGTTGACACATCAATGTTATTAAGCATTACTTTACCATCATTCGCTTTTTCCAAACCACAAATAAGACGCATTAAGGTGCTTTTGCCAGCACCCGAATGACCTGTTAAAAATGCCATTTCACCTGTTGATAATATAAAGTTTATATTCTGCAATGCAGGTCTTCCGCCCGAATAAACTTTACTCACATGTTGAAATTGGATCATAGCCTCTCTCTATTCATCTGTTTCATCAAACAGTGCGTTAATAAAATCATCAGCGTTGAAAGGTCTTAAATCTTCAATTTTTTCGCCAACACCGATATAACGGATAGGGATATTAAACTGATCAGCAATACTAAAGATAATACCTCCTTTTGCGGTACCATCTAATTTAGTTAAGGTCATGCCTGTTAATCCAACTGCTTCATTAAATAATTTAGTTTGGCTAATTGCGTTTTGTCCAGTGCCTGCATCAATTGTTAACATGATTTCATGTGGTGCAGTTTCATCATGTTTTTTTATCACTCGAACAATTTTTTTTAGTTCATCCATTAAATGTGATTTGTTTTGTAAACGACCTGCAGTATCAGCTATTAGAACATCAATATTTTTAGCTTTGGCAGCTTGAATGGCATCATAAATAACTGAAGCCGAATCTGCATTAATATGCTGTGCAATTACCGGAATATTATTTCGTTCTCCCCATACTTGTAATTGTTCAACCGCTGCAGCACGAAATGTATCACCTGCGGCAAGCATAACAGATTTACCTTGTTGTTGAAATTGACGAGCTAATTTACCTATTGTTGTTGTTTTACCGACACCGTTAACACCAACCATTAATATCACAAATGGTTTATGAGTTGAAATATCCAGCGGTTTATCAACTCCATTTAATACAGATTTCATTTCTTGCTTTAATAGTTCATGTAAAGCATCAGCATCTTTTAACGCTTTGCGAGAAGCTTGTTGAGTTAAAGCTGAAATAATTTTTTGCGTAGTTTCAAAACCAACATCTGCAATTAATAATTGTTCTTCAAGTTCTTCAAATAAAGCATCGTCTATTTTTTTTCCTCTAAATAAATTTAAAAAACCTGATCCAATATTTTGTTTTGTTTTAAAGAGACTTTGTTTTAGACGAGAAAAAAAACCCTCTTTTTTTTGTTCTACCATAAATAGTTATCCTATGATCATGATAAAGATCATTTTATCTTATTTTAGTATAAAGCCCAATTTATTCAGTACAAATAGATGAATATATTGATCTAGTTTATTCAAAAATTCTCTACAAAATAGTACTTAATTATCTGCTAGTTATTTTATAGATAAAGATTATTTAGGTTTATTGTTTTCCATTCACCTAAAGGTAAATTATGGCTGAATAAATTATATTGACCTATTTGGACTCTAATCAATCGTAAACATGGAAAACCAACTGCAGCACACATCCTTCGAACTTGTCGATTTTTACCTTCTGTTATAGTGATACTTATCCATGATGTCGGAATAGTTTTACGTTCTCTAATAGGAGGCACTCTTTGCCATAGGAGTGTTGGTTCTTGCAAAATAGTTGCTAGTGCAGGTGCAGTATAAAATTCTTTTAATTGGACACCACGCTTTAATTTATCTATTGCTTGTTGAGTAATTGATCCTTCAACTTGAACCCAATACGTTTTTGGTAGCTTAAATTTTGGTGAACTAATTTTAGCTTGTAGTTTACCATCGTTTGTTAATAAAAGTAATCCTTCACTGTCAGTATCTAATCGTCCAGCAGGATAAAATTTGGGTAATGAGATAAAATCTTTCAATGTTGGATATTTTTCATGTGCTGAAAATTGAGACACCACATTAAATGGTTTATTAAAAGCGATTAATGAGCTCATTTCAAATCATATCCCGTTCAGTCGTCAGTTTGATTGATTTTAATTTGTTATTCTGTAAATAGCAAAAAAGCCCAGCATCTCTGCTGGGCTCTCGCTCTTATTTAAAAGTCTGGCGGCACCCTACTCTCACATGGGTAATACCCACACTACCATCGGCACTACGGCGTTTCACTTCT
>NZ_JBIDFK010000008.1:0-102835 GCF_046635725.1 Gilliamella sp. CG22
ATTGGTTATACCTGGTTAGACAGTGATAAGTTTAATTTAGGTCGTGCAGGTAAAGTTGACAACATTAATGCAGATGGTGCGCAATTACGCCTAGGTGCACGTTACTATGGTCAAAGCACAAAATCGGGTTACGGCGTGTTACCATTTATTGAAGCAAACTGGCTATATGATTCATCTTCACCAGAAGCGAAAGTAAAAGGAAAACATGTTGACTCAAATCAAGGTAAAAACTACGCAGAGTTTAAAGTCGGTGTGAGTGGAAGCATGACAAAATCACTAAGTGCTTATGCTCAACTTGATACTCGATTTGGCTCAGATAAATATTCACGAATTGGTGGACAACTAGGTTTAAATTATTCATTCTAACAATAGTAATATCTTACTAAATACAAAGCAGTACAATTAAGTACTGCTTTTTTTATAGATAATTATTAATAACATCAAAAACGATACAACTGTATGGCTTAATCTAACCTAATAACCGATTCTAAACAGCTGAAAAATTATTCATTTAGTTTTGATGAACAATCTCGATTTTTAATGGATTTAAAATAACAATAGAGCACAATATAGGCCGTTCCTGTCGATAGCAGATCTGCTGTTGGCGATGCTGCCCAAACACCATCAAAACCAAAGAATAGCGGTAAAATATATAACGCAGGTAATAAAATTAAAATCTGCCTTGAAAGACTTAATAGGATCGAAATTTTTGCCATGCCAATACATTGGAAAAAGCTTGTTGTCACCATTTGGAATCCAACAAAAGCAAATGAAAGTGTCGTATAGCGAAGCGCTATAGCTGATAAAGAAACCAAATCCTGTTCAGAACTAAAAGCACGAACAAGTGTATCGGGAATAAAAAATCCCAGTATAAATCCAATAGATGTGACCACCGTTGCAACCTTAACCGCATAAAAAAACGTTGCTTTAACTCGTGCGTAATTTTTAGAACCATAATTGTAACCAATTATAGGTTGCATGCCTTGATTAATACCGATGACTATCATAATAATTAAGGTAATAAGTCGATTTGCATTTGAGTAAGCTGCGATAGCATCATCGCTCGATTCATGGGCTAATGGTGCATAGTGATTAAGTTGCCAGTTGATAAACACAACCACAACGGAAGCGGCAATTTGCATAGCAAAAGGTGACATCCCGATGGATAGGATCGCTTTGACAATTTTTAAATTAAGTCTGAAATTGCGTAGATACAATTTAATATTGCTGTTTTTACTAATAAAATGCTGCATGACAAACAGAAAACTTATCAACATAGATAGTGTGGTTGCCAGAGCAGCCCCTCGCATACCCCAACCCAAACCAATAATAAAGATTGGCGCTAAAATTATATTAGCAATAACACTGACAAACATCGTTACCATCGCTTTAAACGGATAACCACTTGCACGCATCATATTATTATAGTTAAACGTCAATGTCAGGAAGATACTGCCAGGTAAAAAGACTTCTAAAAATTCTCTGGCATAAGTGTGATTAACGGGACTTGACCCCACAAACCGTAATACGGGATCAACAAAAAAAAGCAATAATGACAATGTTAAACCACTTAATAGCGCAGTTAACATAAACGAGGTACCGGCAACTTTTTCTGCCTGATCATTTTCGCCTCGCCCTAAAAAAATTGATATTCGGCTAGCAGAACCTATTCCAACTAACATACCTATTCCTGCCGCAAAATTCATGACTGGCAAAATAAGCCCAGCGGCGCTGAGTGCTTCACGTCCAATCCAATGACCGATAAAAATACCATCAATAATGTTATATAACGTATTAACAATTGTTCCTATTACCGCAGGCAATGCATATTGCCAAAATAATGAACTGATTTTTTTATTTCTGAAATCATTATAAATATCTTTGGAGTGAGCCATAGTTATTCTTACCACAATAAGGTTTTTTAAAAGTTATTTGTTTACAATATAGTTTAATATATTATTTAAAGTCAGTAATGTTTGCTAGTTGAATTAGCAAAATTCGTTACTTTGACGATTTATCAAACCAACATTTAAAATTAATATTCAATTAATACCAGTAAATTTTTTTAAGAAAGCGAGTCATCGTCATCTATTGTAGCTTTAAATGGTAAGAAAGCTTAAGTAGATAAGATGTTATTGCCGATTTTGGAATGTTTATCTCATATAAGTCAAACAGGTTTTCATTTGTTGATAGCACTTTTTCAGTGCTTTGGTAAAATATATCATAATTTAATACTGCGATCCAAATAGGAATCCCTAATGAGTGTACAAATAGAAAAAGTTATCTTGCATAAATTAATTAGAAAAAGCGATACTGAAATTGAACTACAATTGCGTGACTCGATGTTAAGTAATCAACAAGCTGTGGTTAATTTAATTGAAGATATAAACCGTATTTATAATAATAAAAGTAAAGCATATGGTCTGTTCAACGAAGAAAGTTTATTTGAACAATCCCTTAAAGAATTACGGCTTGGCAACCAAGATTTTTTACATTTTAGTCAAGAATCTACCAAACAGTTACGCAATGAACTGGCTAAATATCCTTTTGCTGAAGGTGGCACAGTCGTTTTTTGTCACTATCGTTATTTAGCCGTAGAGTATCTGATCATTGCGGTTTTAAATAGTTGTTCGAGTATGTTAGTCAATGAACAACTTGATATATCTGAAACACAATATTTAGATATTGATCATGCTGATATTATCGCTCGAATTGATATCACTGAATGGGAAACTGATGCAGATTCTAAACGTTACTTAACCTTTTTAAAAGGAAGAGTAGGGCGTAAAGTATCAGACTTTTTTATGGATTACTTAGGTGCAAGTGAAGGGTTAGATGCCAAAGCACAGAATAAAACTTTAGTGAAAGCGGTTGATGATTATTGTCAGGAAATGCAATTTGATAAACAAGACAAAGTTCACGCACGTGAAAATGTTTACAATTATTGCCAAGCTCAATTGCAAGCCGGTGAAGAAATTGAGCTTAAAAATCTGGCTAATGAATTACCAACTCATGGTGATAACAATTTTATGGAATTTGTTAAAAACAGTGATTACGACTTGGAAGAAACGTTTCCAGTTGATCGTAGTGCTTTGCGCCAACTTAAAAAATTCTCAGGAAGTGGAGGGGGATTAACATTAAGTTTTGATTCCGATCTCCTCGGAGAACGAATTAAATGGGATCCGCAAACCGATTCATTAGTGATAAAAGGTGTGCCACCTAACTTACGTGATCAGTTGCAACGCAATAGTGGTTCAAACTAATTATACACTCCCTTTTTTAACACAATTATCAGGATTCAAAAGTATGAAATATGTTGGCGCGCATGTGAGCGCTTCCGGTGGGGTTGATAACGCCCCAATCAATGCTTATCAAATTGGCGCAACTGCTTTTGCGCTATTCACCAAAAATCAACGTCAATGGCATGCAAAGCCACTTGAAAGCGCCATGATTGATAGCTTTAAAAAGCGCTGTGAAAAATACGGCTTTACGAGTAAACAGATATTGCCACATGATAGTTATCTTATCAATTTAGGTCATCCGGATAGTGAACAACTTGAAAAATCACGCACCGCCTTTTTAGATGAAATGCAGCGTTGTGAGCAACTCGGATTAACGTTACTTAATTTCCACCCGGGTAGTCATTTAAAACAGATATCTGTTGATGAATGCCTTAGCCGTATTGCTCAATCTATTAATATTACGTTAGATAAAACTAACAATGTGGTTGCCGTAATTGAAAATACCGCAGGTCAAGGCTCTAATTTAGGTTATAAATTTGAACATTTGGCACAAATTATTGACCAAGTGGAAGATAAAAGTCGCGTTGGTGTCTGTATTGATACTTGTCACGCCTTTGCTGCCGGTTATGATTTGCGTACTGAAAAAGCCTGTCAAGAAACGTTCGCCGAATTTGAAAAAATTGTTGGTTTTGAATATTTACGAGGCATGCATTTAAACGATGCCAAAAGTGAACTTGCCAGCCATGTTGACCGCCATAATAGTTTAGGAAAAGGAAACATTGGTGAAACGGCTTTTAAATATATTATGCAAGATCCAAGAATTGATGAAATCCCGCTGATTCTCGAAACTATCGATCCGGATATTTGGGCGCAAGAAATTGCATGGCTAAAAGCACAGAGTAAATAAAATTAAATTAAAAAATGCCAATGAGAAGAGCAACTATTCAAAGATTTACTGCCAGTGGTATTTTGCTTTGAATAGTTCGCATTTAGCTGTGAAGGTCTCGATTTTATTGTGCCTGAAAAGGATAGGATAGCATTGAAATGTGATAATCGCTATTAAATGGGACTTTCAAGACATTATCCAGTTAAAATTTGACCAAAGTACATTGGTATTTGAAAGAATTACAATAACAATAAAGGTAATAGGAAGGCACACAAAGTGTGCTAAAACAGTGAATCAGACAACCAGTAGCCTAACGTTGTCTTATAAAAAGTGCATAGGAAATAAAATGAAAAAGCAGTTATATTTATTATTGATGAGTTTTATCACATTGTTATTACTCAGCAATTGCAGCACCAACACCAATTCGGATAAATCTGAAACATCTGGATCGAACATAGAAGTAATAAAAGATGTCGAGATATATTATGTGGAGAGCGTCGAATATCTCGACCCTGATAGGATATTTTTTCATGTATCGTTATCGGAAACTTTACCGCCTGATGCTGACAAGAAAATACTACCTGCCAATCTAACCCCAAAAAAATATACATTAACCGACAAAGAACGTAAATTGTTTATGAAAATGGCAGGGATTGCAGAAGATGCGTATTTCTGGATTTATGATTACACAAACAATCAGCTCTACTCCTATCCAATTTTATCTATGGAAGCAACGGCGATATTAGATTCTTATAGATCCGATCGTTCGCCTCCTTATGATACGGAAGATTATCGAATTGGATTCGACTTACCGCAAGATTTATTGCCAAGGTTTCGTTCAAATTATGATTTATTCGTTTCTATAACAAAAGACAATCCTTTTGCACAAGAACAACTTACACCACTTGACTGGCGGTTAATTCCAAATGCAAATTATCCTGATACAGGACCAGATAAATTATCAAATAGAAATTATGGAAATCTCCCGAAGTATCTAAAAAGTTACATGGCCAATGCGAATAATATGACTTTTTATGTTCAGGATTATGTAGATGAAAAAGAGCCACAACTACGGGATATTTATAAAATTTTTGATAGAGAACTTCTAGTTGTAGATAAAGAAGGTAAAACTCTTTTTAAAAGGCGCATGTATCAATCGGAAGGAACCTCATTAGTTGGGTTAAACAATTACCATGATTATGAAAATGAAAAATTCCAATGGGCAGGACAATTATTCAAAGATTTACCCCCAGTGGTATTTGGTTTTGAATGGTTTTCATTTAGCTGTGAAGGCCTCGATTTTATTGTGCCTGATAAGGGCGGGATAAGATTTAAATGTGATAATCGCCATTAAATGGTACTTTCAAAATATTATCTAGTTAAACTTTTAACCAAAGTACATTGGTTTTTGAAAAAATTACAATAACAATAAAGGTAATAGGAAGGCACGCTCAGTGTGCTAAAACAGTGAACCAGACAACCAGTAGCCTAACGTTGTCTTATAAAAAGTGCATAGGAAATAAAATGAAAAAACAGTTATATTTATTATTGATGAGTTTTATCACATTGTTATTACTCAGCAATTGCAGCACCAACACCAAGTCGAATACATCTGAAACTTCAGGATCGAACATAAAAGTAATAAAAGATGTTGATATATATTATGTGCAGAGCGTCGAATATATCGACCCTGATAGGATATTTTTTCATATATCGTTATCGGAAACTTTACCGCCCGATGCTGACAAGAAAATACTACCTGCCAATCTAACCCCAAAAAAATATACATTAACCGACAAAGAACGTAAATTGTTTATGAAAATGGCAGGGATTGCAGAAGATGCGTATTTCTGGATTTATGATTACACAAACAATCAACTCTACTCCTATCCAATTTCATCTATGGTAGCAACGGCAATATTAGATGTTTTTAGATACGAAGGTTCCCCTCCTTATAATACGGAAGATTATCGAATTGGATTCGACTTACCGCAAGATTTATTGCCAAGGTTTCGTTCAAATTATGATTTATTCGTTTCTATAACAAAAAATAATCCTTTTGCACAAGAACAACTTACACCACTTGATTGGCGGTTAATTCCAAATGCAAATTATCCGGATACAGGACCAGATAAATTATCAAATAGAAATTATGGAAATCTCCCAAAGTATCTAAAAAGTTACATGGCCAATGCGAATAATATGACTTTTTATGTTCAGGATTATGTAGATGAAGAAAAGCCACAACGACGAGATATTTATAAAATTTTTGAAAGAGAACTTCTAGTTGTAGATAAAGAAGGTAACACTCTTTTTAAAAGGCGCATGTATCAAGGTGAAAGTAGGTCATTAGTTGGGTTAAATAATTACCATGATTATGAAAATGAAAAATTCCAATGGGCAGGACAACTATTCAAAGATTTACCCCCAGTGGTATTTGGTTTTCAATGGTTTTCATTTGGTTGTGAAGGTCTCGATTTTATCGCACCCTACAGGGACGGTATAGAATTTAAATGTGATAATCGCCATTAAATGGTACTTTCAAAATATTATCTAGTTAAACTTTAACCAAAGTTTATTGGTGTTTGAAAGAATTACAATAACAATAAAGGTAATAGGAAGGCTCACTAAATGTGCTAAAACCGTGAGCTCGACAACCAGTAACAATAATTTGTCTTAATAAACGGCATTGGCAGTGAAATAAAAATAATAATCACTAAGATTTTATTGGATATGGCATAACGCATTATTAAATTGATGTAATACACTTAAAACATTTAATGATCATATAAATTTAAAAATTATGGTCATAATATATTGAAAAAAATCATTAAATCAGTAAGATATTTTTTGAACTGAAAAGGTAAAAATATACAATAGCGAGAATATACTATTCGTTTTTTTATATTTTTTTGAGTTGTTGTTACATAAATAAGAGTATAATTGCCTAAAAATAAATACAATAGTTATTGGTATCAAAAAGTTTTTTCTATGTTCATTAGATTGTATTGTATTTAGACAGATTAATCATAATATAAAAACATTATAGTTTAACCCTATACGCTTAAATATTTTTAAAATCAAGGATGTAGTATGAGTTATATTCAAAAATTATTTAGAAACATTGGTATTTTAGTTGTTGTTACACTATTAAATTTTGTTTGTTATGCAATAGCTGCCCCTGCATCAAATCCATCTGATGATAAACAAATAGCTAAAAATGTTGAATTACGTGAGTTAAACTATATTGATTATTTAAAAGAAAAAAAACGTTTTGCCTTTATCCCTGTCACTGATGATTTACTTAAACATGGTGGTCGTTCAATGGAAGCGTTCTTCTTAAGTCGTGCAGAGCAAAATCATACCGATCCGCTAAGTGCAGAATACAAAAAAAAATATTACCGTATTGAAGGTAAAGACTATGAAATATTTATAGCTAAATCAGGCTTATCAAATTCAGATTTTGTCTTCGTGTTTGATAAAAATTCGAAACATCTTAAGTCATTTGCATTAAATGAGTTGAATGCTATAGCAATAATTAGCCCTGATCACTCTATTAAAGATAGTGGTCCTTATTTTGAATCCGATTTTATATTTGGATTTGAAATTGATGCTGATAAATTAAAGGATTTTACCAATCCATTAGTTTACATTGGTAAAGAAAATCCATTTATTCATTAAAATTACCTTGAAGCATTCCAAAAATTTTTATTAGATGTTTGAGAATATAATTAATTTTGACCAGATTCATCAATGATCCTCAAACATCTAAATTTTCTAAGCAATCAGTTTGTTGGTTCTTCTAACTCCACTACTAAATGAATGAATTCTGGCAAAATGTCTAATATTAATGCCAGTTGCTGCAAAACCAAAATATCATTGGTGTTTTGCTCGTCATTAATGGAAATGGTTTCAATATAATTTGAAATCATTTTTTTCATGACTTGTTCATTTTCATCGATTTTTTTATCGTTTAAAAGATTGATGATATAGACTGCTAGATCATCAAATAGATCCAATGTATGTTGAGAAATGATTTTATCTCGGTGCGAACCTAATGTTGAAAGATAGCTGATTAAAGTGTGATTAAGCGTTAATAAACGAAAACCCTGTTCAATCACGTTTCGATTTACATGAGGTTCTTTTGTCATCAGACTAATCAATGTCGATAGGTCAGCATTACTATCGTGGGCGGCGCGTCTTGCTAATCGATATTTTGGGTCATTGGTTTTACCAGTTAAATATTGACTTCCAATAAGCGCCAGATAGTGACTATCATCATGGCAAACGCGATCAATTAGTTTGGTTAAATTTCTAAACTTCCAGTCTGGCCAAATAAAGCTAACAGCAAACCATGCAATAAAGCAACCTATCAGTGTTGCAATAATTCGTAGGATAGCAACTTCTACACTGTTTTCGCCAATTAAACTGAAACTAAAAAAGACTAATAATGTAATAAATGCGGTAGCGTAAGCATATTGAGAATTTTTAAATAAGAAAAATAGCCAACCAGTTATGATGATTAAAATTAACTGTTCAATGATGCTTGGAAATAGATAGGTTAACGGAATGCCGACAATAATACCCAAGATAGTACCAATAATACGTAATTTTAGTCGATATTTAGTCGTTGAATAGTTTGGTTGGCAAACAAAAAGACTGGTAAGGATAATCCAATAACCATGAGAAAGATTAGAAAAATAAATGATGATATAGCCAACAAAAAGGACAATACTCATACGTATTGCATGACGAAAAAGAGAAGACTTGAGAGTTAAATTATGTTTAATTTTAGTAAAAATATCATAGAAACTTGTGAGTTCCTCATCAATTAATTCATTATTTTCTTTGTCTTTTGAAAGATGTTGTTCATTATCAATATTTGCTAATAATAAGTCGATAGATAACAAATTTTGATAAAGATTTTGTAGGGATTTAACCAGTAAGGCTTCCGTTTTATTTTTAGCTTGATAATGGGCAATAGCTTCTTCTAAATATGAAAAATGACGAGCAAATAAGGAATCATGCTGATAAGTTTGATTCATTTTAATGGCAACAGCTAATTTGGCACATGCTTTTGCTTGTAAATTCAAAATTCGTGCAAAGCGAAATAAAATATCACTATGTTTAAAATGTTGACTTAGCGCTTGATAATCACCATGTGAAGAGCTTGCTCGCTCATGAATATCTTGAGCAACAAAGTAATAACTAAGCATTTTTTTCACATATGATTGGCCTTGATAAGCTTTTAATCGGTTAAAAAGAGCGTGTTTAGCCTGATTAAACACATTAATCAATTGATTGTTACATTCGGTTAATTCTAATGTTTGACTTTTAAATTCATGAGTTTCATCTGGGTCAAACATCGCTGCTTTAGCATCAAGGTAATGACTTAATTTTACAAAACAAGTTGAAATAGTCTGTTGGGTCGTTCGAATCGGCTGAATGAGAGATTCAATCAAAGAGACAATGTTATACCATAAAGCGCCGAGTAATAAATAACAAGGTAGCGTGTAATTATCATCAAATAAATTATGCCCTAACATGGTATAAGCTGCGATCAATAACGATCCAAAAGCAATCACACCATAACGTTGACCCAAAGAACCAAGCATAATGAAGATAAATGTTGAACTCATTAACCCTATAATGAATAGAAGTGGAATATTAAATAATAGTTCGACAGAAAAGGTAGCAATTGCAAAACACACTAACGTTAATAAAATATTTATACATCGGCTTAGTAAACGTGTATCAATTTCGGATAATCCTGCTGCCACAACACCCAGTGTTAAAGGAATGACATACGACACATAGCCTAAGTACCAAGGAACCAAGGTTGAACCTGTTAAACTGATTAACATACGAATACTAAAAAGTAGATTACTACTATAAAAGACTTTACGTAAAGTTAAGATTATTGGATGCACGATGTTTTTTGAATTGAATGTTAGTTACTGTAAATGTAAGTAGCATACTATATTGTGTCAATTTGTAAAAGGGCTGAGGCAACTTGCTAAAACTAATGTTTTGATTATTTGTGTTAACTAAAGCTAAATTAAAATATATCATTGACACAAAAGTCATTGCTAAGTGAGATCTCGTTATTAATGAATGCATTTATTACACTAATAGGTTAAGCCTTTTATTTATTTGTTTGGCTTCTTTTAATGCAAAATAAAACCATGTTACTCACTGAATTTAAAGTAATTTATCTGCTCATGTCCCGATTGATTACTGACTTAATTTATCTACTAATGACGTAATTAAAGGTTATCATTACGTCAACTAAATGGGTAAGAGTATAACTCGCCTTATTTCTAAGTTAAAATACGACGTAAAGTAGATATTAAATAACAAGGAATAAATCGTTATGACAACTGAAATGACAACACTTGATAAGATAAAAAAACAAATTGCAGAAAATCCTATCATTCTGTATATGAAAGGCTCGCCTAAATTACCGAGTTGTGGTTTTTCAGCACAAGCAGTACAAGTATTATCTCAATGTGGTGAGCCTTTTGCGTACGTCGATATTTTACAAAATCCCGATATTCGTGCTGAATTACCAAACTATGCAAATTGGCCTACTTTTCCACAGTTATGGGTTGAAGGTGAACTAGTAGGGGGATGTGATATTATGATCGAAATGTTCCAAACTGGTGAACTGCAAACATTAATAAAACAGACAGCTGAAAAACATAAAGCTTAAAAATAGACACATTATTTAAATAAGAGAGTTTAATTACTCTCTTAAATCTCTTGAACTTCTTCATCTATTGAACTTGGCTCGAGTTGAGGCAATGGCCAGCCTCCTAATCGCTTAAATCGATTCACTATTTCACAAAATAAAATAGCGGTTTTTTCGGTATCATAAAGTGCAGAGTGGGCTAACTTGTGATCAAAAGGAATGCGAGCAAGTTCACATGCTTTTGCTAGAACGGTATGCCCAAACACTAAACCACTCAGTGCTGCAGTATCAAAAGTAGCAAAAGGGTGAAACGGATTACGTTTAATATTGGCTCGTTCTGCTGCTGCCATTAAAAAACTATGGTCAAAGTTTGCATTATGCGCAACCATAACAGCACGATTGCAATCGTTTGCTTTAATTCCCGATCTAACCATTTTAAATATCGCTTCAAGCGCCATTTTTTCGTCAACAGCTTGTCTTAATGGATTGTCGATATCAATACCATTAAAAGCTAAGGCACTCGGTTCTAAAATTGAGTTTTCAAATGGATTGACATGAAAATGAAGGGTTTGGTCTGGAATCAGCCATCCCTCTTCAGTCATTTGTAGTGTGATTGCCGCAATTTCTAGAATAGCGTTAAGTTTTGGGTCAAATCCTGATGTTTCTATATCTATTACAACAGGATAAAAACCACGGAAGCGTTCACATAATTTAGCATTTGGCACAATAGTTGTCTTATTTAGCATAAAATAAAATTATTATGCCAGTTTTTACCGTATTCGCCTAGTTTTACCTTCGATTCAGCACTGTTGAACTCGAAAAAAAATATACTAAATAAAAACACTAAAAACGCTATCTGTATAATTTTTGTTTAGATTGTTCAATTGATTTTATCCAAGTCTGATTAATACGTTTAGCATGTTTAGGCATGTGTTTTAAGCGTAGTTCAATTTTTTGTAAAACTTCTTTAGCGAGTGAAAATTGCTGCCACTCAATTAAGGTTTGTAAATAGTATGAAGCGGCTTCTAAACTTGGATAATAACTGATTAATGCATTAAATTCTTCTTGAGCTTCTTTTTTTAAATCAAGTCCAATTAAGATTTTGGTATAAAGTAAATGTCCTTCATCAGAACGATAAGTTGGATTTTTATCTCTTAGATAATCCAAAGTTTCTTTTGCCTTTTTGTACTGTTCAACTTGATAGAGTGCGTAAGCATATTGTAATAAAATATCTGGTGCTGATTCATAGATCCCAGTTAATGCTTCTTGATAATAAATTAACGCTTCATGAGCTCTATCATTATCAACGAGTGCTTTAGCTAAACAGACTTTTGCTTCAACAGTGGGCGAAATTTCATAATTACTTAAAGCTTCGCGAAGTTCACGTTGCGGATCTAACGCTTTTAATAATTTTGATTCAATTTGATATCCCACTGAGGTTTGTCTAAAATCGGGTAGAAATATGACTAAAAAGTAAATCAAACTACCAATAAAAGGAAAAAGGAACAATATAGACAGCCAAAATCGTTCTTGCTCTGTTTTAATTACATGAACAGCAAAAAATAGAGCGATAATTGTACTGAATCCTATACCTAAAAATGGCAAAACATATACCTCATTGAATATAAACCGACGTAATGTATCATTTAGCTAAAACTTAATAAATAATAGAAAAGAACAAATTTGTTAATTTGTTTAACTCCGTGTTTTCATGCATCCAAAAATCATTTTAAAACAGGATGTTATTTATTGACCTTCTGTAAACATGAAAGAATTTATTTAAAATTTCACCATTAATATCACTATATCGAATCGTTACGTGAGATAATTTATAATAGTTTATACTTAATCATATAGGCTGGTTTATAAAAAAATTGCCAATATTTCGATTATAATAATTTCGAGATTCATTAAAGGATTTTATTAAAAAAATTCATATTGTTCTTTAAAAAGTCATTAAAAATACGAGAGGAAAACGTGCAAAATTTTGAACTTCAACAAATTATTAATCATGAATTACAAGTTGAACGCTACCGTGACTATGCACCTAATGGTTTACAAGTACAAGGACGTAAGCAAATAAAAAAAGTGATAACTGGGGTAACCGCATGTCAACGTTTATTAGATGAAGCCGTTAAATTAGATGCTGATGCGATTTTAGTTCATCATGGCTTTTTTTGGAAAAATGAACCACTAACGATAACAGGAATTAAATATAAACGCTTGCAAACATTGCTTTCAAATAATATTAATTTATTTGCGTATCATTTGCCTTTAGATGGACATCCTGTTATCGGCAATAATGCATTACTTGCGG
Organism: Gilliamella sp. CG22; assembly: GCF_046635725.1. Classification (NCBI taxonomy): domain Bacteria; kingdom Pseudomonadati; phylum Pseudomonadota; class Gammaproteobacteria; order Orbales; family Orbaceae; genus Gilliamella; species Gilliamella sp. CG22. The sequence continues at coordinate 13,137 of NZ_JBIDFK010000008.1, forward strand.
ATTTATTCAATATTGAAGTGGATAAACGTGAGGATATAACCGATTTACTGTTTAAAGGGACACTCATTGAACCGACCACATCACTGCAATTTAAGCAAAAACTTGAACAAGTTTTGCATCATCGTTCACGAGAAATATTATTTTGTGGCGATAATGCTCCTCAAATAATTAAACGAATTGCGTGGTGTAGTGGTGGTGGTCAAGACTTTATAGAAGCAGCAGCAGAACAAGGATTTGATGCTTTTTTTACAGGTGAAGTTTCTGAACGTACCATTCATATTGCTCGAGAATATGGAATTAATTTTTATGCAGCAGGGCACCATGCCACTGAACGTTACGGAATCAAAAAACTTGGTGAATGGCTAGCCAAGCAATATGACCTTGAAACTATTTTTATTGATATTGATAATCCTGCATAACAAAAGTTGAATTTAAATAAGAAATATCGCATACTTGTCGGTAGATTTTTTATTCTTGAAGTTGGTTATCAATAAATAATATGAGAGGTCATTTTATGTTTACAGGAAGTCTGGTCGCCCTTGTTACTCCAATGGATACAAAAGGAAATGTAGACCAAGTAAGCTTAAAAAAATTGGTCGAATATCATATTGCCAATGGCACATCGGCAATTGTTTCTGTTGGTACCACTGGCGAATCAGCAACGCTTGATCATCATGAGCATATCGATGTAATTAAAAGAACGATCGAATATGCAGATGGCAAAATAAATGTCATTGCCGGAACTGGCTCAAATGCGACTAAAGAAGCAATTGAATTAACTAACCGTGTTGAAAATATTGGTGTAGTTGGCTGTTTAACCGTTGCGCCATATTATAATAAACCAACTCAAGAAGGTCTTTATCAACATTTTAAAGCAATTGCGGAAAATACAGCTTTACCCCAAATAATCTATAATGTACCGGGTCGTACTTGCAGTGATATTAAGCCAGAAACAGTTGGACGATTATCTAAAATAAAAAATATTGTTGCATTGAAAGATGCAACAGGTGATTTATCAAGAGTTTATAAAACTCGTAAACTTGTTGGTAGTGAATTTAAATTATTAAGTGGTGATGATGCGACTTTCTTAGATTTCATGATTTTAGGTGGTGACGGTGTGATTTCCGTGACAGCGAATGTAGCTGCCAAACAGGTTGCAACAATTTGTGAACTTGCAACGAAAAATCAAATTCAAGAAGCTCGAAAACTGAATGATACGTTATCAGCACTACATAGTAGCTTATTTATTGAGCCTAACCCAACTCCAGCAAAATGGGCTTGCACAAAATTGGGTCTAATGGCGAACGATACGATCCGTTTGCCGCTGGTTTCACTTACAGATGCTTCTGTGTCTGTGGTTGAAAAAGCTCTTAAAGATGCGAATTTACTCTAATTTATGTATAACCAATAATTTATAAGCAGATATCTATGTTTAATAAAACTATGTTAAAAAACAAAGCGATTAAAAACACAATGGTGATGACAGCCATTGCATCTTTATTTTTGGTTGGTTGTGGTAGCGATCAAAATTATAAACGAGAAGTTGATGGGAACGAAGATTATTTGAATTCGCCAGTTTTGAAACCGCTAACTGTCCCTCAGGGTGTAACGGTACCTGCTGAAAGTTCCGAATATTATATTCATTTTAATAAAAATGAAGGCGCTGTATATGGTAAGCAAGTGGATATTCGGGCACCTATCATTCCTATTCCAACTATTCCTGATTCTTATGCGTCTTATAACTATGGTACCGCTTCATTAAATGCGCCTGCTGATGCGAATGTATGGTCTGTTATCCCAACTGCGCTGAATAAATACAATATTCCGATTAGTAGCAGTGATAATAATGTTATTGTTACGGGCAATGCTTCAATTTTTTCAAGTGATGAAGAGCCGAACATCCAAGCGTCTTATGTTATTCATCGGCAAAATTATCCTGGTACAGAAAATATCATTGTCGAGTTGAAAACATTAACTCGTGGCACACAAGATATTTCTTCTGATTCTATTGAAGTGCAACGGTACGTTGTTCGCTTATTTAATTTAATAATGGATGAGGCTGCACCTAAGTCATCTCAAGTGGCGCAAGAACAAACAGATGAAAACGCCGTTGAAGACAAAACCATTCATGAAGATTCAAAATAAAGCAAGACGCTATGAGATATTATTTGTGACAAGTAACATTTTGATAAATAGTTAAGATAATCAGTAGTGAAGAATTTAGTTAATTCTTTTATGTAAAACTGGCTATAGATTGAACTTCACTATTCGAGACGATATAGCAAACAATAAAATGTTATTATTGATTGCATTGGTACAAATACGTGAGTATCGAAAAGTTTAAAACTAAGGAGCGAATAGCTCCTTAATCATTTGTTGGCAATTTGATATAAGGTTAGAACCATGAAAAAGTTGGCTGAGCTTTACCGTGGTAAAGCAAAAACGGTTTATACTACTGAAAATCCCGATCTATTAGTGTTAGAGTTTCGCAATGATACTTCTGCTTTTGATGGCTTACGTATTGAACAATTAGAGCGTAAAGGGCGCGTCAATAATAAATTCAATTATTTTATTATGAATAAACTACGTGAAGCAGGTATTCCTACTCAAGTTGAAACGCTTTTGTCTGATACAGAAGTTATCGTCAAAAAACTGGATATGGTACCTGTGGAGTGTGTGGTTCGAAATCGTGCCGCAGGTTCTTTGGTCAAACGCTTAGGGGTTGAAGAAGGTAAGGTGTTAAATCCGCCAACATTTGAATTATTCCTAAAAAATGATGCATTGCATGATCCCATGGTTAATGAGTCATATTGTAAAACATTTGGTTGGGCTACTGATGAACAGTTATCAACGATGAAGGCACTAAGCTTTAAAATCAATTCAATTTTGACCGATCTTTTTGATAAAGCAGGATTTATTTTAGTGGACTATAAACTTGAATTTGGATTGTTTAAGGGTGAAATTACGTTAGGTGATGAATTTTCCCCTGACGGTTGTCGATTATGGGAAAAAGAGACCTTAAAAAAAATGGATAAAGATCGTTTTCGCCAAGGGCTTGGCGGTGTCATTGAAGCTTATGAGGAAGTCGCCACCAGAATCGGCGTTGCTTTGTAATGTTTGCTCAATTTGATATCTCCTTTTTTCTTTTACTGGGTTTAGCTGCACTGTGTTATTTAACGCATAATAACACAGTCACTTTTGCCGTATTATTGCTACTATTATTTAAATTAACACCATTGTCGACCTATTTTCCGTTTTTAAATCAATATGGACTGACAATTGGTATTGTCATTTTAACGGCGGCTATGATGGTTCCGCTTGCCGACGGATCTTTGAGTATCAAAGACATATTAAAATCATTCACAACATGGCAATCAATTTTAGCTATCTTTGTCGGCGTACTTGTCTCTTGGCTAGGTACCCGTGGGGTTTCTTTAATTGGCGCACATCCCACCATTGTTAATGGTTTAATCATTGGAACCTTGATTGGTGTTGCCTTTTTCAAAGGTATTCCAGTTGGCCCCCTTATTGCCGCAGGCTTGCTTTCCATATTGATTGGAAAAAGTTAGTCGATGATTAATCTTGATAGCACCAGAACTTTATGGGTGTTGCGTGGTGATGTAACGAAATTATTCAGTCAATTAAGTGACATCATTAAGCAACATAAAGGGGATTGGATCACAATAAGTGATCAAGCCATTTTATCAAATTATGTGCCAAATATCGTATCAATATCTAATACTAAAACCCTTTTAGGACAAGAGTATTTACATGCCATTTTTGATGCAACTCAGTCATTTAATTTAGAAGCATTTGCCATGTTGTCAGGAACGCTTGTAAAAGGAAGCCGATTGATTTTGTTATTGCCTGAAAATTATAATCTTTGGGCAGACAAAGATAGTTTACGTTGGAATGAAAATGCTTATCCAATACCTGTGCCTAATTTTATAAACCATTTACAGCACACTATTTCTAAATTTAACGGTTTCCAAAAAAATAACTTTTCTGAATGTTATTTGACATCGCCTGATTATGATGAACAGCAACACACATTAAAACAAGTGTTAAACAGTGATAAGCCTATCCATGTTATCACGGCAAAACGAGGTAGGGGAAAATCCGCTTTGGCAGGTCAATTCTCTCACTATCGACATTGCATTGTTACGGCTCCTAACAAAAAATCGCTGACCACTTTCTTTCGTTTTGCTAAACCTGATGTTCGTTTTTATGCACCTGATGAATTAATCGAAAAAGGTGTCGATGATTTTGCTGACTATCTTATTATTGATGAAGCAGCCATGATACCTTTGCCAATGCTAAAAAAATTGCTGCAACTCGTGAATTTAGACAAAAGCCGTATTTTACTGACTACTACGGTTGAAGGTTACGAAGGTACCGGACAAGGTTTTTTATTAAAATTATTAAATGATAAGCAATGTGATCATTTTCATCTTGAAAAACCAATTCGGTGGAATGGCGATGATCAGTTAGAATATTTTACTGATTGTTTAGTTCTCAATGGACTAATATCAGCAGAAAATCAGCGAATTAATAATACAAAGCCAATTGATTATTCCATAGTAGCGCGTCATGATTTAAGTAGTTTGAAGGAGATCTTTTATTTACTGAAAACAGCCCATTATCAAACTACGTTAGTTGATTTAAGGCGACTTTTAGACGCGACAAATTTGACGATTTGGCAGGCTAAACAGAGTCATAACCTAATTGGTGCAGCCATAACGGTTAAGGAAGGAGATTTACCGGATGACTTAATTGAAGAAATATGGAAGGGTAACCGTAGACCAAAAGGAAATATGGTTGCACAATCTTTGGTAGCCCATGCAGGTGTTAAACAAGCAGCAAAATTAAAATCTGTCAGAATAAATCGCATTGCAGTGATAGCTTCTTATCGAAGACAAAATATTGCAACGCAATTGATACAACATACTTATGAAGCGGCAAAAAAACAACATCAAGATTTTTTATCCGTGAGTTTTGCCTATAGTAGGGAAAATTATCAGTTTTGGTCATCTGTAGGTTTTGTACTTGTACATGTTGGTAGTCGTTTAGAGGCAAGTAGTGGCACATATTCGGTAATGGCAATAAAACCGATTAACCAAAATGGTATAAATTTGGTTAACGTGCTATCCAAAAAGTTACAACGTAACATGATGTGGCTAAAAGAGATCATCGCACTCCCATTTGATGAAATGCTTATTGCTGATACTGATCAGCAATTGACTAAGCAAGATATTATGGAATTATGCGGATTTTGTTATTTTCATCGAGCATTCGAAGCAACTTATGCTTCATTATGTCGCTTACAACAATTTAATGATAAGCAAAATAATCGAGTGAAATTATCTGTCTTAGGTGCTTTACTGAAAAATAAAAATCAAGGCAATGCGATCATTCAGCAATTTCAATTGACTGGGCGAAAAGCATTATTAGAAACAATTAAACAAGAGGTTAAGCAATGGTTGAATAGTAACAATGAAGTTATTTATGAAAAATAGCAATGTTGTTTTATTGAAAGCCATGCTAATAAGTTAAATTTAGCGTTATTTCATGTTTAAAAGGAACAAGAGTGAAGAGTAATAATGTAGATAAATTAAGATTTAATTCAAATATTAATCATGATCGGCGTAGATCGGGATTTGAATATTTTCTGTTAGGCTGGTCATTAGCATTCAGCCCGAAAATTAGACATTTTGTATTCTTGCCTTTATTGGCGAATATGGTGATTATGTCAGCGCTATTTTATTGGTTTTTTTCCACAATTACCGGCATGGTTGACTGGGGATTATCTTATGTACCGGGGTGGCTTTCTTGGCTTGGCTATATTATTAGTTTTATGGTGATTCTGATTTTAGTCATATTATTTTGTTATTTTTTTAGTACAGTGGCTAACTTTATTGCTGCACCGTTTAACGGCTTGCTTGCCGAACAAGTTGAAGCTGAATTAACGGGTATACCTGCACCCGATACTTCTTGGTTAAGTTTAATCAAAGATTTACCTAGAATATTTGGTCGTGAAATTCAAAAATTAATCAATTATGTATTATGGTCTATTCCAATATTATTAACGTATTTTATTCCTGTTATTGGTCAAACAGTCACACCGATAATTTGGTTTTTATTTACTGCATGGCAAATTAATATTCAATACGCTGATTATCCTTTCGATAATCATAAGATTACTTTTCATCGTATGCGTGAGTTACTTAAGCAGGATAAAGTTGATAATTTAGTCTACGGTATTTTAGTTAGTTTTTTTACTATGGTGCCACTATTAAACCTAATTATTATGCCAATTGCAGTTTGTGGCTCAACTGCGATGTGGGTCGATCGTTATCGCCATCAAGCTTTATTTAAAAGTGATATTAACGATATCCGATAGGAAAGAAAGTGATTAATTTTTTCGAAATTAATCACTTTTTGTTTTTATCCTCAGCACTTTTTGGAGTTTGGTTATTCTCCTCATCATCATAAGGTATGGGTTTAATTCCTTTTTTATCAATGTAAGACTTAAAATTAAGCTTATTGAGAGCTTTAATGGCATTAATAAAAATACCTAAGATGAATAATAAAATTACCCACCAATAATCTTTTATCCACTCCATTTTTTTACCTTTGTTGGATGCATGTTAGTGACGCTCGTTTAGTCGAATGTCCAAAGTAGCATTAAATAATCTATTCAAATTTTGTTTGAGCAGATTTAACAAGTTAGATAACTTAGCCAATCTTATTAAACGAGTAATTTTTCCAAAATTCTTTGATAAATTTTTTTCAGTGTGATGATATCCTGACAATTTACATTTTCGTTAATCTTATGGATTGTTTTATTTAATACCCCAAACTCGATAATCTGACAGCCCATTTTTGCAATGAAACGTCCGTCTGATGTTCCACCACTTGTTGATAATTTTGTCTCAATATTTGTGTACTCTTTTATCGCACTTGCTGTAGCTTGAGTCAGTTCACCTTGCGGCGTTAAAAACGGATGACCTGATAAACGCCAATTTAACGTATAGTTTAATTTATGCTTTTGTAAAAGTTGCTCAACACGGGTTTTAATTAATTCGTCAGTGAGTTCACTACTGTATCGAAAATTGAACTGCACCGATAGATCACCAGGCACAACGTTTTCAGCTCCTGTGCCTGCCTGAATGTTTGCAATTTGCATAGAGGTTTGCGGAAAATATTGATTGCCATTATCCCAAACCGTATTAACCAGTTCAGCCAATGCAGGGGCAAATCGATGAACAGGATTGTCAACTAAATGAGGGTAGGCGACATGACCTTGCATACCATGAATAATTAAATTTGCTGTCAAAGAACCTCGACGCCCATTTTTAATTTGATCGCCTAAAACCTTATCACAAGAAGGCTCTCCTACAATACAATAGTCTACACGTTCCTGACGTTCATTAAGACGATTAACAACTTTAACTGTTCCATCGGTTGCATCAGCTTCTTCATCAGAGGTAATTAGAAACGCAACACGACCACGGTGATTGGGGTTTGCTTTAACAAAATCTTCAGCAGCACAGATCATTGCTGCGACACCACTTTTCATATCTGATGCGCCACGGCCATAAAGTACACCATGAGTATCAATGGTTGCCTCAAATGGGGGATACAGCCATTGGCTTTCATCGCCAGCAGGCACTACGTCGGTATGACCAGCGAACATAAGTGTTGTTTCTGACGGATCGCCATGATAAGCCCAAAGATTTTTAGTGCGACCAATATTGAATTCTTCAATGATAAAGTTAAGTGATGTTAAGCGCTCGATAAGGATATTTTGACAATTTTTATCATCCGGACTTATCGATTTTTCGGCAATTAATGCTTTGGTTAGTTCAATAACAGGCTCTGTCATAATGATCTCGGTTTTATTGTTGTTGTTTGAAAAATTGCGAATAACTTTCGTCTGAAAATCCGAGTAATACATGCTTACCCTTGATTAATAGCGGTCGTTTTATAATTGAAGGATTGTCCAGCATCAGTTTCATCGCAGCTTGCTCATTGTCAACGTTAGCACGGACTGATTCATCCAATTTACGCCATGTTGTACCCCGTGTATTGAGTAGGCTTTGCCAATCAACGAATTTCAAAATAGTCTGTAATTGTTCAGTTGACAGTCCATCTGTTTTGTAATTGTGAAATTGATATTTGATTTTATTTTCATCAAGCCATGTGAACGCTTTTTTCATTGTACTGCAGTTTTTAATACCGTAAATGGTTAACATAATTCTCATTCCTTAAGCAAAGTATAAAGTCAAATTATATCAGTTGTCTTACCGAATCTCTAATTTTGAATTGGCTGAGTAATCTAAACATTAATTAAATGAATAATCGAAAGATTAATCGCTTGAATTTAACCTTATTCAGATTCTTTTTGTTTTTCAGAACAAAACACTTGAAAAAAACATATTAATCCTTATTTTTGACATAAATTTTATTTTTTAAAGTTACTTTTCTATTTTTTTAAATATTAAATATTAATATTGCGAATTATTCGCATTTTAAAACTATTTTTATAGGTGGATATTTTTTAAAATAAGCAGAATAAAACGTGCTAGCATAATTCACAGGAACATTAATGTCAGTATTAACATTAAATCACCTCCCTTTAGGAAATGAGGTGGTTATCTCTCGTCTATTACCTGAATCCTTACCTTTTCGTAGAAAGTTACTGGCAATGGGATTAACTCCAGGCTGTAAAATTTCGATTGTTCGTGTGGCTCCTTTGGGAGACCCACTTCAGATTAAAATACGTGGATTTTTTCTTTGTTTAAGGCATCGTGAAGCAGCAACCATTGAAGTAACGGAGATAAATGAGTGAAAATAGCACTGGTTGGAAATCCAAATTGTGGCAAAACAACACTGTTCAATTTACTGACAGGATCAAAACAGCGAGTCGGTAATTGGCCTGGCGTGACAGTTGAACAAAAATTAGGTTTATTTTCTTACCACCATCACCAATACGAGGTCGTAGATTTACCGGGGACTTATTCTATTGAGTCTGATGCGGTTTCAATGTCGCAAGATGAATGGATAACGCGTGAATTTGTTCTGACAGAAAAAAATAATGTCATTATTAATGTTATTGATGCCAGCAATTTACAGCGAAGCTTATATCTAACATTTCAATTGATTGATCTACAAGTACCGATGATTGTTGTACTCAATATGATTGATACGGTTAAGAATATGGGCGAAAAAATCGATCACCAACGATTATCCATTTTACTGGGTTGTCCTGTAGTACCTATTTCATCAACCAAAAAATTAGGTATTAATTTATTTTATCAAGCAATTGAAAATAGGGCTCTCAACAAGCAAAAAGCTCAACCTTCTATAGACACGTTAGGACAATCTCAGCAAAAACTGTTGACTCGTTATATTAGTGAGTTACCAGAAGAAAGTCGTGTTCATCAACTTAATCGCTGGCAATTAATTGAAGCTTTATTAGGACACAACACAGATCAGTTTAATTCACTTGAATTAGAAAAACTTGAAATTTGTCGACAACTCCTTTCGGCAGGGTGTGATAATGAAATTGATGTTGCGCTAGCAAGTGCCATATATGAAACGATTGATCAAGTGTGTAAAAAGGTTATTGCTAAACCTCGAGAATTAAGTCCCGATATTTCAGAAAAGTTTGATAAAATTACGCTTGGACGCTTTACAGGGATACCATTTTTTTTAATTGTGATGTATGCCATGTTTATGGTCGCTATCAATTTTGGTTCGGTATTTATCGATTTTTTTGAAAAATTTTTTGGAGCAATTTTTGTCAATGGAACAGCAAATTTATTACAATTCATTCATGCGCCCGATTGGGTTCGTGTCATATTGTCTGATGGCATAGGCAATGGGATTCAAACTGTTTCAACGTTTATTCCTGTCATTGCCGCGATGTTTTTTGCTTTATCTTTTTTAGAGGATTCCGGTTACTTGGCGCGTGCCGCAATGGTGGTTGATCGGGTTTTACGTTTTATCGGTTTACCGGGTAAAGCTTTCGTGCCTATGTTAATGGGCTTTGGCTGTGGTGTACCAGCAATTATGGGCACGCGTACATTGGAAAGTTCTCGAGATCGTATAATGGCTATCTGCATGATCCCTTTTATGTCTTGTGGGGCAAGATTACCGGTTTATGCATTATTTGCGGTTATATTTTTCCCGCTTCATGCTTCTTTCGTTGTATTTATGTTATATCTGCTTGGTATTGGTGTCGCAGTCCTGACGGGGATGATTTTAAAAAACACGTTATTAAAAGGTGAGTTGACCCCTTTTATTATGGAGATGCCAGTTTATCGAATTCCAACCCTTCGTAGCATTTTACGCTTAACTTGGCAACGCTTGAAAAGTTTTATATTCAAAGCCGGAAAAGCGATTGTAATTATGGTGACGATTTTAAGCTTACTCAACTCTTGGGGAACAGATAATACCTTTGGACATGAAAATACTAATCAATCGGTATTATCAGTCATAAGCCAAAAAATTACACCTGTTTTTCAACCCATGGGGATCGATAACAAAAATTGGCCAGCAACAGTGGGCATTTTTACGGGAATTTTTGCAAAAGAGTCCATCATTGCGACGTTAAATTCACTTTATTCTATGGATAGTCAACCAGAAGATGATGAACAATCGGATTGGTTTGAAGACATTAAATCGGCTTTTGCCACTATTCCAGATAATTTATTTGCTTTGTCTGAAACGATTACTGACCCTCTTGGATTGTCATCATTAAATGATGATATCGATACTTTACAAACTGATTTAGCGATCAATTCCACTGCTATTTCTAAAATTAAGACATCATTTACGTCTTCGTCAGCCGTAATAGCTTATTTAATATTCATCTTACTTTATACACCATGTACAGCAGTATTAGGGACTATTTATCGTGAAGCAGGGTGGCGTTGGATGATTTTTGTTGCAGTATGGACATTCACAATTGCTTGGTTGGTGGCGACAATCTATTATCAATTTACACAACTTGCCTATTCAAATACTGCAAGTTATTGGTTGTTCGCTTGTGGACTATTGATAACATTGATGATGTTTATTCTGCGCAAAGTGGGGAATGATTCATTCAAGAAAAATAATATATTCAATCATAAAAAATAAAGAAAATCATCTTGTTGTGATTGATTTGCTTTTATCATTTGATTCTCTGGAGAACAAAGTAGGTAAAACCTATAAGACTAATATAGAAAATGTTAATGACCTCGATTCGTGATTATGTACAATTAAAAGGGCGCGTGGAATTGCAAGATATAGCACGTCATTTTAGATTGCCTGAAAGTGCCCTTATGCCGATACTAAACTTTTGGGTAAAGAAAAAAGTGATGCAACTCATCGTTGTAGAACAACCCGATTTTTGTCAGTCGAAAAAATGTGATAACTGTGCTGGTTGTAATTTTGCGAATAAAACGATTTATGCATGGATTTAGTCAATATTTAATATCATGCATTTTTGTTTTAGGGCTGGTCAATATAGCGTTAACGATTAGCTGAAAAATACTAGATTGATTTTTTATCGAGATATTTTTCATATTGATAAAGTGAATTTCGTGATTTAGGTCACATTAAAAAATCAATTTATAATGTAAAAATAACAAACTGATAGTAGAGATAAACAAGCTATAATTGCTATCACAACTGTGTGAAAATTTTGCTTTTTTGTTATCTATTTCAGGTTATTGTTAAATGTATAAAAACGTTAAAATAACGAGTCACTAAGTCGTTTTATCACTAGATAAATGCTATTATAATCTTTTAGAAAATTGAAGCTGTAGAGGATATAGAAGTATATGAGTCAATTAGATGAATTTAAAAAATTAACCGTCGTTGTTGCCGATACAGGTGATATCGATTCAATTAAACAGTTTTCACCAGAAGATGCAACCACGAATCCTTCTCTTGTATTAAAAGCCGCTCAACTTCCTCAATATCGTTATCTGATTGATTCTGCAGTTGAAACTGCAAAAAAATTAGGTGGTAGCAAAGAACAACAATTAGTTAATGCTTGTGACCAAGTTGCTGTCAATATTGGTGCGGAAATTTTGAAAATTGTACCCGGACGAATTTCGACAGAAGTGGATGCTCGTTTATCTTTTGATAAACAAGCTTGTATCGAAAAAGCCCGCCGAATTATAGAACTCTATCAACAAAAAGGTATCGATAAATCACGAATTTTGATTAAAATTGCTTCAACATGGGAAGGGATTAAAGCTGCCGAAGTTCTTGAAAAAGAGGGCATTAATTGTAATTTAACGTTACTATTTTCATTTGCACAGGCACGTGCTTGTGCTGAAGTCAATGTGTTTCTCATTTCGCCTTTTGTTGGTCGTATTTATGACTGGTATCAAGCTAAAAAACCAATTGAACCTTATATTGCCGATCAAGATCCAGGTGTGGTATCAGTACGTAATATTTATAATTACTATAAACAACATGGTTATAAAACGATAGTTATGGGGGCAAGCTTCCGTAAAGTTGAACAAATTTTAGCATTAGCCGGTTGTGACCGATTAACGATTGCGCCAAATTTATTGGCTGAAATGCAACATTCAACAGCGCCTGTTGAACAAAAACTGTATCCAAATCAAACTGTCGTTGAACGACCTGCACCGATTACCGAGTCTGAATTTAGATGGCAACATAATAGCGATGCCATGGCTGTCGAAAAATTGGCAGAAGGAATTCGTGCCTTTGCGGTGGATCAAGGTAAATTAGAAGAGATGATTGCAACACTTCTATAATAATAAAGGGGGAATCACCATTCCCCTTTCACTTTTTTTTATAATGTTAATAATATAAATCTGTTTCAAAAATACAGAAAAAATGAATTTGAATAACTTAAAATATATTTTGGAGATTAAAACATGAATGCAACGACGCTATCTCACCGCGAGCTTGCGAATGCGATAAGGGCATTAAGCATGGATGGTGTACAAAAAGCAAAATCAGGTCATCCGGGTGCGCCTATGGGTATGGCTGATATGGCGGAAGTACTTTGGCGTGGATTTTTAAAACATAACCCGAACAATCCAACTTGGGCAGATCGAGACCGTTTTGTATTATCAAATGGTCATGCTTCGATGCTAATTTATAGTTTACTACATCTTACCGGTTATAAAGTTAGCATTGATGACTTGAAAAATTTCCGTCAGTTGCATTCAATCACAGCAGGGCATCCAGAATATGGTCATGTTCCGGGCGTTGAAACCACAACCGGACCTTTAGGACAGGGTATTGCTAATGCAGTTGGTATGGCAATTGCAGAAAGAACTTTATCTGCACAATTTAATAAACCAGGTCATACTATAGTCGACCATTTTACCTATGTATTCATGGGTGATGGTTGTATGATGGAAGGGATTTCACACGAAGCTTGCTCATTGGCTGGAACACTGAAATTAGGAAAACTCATTGCATTTTATGATGAAAATGGTATTTCAATCGATGGCGAAATAGAAGGTTGGTTTACTGATGATACAGCGAAACGCTTTGAAGCTTATGGATGGCATGTTATTCGCGGTATTGATGGTCATGATGCAAATGCCATTGCTCAAGCGATTGAACAAGCACAAGCTGTGACCGATAAACCTTCTTTACTGATGTGTAAAACAGTTATAGGTTTTGGATCACCAAATAAAGCGGGCAGTCATGACAGTCACGGTGCACCACTGGGAGATGCTGAAATTGAAGCAACCCGTCAAGCACTTGGGTGGAATTACCCGCCGTTTGATATTCCTAAAGCTTATTATGAAGCGTGGGATGCGAAAACCAAAGGCAAACAAATCGAAGATGAGTGGAACACTCGCTTTGAAGCTTATGCCAAAGCATATCCAGAACTTGCAAGCGAATTTAAACGACGAATGCACGGCGATTTACCTGAAAATTGGCAACAAGTGGCTACCGATTTTGTCAATAAATTGCAAGCAAACCCTGCAACGATAGCGACGCGTAAAGCATCACAAAACGCAATTGAAGCCTTTGCACCAGTATTATCTGAGTTTCTAGGTGGCTCGGCTGACTTAGCACCAAGTAACTTAACAATGTGGTCAGGTTCAAAAGAAATTTTAGCCAATCCGGATGGTAACTATATTCACTATGGTGTACGTGAGTTTGGGATGTCTGCTATTATGAATGGTATTGCACTTCATGGCGGCTTTATTCCTTATGGGGCAACATTCTTAATGTTTATGGAATATGCACGAAATGCGGTACGCATGGCTGCCTTAATGAAGATTCGTTCACTGTTTGTCTATACCCATGACTCAATTGGCTTAGGTGAAGACGGACCAACCCATCAACCTGTTGAACAAATGGCAAGCTTACGGGTAACACCAAATGTCAGTACTTGGCGCCCATGTGACCAAGTTGAATCAGCCATAGCATGGCAATATGCCATTGAACGTAAAGATGGGCCAACCGCACTGATCTTCTCAAGGCAGAATCTTAAACAACAACCACGAACAGCTGAGCAATTAGCCAACGTTTATCGTGGCGGTTACATTTTAAATGATTGTGCAGGAACGCCAGAGTTGATCTTAATTGCGACGGGTTCAGAAGTCGAATTAGCGGTAGAAGCCTATCATCAATTAACAAAAGCGGGGAAAAATGTACGGGTTGTTTCAATGCCATCAACCGATGCATTTGATAAACAAGACTGCGCTTATAAAGAGTCAGTATTACCTTCTTCAGTCACTGCGCGTATTGCGATTGAAGCCGGAATTAGTGATTACTGGTATAAATATGTGGGGCTAAATGGCAAAATTGTTGGTATGACAAGTTTTGGCGAATCAGCACCTGCAGAACAGTTATTTGAAAAATTTGGTTTTACAGTTGAAAATGTGATTGCAAAAGCCAATGATTTATTGAAATAATTGTAATTCCTGTTTAAAGCGCCATTACCATTTAGATAATGGCGTTTTTTTTTGGATCTATCTTAAGATATTATGATTTTATTTGATAAAAAAAGGATTCGGATCTTTTTTTAATTTCTCATAAGGATATAACTCATTTTTCCAATCTTTAATTTTAATCTTTGTTTGGTGTGGTATATCTGTCAACTTGTTTTGCATATATTCATGTGAAACATCTAAGGTGATACCCATCCATTTACTTAACAAGTAAACAAGCTGATAACCTGAGATTTTTTTCTCAATTTTTTGTTGTGTTGTACTTTTCGAATCAAAGAAAATAAAAGGTACTTCGTAGCTATTTTGGTATTCCCAGTTATGTCTTAAATCTTGATATTGATCCAAGTGGGTAAGACCATGATCGGCAAAATAGACAAGCGAATAATCTTCATTATGTTTTTTTAGTATATCAATTGTTGATTTAATCAGGTCGTCCGTTTCTTTTATACTGCTGACATAGCAAGAGATATTTTCGTTATATAGATTGAATTGAATATCAAATTGTAATCGACGACAAAAATTGGAATGAGATCCCATAAGGTGCATGACGATCAGTCTTGGCTTAGCCTGTTTATCTGATAATATTTTATCTAATTCTGGTAATAGTAGAGTATCATGTTTTCCGTGTGATGACTTACCATTATATTCCCCTTTTTTGGTGTAGAAGTTATAGTTTGCATAAGCGGCAATGCGAGGTACGGTAATCTCAATTTTTCCGAGTTTGCCTTGATTAGAAAGCCAATAAGTTTCAAATCCTGCATCGTTAGCAATACTAACAATATTATTATTTAACTGAGCATTCACTATTTTATCGTCCGAATAAATAGCTTGGCTAATCAAATGAGGGACAGATGCTTGCGTATTCGAAGCGGGTGCGATTAAACCATCCCATATCACATTTGCATGTTGAGTGGCAAAAGGCGTATTGTCATAACTAAATCCATAGGCATTCATATAATCTTTACGGACACTTTCACCAATAATAATAAGGTAATTTTTGTGGTCTGGATTAACCGATAAAATAGGAATCGTATTTTGTTGTTCAATTTGTTTAAGTTGTGCTTCTTTTTCGGAACAATAAATTTTTCCACTGGTAAAAAGCGCTTTATAAAATTCAAAAAAAGGATATTTCACATTATCCATTATCTCTTCATACAGTGAATGAGAAGGGGTCGGGATAAACTTAATATACGCTTTAATCGGTTTATAGCACAATAAAATCAATGTAAAAATAATCAGGTAATAGTTGTGAACAGTAGGAAATGGCAGTTTGATAAATATTAGAACAAAAGCGATTAGAAGTAAGAAGGTAATCAAAAATAGATAAGTCGATATTTGCGAACAGAATTCATTTACTTCGTCCATGTCTGTTTCAAACAAAGCACTTATTACTGCTACATTAGGAGGGCCGTAATAATAAGCAATGGGAAAGTAAAGAGCAGCTATAACAAATGATAGACCAAAAAAAAATCGAAAAATGGTGAATCTGCCTAGGAAAATTAATGAAAAATAAGTAAGCAATATACGATCTATTCTTTTCGGATATCCTAATAAATACACGACTAAGACTGCAAGGCTAAGACAAATACAATGAGAAAACAAAATTTTTTTAGAGAGCTTCACAACATTATTACACTATATTAAATTTATCTACAAGGCACGTGATTATATAGTGAATTATTATTTAATCAATTTATATCGTCATTTTGTGTTTGATTCAATTTGAATTGAACTAAATGATTTTTCTATCATTTATGTACCTAATAAAAGGCGTTTAACAGCCTTAAACGAAGGAATAAAATAGCTGTTTGAGTTAAAAAATGGTTAACTGTATTGAATAGTTGTTATGGAGTAGAGGCTATTAATGATTTAACACTTATCGGTTAATTTGATAAGTGTTAAATATTAAGATGAGAAGTGGCTTACTAGCCAATAAATCGTTATTTTGATGATCGATTTAATATTATTGCTTCAGGCTGTTTTTGGATATAGATCATTCTGGCTATTAATAAAATAGCGGCGACTGCCAGACCTAAAATAATGCCAATCCAAAAACCGGCAGCCCCAATTGGCGCTATAATCAGATCGGTTAAACCTAAGATATAACCTACAGGTAATCCTACTACCCAATAAGAAAGCAATGTAATAAAGAAGATGCTTTGCGTATCCTTATAACCACGAAGCACATTGCTGGCTACAACTTGCAAATAATCAGAAGCCTGATAGATTGCTAATAAAATAATTAGGTGCATACATATCGTAATGACAGCAACTTCTTTAGTAAATAATGCAATGATTGGTGTTCGAAAGACAACCAAAATTAATGCGACAATAATTGCTATAGCCAACGAAATAGCTAAACTTATATACGCGGTATGTTTGGCAAGAGATAGCTTTTTTTGACCTAACAAATAACCAACACGAATGCTAGTAGCAACACCGAGTGAAAGCGGAATGGCAAATGTTAAACTGCTAATCGTAAATATGATTTGATGTGCCGCAACTGTAATTTTACCTAATGGGGCAATCAGTAATGCTATGACGGCAAATAAACTCATTTCGAAAAAATAAGCCAATGCCAGAGGCGTGCCTAACAGGATAACTTTTTTAATAATAGACCAATCAATAAGTTTTGTGAAAGGTGTTATACGAATATCACGTTGGCTAGTGGTGGTTAACGTATAAAGGCGAATTAAAAAAAACATTAGCCAAAATATAATCGCTGCGGTAATGCCACATCCAACTCCACCGAAAGCAGGCAAACCTAATTTTCCATAAATTAATACATAATTAATGGGAATGTTGGCAAGTAATGCAATAAAGATGATCACCATGGCTGGTTTGGTATTGGATAACCCTTCACACTGATTTCGGTAAACTAAAAATAATAAGAACGCGGGAACACCCCACATAATGGCACGTAAAAAAGAAACGGCAACTTCAACCATTTCAGGATCGATAGGATGTTCAACTGAACTTCTTAAACTAATCAGTTTATCTGAATGGTATAAAATGAACATCATTATCACTGATAAGAACAAGGCAATAACGACTCCTTGTCGAGTGTGATCAGCAACTTGATGACGTTTAGCAGCCCCATTTAAATTGGAAATAATCGGTGTTAAGACACTAAGTAAACCCTGTCCAAATAATATGGTTGGTAACCAAATTGAGACTGCAATGGCAACCCCTGATAATGCTGTGTTACTGTAGTTACCAGCCATAATGGTATCGACGAAGGTAATCGCTGTTTGCGATATTTGTGCTATCAGTACGGGTACCGAAAGGGCAATAAGTTTTTTGATTTCGTTTCGATAATGTTGTTTCATTGGATATGTTTACTGTTTAACAGTTCCCCATAAATCATATTCATCGGAATGTTCGACTTCAACTTGAACAATATCACCAACGTGAACATTTTTTTCTTCATTTAAATAGACAACGCCATCAATTTCTGGTGCATCAGCCATACTGCGTCCAATAGCGCCTTCTTCATCGACTTCATCAATAATAACCGATAAGGTTTTGCCAATTTTATTTTGTAATTTTTGGGTAGAAATTGTCTGCTGTAATTGCATAAAACGATGAAAACGTTCTTGTTTAATTTCTTCCGGAATTTGATTCGCGAGCTGATTGGCTGCTGCACCTTCAATCGGACTATAAGGAAAACATCCCACACGATCAAGCTTAGCTTTGTTTAAAAAATCGAGTAATAATTCGAAATCTTGGTCTGTTTCCCCTGGATAACCAACTATAAACGTTGAACGTAAAGTAATATCTGGACAGATTTCTCGCCATTTATGAATTCGTTCAAGTGTTCTATCAATGGTGCCTGGGCGTTTCATTGATTTTAAAACCGAAGGACTGGCATGTTGAAGTGGTACATCCAGATACGGTAAAATTTTCCCATCCGCCATTAACGGGATCAAATTATCAACACTTGGATAAGGATACATATAATGGAGCCTTACCCAAATGCCTAACGTTGCTAATTGTTCGCATAACGTTTGAATATCAGTTTTTAATGGCATACCATTCCAAAAGTTGGTACGATTTTTAATATCGATACCATATGCTGAAGTATCTTGAGCAATAACGAGTAACTCTTTAACGCCACTATCAGCTAATCGCTTTGCTTCATCAAGTACATTACCAATTGGTCGGCTAACCATTTCGCCACGTAGCGATGGAATAATGCAAAATGTACAGTTGTGATTACAACCTTCTGATATTTTTAAATACGCATAATGCTTAGGCGTTAATTTCACACCTTGCTGTGGTACTAAACTGGTAAAGGGATTATATGCGGGTTTAGGGGCATATTTATTGACATGAGTAAGTACTGCCTCGTAGCTATGGGGGCCCGATATTTCAAGTACTTTAGGATGTACATTACGTATTTGATCTTCTTTTGCACCTAAACAGCCTGTCACAATGACCTTGCCATTTTCATTTAAAGCTTCGCCAATGGCTTCTAACGATTCTTGTACGGCGCTATCAATAAAGCCACAAGTATTGACGATAACTAAATCTGCATTTTCGTAGCTTGGTACTACTTGATAACCTTGTGTTCGTAATTCAGTTAAAATTCGCTCTGAGTCAACCAAATTTTTGGGACAACCAAGGCTCACAAATCCAATAGTAGGGGATGACATATTCATAATATTTATAATAATGCTTAATATTTAAAGAGGAATTAAATTGATAATAAAATAAATTTTATCGATTAATTAGTTGTTGTTAATTTAAAATGTCGGCATTTTAACACATTTAAGCATTGTAAATATACTGATTTTCAAATTCTTAATTAACAGAAAATGGGTTTTAAGTGGTAACGTCAGGCAAGTGTATAAAGTGGGATTTTGACCTGTTAAATTTACCATATTTGATTGAAATCATGCGAGCACAACTTAATAGTTGAATATTACCCTCTCAAATTTTGTGACCTAAGAATACTTGTGGGTAGGTCGATTTAATGTGATAAATCTGTTGAATGCTAACTCATACAGCCTTTTAATTGGGCTGTATGAATTAATTTAAACAAAATGTTAATCGTTTAAAGCATTGAGCACTTCAGACACTTGACGGTCTAAACTTTCTGCTCCACCACCAGATAAGTACCAAAGATCAGGTGTCAAATAGACAACGGTGGTTTTATTTTTATTGAGAACTTTTGTATCAAAATAGTTGGCTTTCATGGCTTGTTGACCAATAGCATGACTTCGGTCAATGACAAAAATAATATCTGGCTTAACGGTTTTAATATATTTATCGTCAACAAAAGTAGGTGCTGGGCGTTCTCCATTTGTAGCTAGCTGGTTAGCTAAAAGTGGTACCGCTCTTTTGACTTTTAATACATCATGGATAAGCGCAGCACTTGAGCTATTATTAATAAGAATCATTTTTCCATTGTTGTGAATAGCGACAATGGCCTTTTTAGGGCTTGCTGAGGTCATTCTTTGAGCTTGGTTGATTTTGTTATTGAGCGAAGCAATGAGTTGAGTTGCTGTGTTTTCGGTTCCGGTAAGGCTCGCTAACAAATTGATATGATTTTTTGTTGATTCAAAATAATGTTTGCTATCAACACTTAAATTAAGCACTGGGGCAATTTTTGACAACTCATCTTTTTTATTTGCTTGACGTCCATCAATAATAATAAGATCAGGATTAGTTTGTTTAATTGCATCTATATTGGGTTCTTTCATATTACCCGTATCAACCACATCATCCCTTTTAAATTGATTCAAATAGGATGGAATGACCGATTGTGGGGTTGCCGTCACTATTGAGCCTTTACCTAAAGCATCTAATGTATCTAATGCTCCATAATTCATGACAACAATTTTTTTCGGAGATTTAGGTACGATGATCGTTTCACTATTGTTTGTGACAGTCATTGTCGACGGTGATTGACAACCGGTTAACCCCAAAACTATTAATGCAATGCTACTTAGCAGCAATTTTTTCTTTCTGTTCATAGACACCCTTTATATTAAATGTAAATAATAATTATTATCATTTAAAGTAAGTTGCTTGTCTAGCGAAAAATAATTTAATAAAAGATATTGATAATTATTATCATCTAATGTAGTGTTCATACTCATGGGTAATTATAAAATATCATTATAAATAATGGGGTTATAATAAATGAACGTTAAGCTAAAATTTAAACTGACAAATTATGTCATTAATTCAGGTTTTTTATTATTATCAAGTACAGCACTAGCCGCTGTGAATAGTTCAGATACTGATACAATGGTTGTTACCGCTTCGGGTTTTGCACAGCAAATCAAAGAAGCCCCTGCAACCATTTCTGTTATTACCTCAGAAGAAATTAGTCAAAAATCGTATCGTGATGTCACTGATGCGTTAAAAGATATTCCTGGTGTCACCATTACCGGTAGCGGTGATTCAACAGATATAAGCATTCGAGGTATGGATGCCAAATATACGATGATTTTAGTTGATGGTAAAAAGGTCAGCACCCGAGAAACGCGACCAAATAGTGACGGTTCCGGATTTGAACAAGGTTGGTTACCACCATTAACGGCGATAGAACGCATTGAGGTAGTCCGTGGTCCTATGTCATCACTGTATGGTTCTGATGCAATGGGTGGGGTAATTAATGTTATTACCAAAAAAGTGTCAGATAAATGGCATGCAGGATTACGTTTAGAATCTGTAATTCCTTATCGTTCTGAAGAAAAAAACACTTATACAGGAAGTTTTTCAGTCATGGGACCGATTGTTGATGATAGAGTTGGCATCCAACTATATGGTCAATATTCAAAACGAAATGAAGATAAATTTTTGAATGGTCATGCCCAACAAAAACTTCAAAGTCTAAATGGTAAGCTGTCTTTAAATGCAACAGATACGCAACGATTTGATTTAGATATGGGGCGTTCAATTCAAAAAAGTAAGGCAACAGCGGGTAATACCCGAGCTAAGAATAGAGGCGATTTTCCTCGTGATAATCGCCGTAATACGTATAGTTTAACTCATACTGGGCTGTTTGGTGATATTTCGACAACTTCATTTATTGCTTATGAAGGTAATAATAACCCGGAAAGAAAGATGAAAATTCGAAATACCGATCTTGATACCCGTGTAACAATTCCGCTTAATATTAATATGTTAACAGTAGGGGGAAAATATAATTACCAAGAGTTACACGATAAAGGTAATCAATTGAAGAAGACATTAACTAAAATAGATCGTTGGAATTATGCTCTATTTGCTGAAAATGAAATAAGTTTATTAGAAAATTGGAATTTAACTGTTGGATTACGTTATAACAAAGATGAAAACTATGGAAGCAACTGGAATCCAAGAGTTTATAGCGTATGGAATATTGATGATAATTTCACTCTCAAAGGCGGCTATTCAACGGGTTATGCAACACCACAATTACGGCAAGTCGTTGCTGATTGGGGACAAGTTACAGGGGGTTCCGGCACGGGTAATAAAGGAATGGTACTGGGAAATCCTAATTTAAAACCTGAAAAATCAGACAATATCGAAATTGGACTGGGCTATACTAATGATTATGGAATAGATGCTTCAGCCACGGCGTTTTATACAAAATATAAAGATAAGATTCAAACTTATTACATTTGTCAGGGACCAGCTGGAAAAGGTAAATGTAAAGTGAATGGTTACCAAGAAAAATTTGATTTTGTTCAAGGCAGAGAAAATGTCGATAAAGCCGATCTTAAAGGCGTTGAATTAACGTTTAAAACGCCATTGTTTAATGAGTTCTTGTTGACGTCAAATTATTCATGGACAAAGACAGAACAAAAAACCGGTATCAATAAAGGACGTGCATTAAACCGTACACCTAAACAAAAATTTAATATGCAATTGGATTGGTACATCAGTCATAATTGGGACTTATGGGCTAAGATGGCATACTACGGACAAGAAAACGCCAATAAGCGAATGGGTAAACAAAGTAGGTATGTCACGTATCCTGGATATACGTTCTGGGATATGGGAGCAGCGTATCAAATCAACAAGAAAGCAAAAATTTACACGGGTATTTATAATTTGTTTGATAAAGATGTTGACAATGAAGACTTTGGTAAAACCTTAGATGGACGTCGCTATTTTGTTGGAACAGAAATTAGTTTCTAGATAACATTTTTCTCATCAATTATTCATCAAATGTATTTAATTGATGAGAATGATTATTTTTAGTCAATGGTATGATTAATAACATTTTTATCAAATCTTCTTTTTAATCATATTTTTAATCTTAGGTAAATTCTCATTGAAATATTTGAATTCATTTTGTGCAAATTACACATTGCTTACTTATTCATAACAATCCGTTTACACATGTTTTAATAAATTGTAACTTACTTAACCTATAATTTTGATAGGAAAAATTTATTGAAGAAAATGAATTGTATAAAACCTAGATAAAACGCTTAAAAATAAATTAATATTATTCATTATGTTATTTTAAAGTGTGAACTAATGTGATTAACCTGTTTTTATGTTTGCATTATAACGAATATGTCATAAATATCGTGATTTTATGTTGTTTTGATAGTGATTCTAAATTGATCGTATATTGATAGATCGATAAATCCGATCAATAATATTTTTGAAGATTATCTCTTCTTTTAAATTAAGTGGATAAATTTTTCAATTATTAAATCAATTTTATTATCTCCTCATATTGAAAATAATGTAAGGAATATAGCAGTATCTTATTATTTTTGATAGTGATTTTAAATTGATTGGGTGTTGATGGATCGATAAATCCGATCAATAATATTTAAAAGGATCACCTCTTCATTTAAATTAATTGGATGAATGTGAAGTTATTAAATCAATCTTAAGATTTGTGATTGATTTGTTATTTTGTTAATGAAGAAAACTATATGAAGCACATTATCAACCCTAATTCACGAAATTTTAGTGAATACAAACCTAACCATTTAGTCATCTCTAAATTGAATATAGGTTCGCATTTAAATTGCTTATTATCTATGCTAAAAAAAAATAGGACTGCAACTAAACTGAGTTATTTAAGTGCAGTTTTGGCTTTCATTTCAGTTAATCCTGCTAATGCAGCACTATCAACAACGACCGTCAATTCGATAAAAGGGGATAAACCTGTCTTTTTTGCAACAGAATCGATCGTTAATAAATTAGGTTTTAATTACAACGGTACTGATTACAATGAAATATCCGGTAACATCACTAGTAATACCACCAAATATTTTGATCATACGACTAACTTAAATGATTTTGTCATAAAAAGTTATTTTGTTCCTAGAACAACTATTGATGATAATAAGGGTGATTATTTTGATATTAATAATGATGCTTTTGATCCTAAGCAACCCATCAGCAACACATTAAATTATGTTTGGAAGGATAGTAATAATGTTAAAATCGATCCTGCAGATTTTAATAATATTGCTTGTAGCCATAACAAATATAAAATGCCGTTAAAATTAGAAATCACCGCGACTGATATTAAAGTTCATACTCAATTTGGCGATCCTAATGAAAGTGATCCTGTCAATTTTATTGAAACTCAATCAATGGGTGCTCAGCCTATAACAAAAACTTATCAAATAGCTATCGCTAATACCTGTTTTGCAAAACCTTATAGTCTTATCTCAGATCCACTTACTCAATGGCGTTCAGTCAAAAATGACAAATCTGAGAATGATGAAAAGTGGAATCTCACCGGAATTGGTATAAATAACATTCCTAAAAATAAACCTAATTTTGCAGTAGGTGGCGGAGTAACTGAAGATTATGTCTTCAATCAAGGATTTAAAGTGGCGCCTACCTTATCTAAAAAACATTTTCCAACAACTGGTTTTGCCGGTGCGCAATTTCAGTTAGTCATGGGTGGTGTACAAAACGATTATACCTTCACGACAAATAATAGTTCTGTTACTGTTGATAAAGATGGTTTAATTACGCTTAACCAGCCTACTAAAACGGTCACTATAACGGCAACCTTAAAATCTGATGATAAAATCCATTATGATTATACATTCAGTCTTGATTTATGGCTTGAACCAAAATTACAATCTTTCCAAAATCAAAACGATGCAAGGGCTCAATGTACAGGTTCTTCAAAATTGTTGAGCCGAAAAGAATTAAATAATTCATCCGAATTCTCGACTAAAAATTTAGATGGTGCGAAAGGTCGTATTTATAATGTGTTTACACGCGGAATTGGATATGGTGTCTTCAGTGAGTGGGGGAGATCGCTTAATCAACAGTATAATAGTTTGATTGTTACTTATCCAAAATCTAATTGGAAATTTGGTTGGTATTATACTAATGAATCTCACAACACCACTAATGACAATAATGAAGCCATTTCAGAAGCGATTCTGGTTTCAAGTCACGATGGAATGATTTCGTTTCCTAGTGCTTGGGGTATAGATGAAGCAAAAAGAGCCGTTTGCGGAACTTACTTATAATGATTATAAGGAGTATTTAACCCATTCAACAAGGATTGTTATTTAGCTAGTATTAGGGATGAATTTACACTGACTAATACTTCAAAAGTAGCGTTACCTATTAAAATGATTTTATCAAGTCTGATATGAAAATATGATAGGTAACCTCTATATCACTTTACCTTTTTCTTCCAATAAAATTCCTATATTAAATCACAGTTATGATCAAAATGATTTTTTGTTATCTTGCTGGATTTCATCATTAACTGTATTGTTTTAACCTTTTTATAAAAATTTGAATAGTCATAATAAGGTTAAAAAAGCCCCAATATAGGGGCAAAAATGTGGACTACCACTGTCTTTCCAGTTGTCAGGTACTCAATATTGTAACTTTAAAATACGCTATCAAGTACCGTATCAAAACTGCAGTATGTTCGTACGCCTCTGCTAGCTACTTGAATCTTCTTACCCCATTAGTAACTCGTGGTCTTGCTAACTTTATGGTAAGTCAATTAGTTTTGATAAAATCAATGATAATATAAGTTATCAATTTAGTCAATACTAAAAGTTATTGTTTTTCAGTTTTAATCAAATATTAAATACCACTATTTTGATTGTAAATTGTACTATACATATTAGAACATTATTTTTGTTGTCGTAATATTTATTAATAAATAATTGATATTAAGTTAATTTATGTTTTTTTGTTGAGGTGGTATGACACCAATTTTAATAAAAATATTATGTTAGTGTAAAACTTTAAACATTTTGTTTTTATAGGATTATCATTAATTTTTTATAACAATAGTTATTGATTTTAATGATAACTATTGTTATTATAGGTGTGTTTTATTTTGAATAGGAAAACTTTATGATGACACCACAACAACAATTAGCTTTACTTGATGAACAAATAAAAGTCGCTGAGAAACATGTTGACCAACTTTATGATTATCGCCGTCGACTCATAAATCAATATGATCTTAATAAGGGAAAATATCAAAACATTAAGGTAACGCGTCCTCTTTTTTAATTCTTCCTATCGATATTGTTACTAAAAAATAAGTACTTCAACATATGACAATAAGTTAATAGTCACAGATTAATAAATAGTTAAACATTATAAATTGGAATTATATGGAAAAGTTATGAGGTAAATAATGACAGCACAGAACCTGAATATTCAAGAAAATAATAAACCAAAACAATGGCTAAATAAAGTGAGTTTAAATGCTGATTATGATATCACTCAAGTATTAACCCGTTGGGGTAATTGGGCTCGAAAAGAAGCCTATCAACAACGCAAAGTATTTAGTCTATATCAATCTCAAAGAAAGGAATATAAACAGGTCTGTTTAGATAAAGACGGGTTAATAATAGATGGCATTATCTCAGCGATGAAAAACAGTAAAATTGCGAAAATAAAAGAAGAAGCAAAAGTCTTAATTAAATTCTATTATGGAGACGAAATGATTGTTAATGATCATCTTTATATCGAACGAAGCAAAACACAAACATCGTCGACATTAATTATCAAACCTAAAAATTTACGTGAAATAGCGAAGGATTTAGCCTGTAGTGAAGGAAATATCCGAAAAATAAAAAGTAGTGGTGAAAGTTACATTATTGGTGCATTATCGATGCAAACGATGTTAACCGGCACTGAACTGGAGTTATTGCAACATTTAGTGTTTTAAAAAAAGTGGGACAGTTAATCTTGACAACGTACGCCAATAAGTATATAATTATCTCAAAATCAAGAATTGTTACTAAAGCCCGCTAAGCGGGCTTTTTTATTCTTCTTATTGCTATCTTAACTATTTAGTCAATAGTGTTAATAAATAAAATCTCTCAAAACAATAATTCAATTTATTAGCTATAACTTTTCTCATATTTCTGCCTATATTCGTGCTAAATAGATATTCATTTTATGTTAATACGATTAGTCATATTTTTAATAATTTCATCCTAATTTTATTAATATGATTATTTAACATCTGATAAATAATGAGAATTTTTGAATTTCAATTATTTTTCCCTATTGTGCCCTTATTAAAACTTATTTTATTAAGCTTAACGAATAATATTAGAATGAAATATTAGCTCAAGGGGTTGACAACGTACGCTAATGTAGGTATAATTATCTCAAAATCAAGAATTGTTACTAAAGCCCGCTAAGCGGGCTTTTTTATTGCCTTTAATTTGCAACATATTATTTAACATCCTGTTTATTCATATAAAATAATTAAATCAAAATAAATTAAATTAAATAAACTTCTTTAATATAAGTTTCTTTTATTCAATCGCTTCATTGCGGTTTTTTTATGTCTACGATTTAACTATCAGTTATCACAATTCAACGGGTTCGCAGAGCAATCTCAGAAAATAATTTATACATAAGTGCTGCGTAACCCTTTCTTATTTTTAACTGCCTCAGCAGGAGGCTCACGATGAAGATGAAACCTATGCCAATCAAAGAGCCTGACCATATCAATTGGTATGTTGTCGTTTATTTGTTTTTTGTCACCTTACTGGGATCATTAGCCAGTTATTGCTATCACATTATTAATGGGAATAAGTTTAATCTGATGATTTTAATTGCTCAGATATTTATTTCTACTTTTGCCGGCGCGCTGGTGGTGTTGGCAGCCAGTTATTTTAACTGGCAGTTTGAGCTGGCAGGCGGTGTTGCCGGTTTAGCGGGGTGGTCGGGTGCAACCTTAATTAAAGCGCTTGAAGAACAATTAATAAAAAAAACACGTGGACATGATGATTAAAAGGAAAACTAATGAAACTGACTAAACATTTTAAACTGGATGAGTTTACCTACTCATTGACGGCCAGTCGATTAAAAATTGACAATTCCGTACCGGCAGCACTGATGCCCAATATCCAATTAACAGCAATAAAACTTGAACTGGTCAGAAAAGCCCTTGAGCACCCCATCATCATTACTTCCGGTTACCGTTGTCCGGCATTAAATGCGCGGGTAGGCGGGGTGGCAAGTAGTGCACACACTCAAGGTTTGGCTGTTGACTTCCGTTCGCCATTCGGCACACCGAAAAAAATCTGTCAACGATTGATAGATGCAGGAGTCGTGTTTGATAAGCTTATTCAGGAGCATAATCAATGGGTTCATATCGGATTCAGTCCCACTCATAATCGCCAAATAGTGCTGACCGCCGTTAAAAATGGTGGTAAAACCGTGTATTTAAACGGATTAGTATGATGAATAAATTAACATTGTTGATTAAGTTATTACCGTATGGTGGCATTGTAATAACCGGTTTAGCGCTTTATTTTGCGTACCACTGTTGGCAAGGTGAACAACTGGCAATGGCTAAAACGGTGGCGTTAGAAACGCAATTTAACGCATATAAACAAGGTAATAATACCATTAAATTAATTGAGTCAAATATTCTTGAGACAATAAAAGATGAACAGGTTAAAACAGATAGTTTACGTGATGATGTGGATAATGGTCTTGTCGAGTTGCGCATCAAAGTCGCCACCCTCGAACGAAATAGTGCCGCCACCGGCGATATTGCTGACAAAGCCTTACGACTTGCAAAATCTTCTCAACAAGATTATTACCGTCTCACCCACGCAATCAGCTATAACCAAGCCCTAATTGAAGGATGGCAACAATACTATTGTCAGGTCATTGCACCTCAAAATAACACACTGTTTATGTGTAATAAATAAATTACGCATCACCCTTTATTTAATATTAAATAATATATGGCGTTATGATGATTATATCCTAATGATTAACGCAGTTTTATAACGTTATATCAAACTAGTTTTATACAATCACAATTGTTTTTACTTCGATTGGGTTAAAAAATTTTTAACCTAATTAATCCCTGTTTATATGATTTAACAATGGATAATGTGAACAATCAATTCAACTAGATTTATCAATTTATTACAAATAATAAATCAACAACAGCATGGTTTTTATATTATCACCTTATCGTTAAACCCTATCTTCTTTTTTATGGAGTCATTATGCCAATCACGACTGTTTCTAAGCTTGAAATGACTGAAGTTAGACGTTTGATAGCGGAAATTCTGTCTTTACCTGAAACAATTATATTTGAGGAGGATAACATACCCGATGTCTCTCGTTTAGATAAATTCATCACTGTTCTTAATATGTCTCAAACCGAGATAGGCAAAGAAATTTTATATCACGGTGAAGATGAAGAAGAAGTGATATCGACACTAAAAGAAGCAACAATTACCGTCAAAGCATACGGTAAAGATGCCTATGAACAGCTATGCAAATTAACAGAATCAATGCAGTTCACGCCTGTTTGGCAAAAGTTAAAGAAATTAAGAATGGGGTATCTTCGATGCTCCGATATTGAAAACGTATCTACAACTTCTGCAGACAAAACCGTTCAACATGCACAAGTAGATCTTATTTTTTCCATCAATCCAATCGTTAAAACCAGCGTTAAACGCGGTGATAGCGTTAATTTTACATTCGAGGTTACTAAATGAGTTTACCATTAAGTCAAGTCGTAGATGCAACTCTACAACAATCGCCAAGAGGGGCACAAAAACGTGACCTAAGCGTTGTGGCTATTTTTACAAAAGAGATGTGTGAAGAATTCAGCAATAAAGATACTCGTTATGTTGTTGTTTCAGATGCAACAACAGTTGCAAATTTATTTGGCACTGATTCTGATGCATATCAAGCTGCTTGCGCACTATTCTCTGCTCAACCTAAACCGAAAACGGCATTGATTGCTAAATATATGCAAGAGGGGGTTACCACTAAAGCGGTGAGTTCAAAAATTAACGGCTCTGCATTAGCTGTTAATTATATTCAATTTAAAAATATTAAAGATGGTTATTTTTCTTTTTATTTAGGTGATGTCAAACATCAAATTTCCGATTTAAATTTCAGTGATGTATCGAGCATGAATGATGTTGCAACGGTAATCAACAATAAATTAAAAGATTTAAGTGTTTCAATCATTTATGATGCGGTTGGTAATCGATTTATTTTAGTTGCCGGAAAAGAAGGTAAAGGCGACAACTTTGGTTATGTATTTGATGCTCAATTGGATGGCACCTATATTGGTAAATTCACACACTTAGTTGATGGCAAAGCTTCATTAATCAAAGGTGAGGATGCAACAACTTATCGAAAAGAGTCACCAGCAGAAGCTTTAACAGCTTTGCAAAATCAGTATCAAAATTGGTATGGTGTGTATTTTGCAAATACTATTACAGATAGTGAATTAGTGGAAGCGCATGATTGGGTTGTTGCTCAAGGGGTTGAAAATGCCAAAGTATTAGCCTATACCGAAACTCGAGAAAAAAATATTGAATACAGTGATGATAATGTTTTAAAAACATTGTCAAAACGAAATAGCGGACGCTTGATGGTTCAATATAACAACAAAGGGAATAACCATGCTGCTGCTGAACTTATGGGCATTGCGTTAACCACCGTATGGACAGGTATTAATACCGCTAAAACAGTCAAATTTAAACAAGAAGCTAGTGTTACATCAGACGACAAAATCACTGTCAATGAAGCGATGAAATGTCGTCGTTTAGGTATCAATTTTTATACAGATTATGCTGGTGTTAATATGCTTGCAGAAGGCGTTATGGTTGGTGGGACATTCATTGATGAAACCACAGGACTGGATGCATTCATCAATGCAATTCAAGTACAAGCATTTAATGCGTTACAAGGTGAACCGACTAAAATTCCACAAACCGATAAAGGACAACAACGTTTAATCAGCAAGTTAAAAATTATTGGTGAGCAATTTGTCAATAACGGTTTTCTTGGCATGGGTAAATGGTCGCTTGGCGATATTGGTGAGCTGAAATTTGGCGATACGGTGAATGGATACTATTTCTATTCTGATTCTTTTGATACGCAAGACACGGCTGATCGTGAAGCGCGCAAAATGATGCCAATTAATTGCGCATTGAAACTTGCTGGTGCAGGTCACAGCGTTGATATTATTGTTCAATTTAATCGATAAGGATACACGATGTCTAATAAATCTTTTTCTTTAGAAGATGCTGTCTTAACAATAGATGGCTATGAAATAACTGGTTATGAAAATGCTCAAGATTCCATTAGTATTGCACCCATAGGGGATGACGGTGATATCACTTATGGTATCAATGGTGAAGGGGTGTTTGTTAACACTTGCAATAAAGGTGCTACTGTCACGATTAAAACATTACAGCACACTGAAACTAACGAAGTATTAAATCAATTACGACAAGCCCAAATTAATAATCCTACAAAAGCTAAAGGTAAGTTAATTACCTATAAAGATTTGCGTAATGGTGATGAATTTTTATTGACTGGATGTTGGTTTACCACGCCACCAACTATTGCACGTGGTACAGCTCACAATGGTTTAACATGGACACTTAAAGCAACGAAAGCTGAATTTAACATCAAAGGAGGTCAATAATGGAAAACAAAGATTATACTTTAGATAATGTTGTTTATACCTTTAAACAAGCAGATTTTTACAAAGCCAATAAATATCTCAAAAAACTCACAGCCCTCTTAAAGGGCTGTTTTTCTGTCGGTGATACTACATCCGGATTTGATATTGGACAGTTAGCTTCGAATATTGGTACTGAGCAATTTGAAGAAATTGAGCGATTTATCCTCGATTATGTCACAGCCACAGATGAAGCTGGAAAAAAGATACTATTCCAAAATCCAAGAGAAGCCAGTGAATTTTTTAATGCGCATAGAAGTCATTATTACCAAATCATCATTGAAGGATTGAAGTTCCATTTTTTGGCTTTTTTACCAAGTGGCCTATTATCCAATCTAAATACGCTCAGCTTGGAGGAGATAGCCAAGAAAGCGATATAGATTGGTTTATGTGGAGTGTTATTGTCAACAATTATGCAACACTCC
This sequence comes from Gilliamella sp. CG22, assembly GCF_046635725.1. Lineage (NCBI taxonomy): Bacteria > Pseudomonadati > Pseudomonadota > Gammaproteobacteria > Orbales > Orbaceae > Gilliamella > Gilliamella sp. CG22. Next base: position 45,446 of record NZ_JBIDFK010000008.1, read on the forward strand.
ACGAATTAAAAACTGTATATTCACTTGATGATGTTATCGATATGCACCATGTGATAGCAGAAGTTAGATTGGCTGAAAAGCCAAAGGAGAATTAAAGTGCATCTAGAGCAATATTTGATAAAAATTGGTGTTGATATCTCACAGGTAAACAATCTAACTAAAGTCACGACTTTTTTAGAAATCAGTGCAATGAAGTTATCTAACATTGGCAAAGTTATAAATACTACACTTAATAATGCGATTAACGATGCGAGTCAATCTAATGAAAAAGCGGCTGAGTCATCTGAAAAAGCTAAATCTAAATTTGAGATTTTAAAACAAGCTTTAACAAGTATTACGGCTGCAGCCAAAAACTATGGGGAAAAAATGATTAGCGCTTTTAACAGCGCTATTGATAAAGCAGAAGAACTTGCTGGCAAAAAAAATCTCTTATTTTCGATTTCGAAAAGTGAACTGGCACAAGTAAAGAAATATAAGATCGAACTTGAGAAATCCGGTCTTGCGATTGACAGCATAAAAACGAAAATTGCTTTAGGATTATTACCAAGAGTAACTGAACTTGTAATAAGCTTTAATAAATGGCTCAAAGCTAACAAGGAATTGATTGCCAAAGGTATCAACGTCGTAATTAGTGTTCTTTCGAATTTTATTCAAGTTATAAAACATGCTTTTGAATTTATCGATATGATAATTTCTAATACCATTGGTTGGGAAAACGCCATAATAGCCTTAAGTGTTGCTTGGGCAGTTTTAAATCGTGCTATGCTGTTCAGTCCGATTGGGCTAGTCATCGGTTTGATAGCTGGATTATTGTTGATCATTGATGATTTTATGGTTTTCTTGAAAGGTGGTAAGAGTCTATTTGGTCCATTTTGGCAAGCCTGTATCGACAACATAAAAAATGCGATAAATTGGTGGCAAAATTTAGATAAAAACTGGAAAAGTATTATTTTTGCCGTATTGGGCTATTTGCTTTTATTAGGCGGAAAAATAGCGTGGGTATCAGCTAAGGCTAAATTAATTACCTCAATCTCCAATGCTATTCTAAGTATTGGTAATGCTCTCAAAACGCTTGGAAATTTAGTTAAAATTATTAAAACAATTGGCAGTGCAATAAAAACACTGACGTCTATCATGATAGCTAATCCAATTCTGGCTATTATTACTGCTATCGCTTTGGCTGCTTATCTTATATACGATAATTGGGATTTTCTTGTTTCCTTTTTTTCTGATTTTTGGAATAAAGTTACTAATTTCTTTAAAAATGGTATAAAAGATATACTCATGTACTTTGGTATGAGTGAAGAAAATGCCGAGAAAACGGTCAATGCAATAGGCGCTACCTTTGACGCAATTTTAGACTTAATTACGGCACCATTTAAGGCTGCTTGGGAATTGGTTAAAAGCTTATTTACAATTTGGACGGATGATAGCACTTCAACAACTGAGAAAATTGGTCAAACTTTTGAAGCAATAACTGATTTTATTACAGCGCCATTTAAAGCTGCTTGGGAATTCATAAAAGGATTATTTGAGATTTGGGGTGTTGATGTCACTTCTTTTATCGATAATTTAGGAAAAACGTTTTCTGGTATTCTTGACTGTATTACGCAACCTTTTAAAGATGGTTTGAAATGGATTGAAGACAAGTTTTTTGCTGTCATCGATAAGATGAAAAGTAAAATAAAAGGTGTACTTTCTTTTTTTGGTTTTGGTAGTGATAAAGATGAACAAGCTCAAGAAGAAAATCTTAAAGCCACGAATTATTCCGCAACCCAAAATCTTGCACTCGTGAGTACAGATGTAGCAAAAGCTGGAGGTTTATCTGCATTAAATAAAAACGTCAATAATAACAGTGAAATAATAATTCATAATACAATGAATGTAACTACACCTCAGAATGGTCTCGATCAAGTTTGCAATCTTGTCGACAATGCTGCGAGACGAATCAATGATAATACAGTTACAGCGATGGGGTCTAACTGATGTTTCAATCTATTTTAAACAAATCATCAAAAAATAGTGGGTTAATTGTTACTGACAATTTTGTATTCAGTTTAGATATTAATACTGTCGAACAGCATACATCAAAATTAAAAGTCACAGAAAATCCCATTGAAAATGGGGCTAATATTGCCGATCATGCAGTTTTAGAACCAAAAGAGATTTCAATAAATGGTCTTATTGTGGGATATGAAAAAAATACTTTCTCGATTGACCATTTTTTGGGAATAGATTTATCCAATTACCCTTTGCCTATGCCAATCAAAACTTTTGCAGCACAAGCGGAAAACATGGTAAATCGTTTTGCATCACATTTTCAAACAAGCGCTGAAAGGTTGAATCAAGTCGTGGCCGATTTTCTACCTGAATATCAGTCTCCTATTATAAATAGCTTATTTTCAGATCGTATTGCAGACGCTTACGAAAAATTGCTGGCAATTCAACGGAGTGGTGAACCTGTTATCCTGCAAACTAATGCTAAGCAATATAATAATATGGTTCTAAGTTCTGTGGGTTTGACTCAACAAAAAAATACTTATGGTGAGTTTTCCTTAACGTTTCGAGAAATTTTTATCGTCGAAACGCAAATTGCAAGTGGTCTAAATCAAACGGTTAAAAAACAGAATCTTGGTAAAACACAACCACAGAAAATCGAAGAACTAAAATCTGTTCTTTATAAGATTTTTAGTTGGTTTATTAAGTAATGTAGATAACTTCAAAGCTAAAAAAGTGATTAGTTGTTGGTAAATAAAGAAAATTTGAGAGATTAAGTATGTATATAATTCAGACAACTTATGATGATGTGCTAGAACAAACCTTTACATTATACGATATGAATTTACGATTAACATTAAGATTCAATACGGTATTAGTCGGCTACCAATTTGATTTGTTTGATATTAACAATAATCAATATATTACAACCAATAAAGGACTGTCTGTAGGCAGTCCAGCGCTTATTGAATTTGACCTTCCTTTTGTTTTAGTCCTTTATGACAAATCAGGATTAGGAATTAATGCAATAACGAAAAATGACTTACATAATCGAATGCAATTATTAATTATGACAAAGGATGAATATCGTGAGACAATTCGGGCGAGTTTTAGAACTGAAAATAGGCAATCGTAAAGAAAGTATTGTATTGAACAATCTTAGAGTCACTTTCTCGGTCAACAAAACACTTACTTCCGATCCTAACACCGCTGAAATTTCAATATACAACCTCAACGATTCAAATCGTAATTTAATCAGCACGAAACAATATGATTATGTAGAATTATATGTTAGTTATCAGGATGATGTCTTACGGATGATTTTTTGTGGTGATATTTTAACGGTGGAAAATCAACTTTCCGAGCTGGATATTATCACGACCCTAAGGTGTGCTGATGGTCACAAAGCTTTTACAGAAAAAGTTATTATCAAAACATTAGAAAAAGGACAAACTGACAATGATTTTTTTAATGAAGCGTTAAAAAGTTTTGGTTTAAAAAAAGGCAATGTTAATCTTCCTAATAATAAAGCACTTCCTCGCGGAAAAGTTTTCATGTGTGATACTCGCGAACTTATGCACCAAATAGCAAATAATAATGATGCCGATTGGTCTATCCAAGATGACGAACTGATTGTTATCCCCAAAAATAAGGCTATTTCAAATCATGAAGGATTTGTTATTTCAAGAACGACGGGCATGATAGGAACGCCTAAAAAGACAGATAAAGGGTTAGAAATAACAACATTATGTAATCCGCATTATAAGATAGGTGCATTAATTCGAGTTGAATCTAAACTCACAGAACTTAATGGAGACTATAAAATTAATGCGTTACAACATAGTGGGGATCTATATGGAAATAACTGGCAAAGCAAATTACAGTGTATTTTTGGTAACTTCGAAAAAATTTGATTTGTTATCAATTTAGATATAGGATGAGCATCCCAATATAATTTATAAAAGGATGGAAAAATGAAAAAATTACTTGTACTTTTAATGTCTATAACTTTATTAACTGCTTGTGGCGATAAAAAGATTGATGCTTCAACACCTGAAAAATATCAAGAATCATTAGCTGAAGTTGTAAAAGACCTTAACTTCAGTGAAGCGCAATCTTTTACAGCAGCTTTGAGTAAAATTAATATGCAGGCAGCTACCGAAGCAAATTACGATAATAAGAAAATGGAAGAAATCATGAAGCAAAAACTTGATGGTAAAACTGTTTCAGAAGTGATTAAACTTGCTGAGCAAATTAATTAAACCTATTAATGCAATCAAATGAATATTCTTGATTAATATCTAAAAAAGATTGCAATTTTTGGGATCTGGTCATTTTTATTGTTATTGTACCATTGTTTAGATGTTTTAAGTAAAGCTTAGTAAAAACAAAGTTAACACGCTTAATCTAATCAAACATTTTACTGTAATATTAAAGTTAGCAGATATACGCTAACGTTCCCGAAGCTAAAGATTGCAATCTCAACGTAATTTTTTTATTTCCATTCGTTTCAAATATTTTCTAATCTATCAAATCAAAATTAAATTTCTGGTATCTTTTATAAAACAATAAGTTATTTTAATTAAAATAATCATTATATCAGTCAATACTAGACAATTACTCTGTAACCAACAATAAATTAACCACCTGCCAAAGGTGGTTTTTTATTGGCTTAAATTCGTAGGTAAATTATGGTTGATACGCTATACCAAGCAATTGAAAATCAAATTAAACGTGCCCAATCAAATATTTATACGGCATTGCCTGCAAAGGTGATCAGTTTTGATGGTCATACAGTGCAATGTAAACCGATGATTAATAGAGTATTAGCAAATGGGGAAGAGATATCGATTCCGCCATTGGTTGATGTTCCTGCACAATTTCCTCACGCCGGCGGTTTTTGTATTACGGTGCCTATCAAAGCAGGTGATGAAGGTCTGGTGGTCTTTTCCAGTCGTTGCATTGATGGCTGGTTTGCATCGGGCGAAGCATCAAAACCGCTTGATAATCGTATGAATGACTTAAGCGATGGTTTTTTTATCGTTGGTTGTAACAGTGTACCTAACAAAATTCCAGATTTTTATCATGATGGCGTATCGATGCAAACAGATGACGGGCTAACTCATATTCGATTAACGGAAGGAACAATCTATATCAAAGGCAATATTGTACATGAAGGAAATAAGCAACAGTTTGGAAACTATGACCAAATTGGTAGTTTCAATCAATCTAACGGCAATACAATTAGTGCCGGCATAATCACTGCACAAGATGTCATAACAAACAAAGGAATTAGTTTGAATACTCATAGACATACAGGTGTGAAAAGCGGCGAAGACACCACAGGAGAGCCAACATGAAAGTAAGAGAGTTAGACAATAATCATGATTGGACATTTGGGCAAGGTTTGGCTAATTATTTACATCAGTCAGATGCAATAGCCCAGTGTGTAAAAACTAAATTATTATCCTTAAAAAAAGATTGGTTTTTGGATCGCAATGACGGTATTGCCTGGTTTGATTATCTTGCTAAAAACCCAAATACTAAACAGTTGGAAATTGATATAAAAAAACAAATTTTCAACATTGAAGGTGTGATTAGTATTGATGAGTTCGATATTTTATTGGATAGCGAGATGCGTGAGTTTCTCATTCAAATTACCTACACAGATAAATTCAACAATTCTAATGAGGCTTCATTTAATGTTACAGATAACAGATAAAGGAATTGTTATTGATGATTTTGACACAATTAAAAATCGTTTAATAACAAGTTTTAAATCGATTTATGGTGAAAATGTCAATTTAGATAGTGATACGCCAGATGGGCAATTGCTCGGTTTATTTTCTCAGGAATTATCGAACATACATCAAGCAGTATCATTTATTATTCAGATGTTAGACCCTTATCAAGCAACGGGGCAGTGGTTGGAACAACGGGCAATGTATGCAGGATTAACAAGAATAACCGCATCATATTCATACATCGATGAAGTCATTTTTAATGGAACGCCAAACACATTAATCCCTCAAAACGCTATTTATGTTGATAAAAATAAAAATAAATGGGTGACAACCGAGCCAATAAAATTAAATGATTTAGGTAGTGCTCGTTCAAAATTTAGATCGCTAGAGTTAGGTCATTATACCGTTAACGCAATGGATGAATTTACACCGAGCACTATTATCATCGGCATAGATAAAATTACTGCCAACACCCAAAGCTATGGCGGAGTTGATGAAGAAACTGATGCGCAACTATTAAAACGCTTTATGTTATCTCATTCAATCAATAATTATGAAGATCGCCAAGGCATACAGTCTGCATTAATGAATATAACCGGTGTGACTAAATGCGTAGTATATGAAAACTATACGAATAAAACGGATGAAAAGGGTGTGCCTGCTCATTCATTTAATGCTGTGATCCTTGGTGGCGATGATGAAAAAATAGCAGAGGTGATCACTAAAAAGAAAATTGGCGGTTGTGGACTATTTGGGAAAATTGAGACGATGTATTTATTAGATGAAATACCTCGAAAAGTTTACTTTGATAGACCAAGAAAAGTCGCTATCAATGTCTCAATGACAATTGGTCGTTACAAATCTTTTAATGATATCAATTCAGAACAGATTAAAGCTAATTTAAAAAGTCTTGATTTTGAAATTGGTGAAAATGTGTATGCATCCCGTATTATTTCAAGCATTAACTTAGTTGACGGATTTTATATTAAAGAACTCGCTGTAAACAGTGCCAACATTGTCAATATCGATTATCGAGAGTATGCACAGATAACGCATATTGAGGTGCTAATAGATGAATAGAGAAAAATTCCTCATTTGGCAATATCGTACAAAACCCAAGGCATTAGGTACTATCAAAGCTATCAATAAAGAGACAGGTAACACGTTTAACAATGTCATTCAAATTGCTGATGTTCTCAGCATCAACGACGCGACAGGTTATGCACTTGATTTGATTGGTCGTCATGTTGGCGTCTCGCGCGTGTTACCTTCTGCTATCACCAAAGAATATTTTGGATGGTTAGAAGATAACACAGCATTATCATTTGATATTGGTGAATTTTATCGACATGGCGACGCTTTAACGGCATCTGTTGTATTAAATGATAGCGATTATCGTTTCTTTATTAAGGCAAAAATTACTAAAAATTATCAAAGTGGTGAAATATCAAACATTGTAAAATCAATTAAATTCGTGATTGGCAAACATGGAAATATTATTGATTCCCAAAATATGACAATGAATGTATTAGTTAACAGTGATCAACTCAATTCACTTACTTTATATGCAATTAGTAAAATGGATATTTTAGCCCGACCTGTTGGTGTTATGTATCAATATATTGTTCTAATTAATAACGAACCGTTTGGATTTTCGCATGACAATGCCTCATTCGGTTTTAATTTAGGCAAATTTGTTCGACTTCAAGAAATAGGAACTATTCAATGATTATACAAAAAAAACCAGATTATTTAATCTTTGCAGATTCAGCAAAAAAAGGGGAAGTTACGGATTTTCCTGATGTAAGTCGAGGCTGGGGAATCACCATCGATCAAACTGCTTCGAAACCACCAATGGAATGGATGAATGGCGCATTTAATCGAATTGATAAAAATATGCTGTATTTGCTGCAACAAGGCGTTCCGGAATGGAGCGAATCAGTGACATATCCTGCAAATGCAATCATAAAATATAATGGTATCTTGTATACAGCAATTGTTAGCAATGATAATGCTCGCCCTTCAACAAACACAACTAAATGGAAAAAAACACAGGATGAAATTCCTAATGCTAGTATTACACGAAATGGTTTAGTTACACTTAGTTCTTCAATTAATAGTGAATCAGAAACAGAGGCAGCTACTCCGCTAGCAATTAAAAAAACGCATGATTTAGCATTAAATGCTGTGAAAAAAACTGGCGATGAAATGTCCGGAGAGCTATACATTAATGGTGAACCAGTATTAAAAAAACGCTCGTACGGCATTGGGATATCCAGTTCGCTCGGAGAAAAGTCAATTGATGCTGCAGAAAATTGTTATAGCGGATTTTTATTTAGTCAACAGCAAACACAGGGATCGAAGCCGTTTGATCGTTGCCATATAATTCGATCTGCTGTGAATGAGTCAATTAGTGATCTTGCTATTGATGTTTTATCTAAACGTGCAAAATTTCGTAGCGTTACTATAGATAAAAATAATAAAAATTTTGACGGCGATTACGACTGGACAGAGTTTATTACAACTGAAAATGTCAACAATTTTGCGTATCCATTTCGCGGATTTTTATATAATAAAAATTTGAACGATATTCGTGGACGGCAACACGGAATTTATTACCAGAATGCAAATACGAATACGAGTTTTGAGCGCAATTACCCTGCTACCGACGCGGGTTCACTTAGCGTGCAATTAACACAAGGTGACGGTGTTGATGGCTGTGTTCAGATTTATTCGTTATACAAGGACAACCGTCAATTTATCCGAACGTATCGAGGATCAGATACGCAAGGGAGCTGGTCGCCTTGGGCTGAGCAAATTACAACTACAAATAGTCACCTTGTATTGCCACCGGGCATACCTCTGCCTTGGCCTCTGGTTCATCCGCCAGCTGGCTGGTTTGAATGCAATGGCGCACCGTTTGATGTTAATCAATTTCCAAGATTAGCGTCGGCATACCCAGCTGGGAGGTTGCCCGATCTTCGCGGTGAGTTTATTCGAGGTTGGGATAATGCACGGGGAGCAGATCCGTACCGGGTTATATTGAGTTGGCAAAATTTTGCTATTCAGCGTCATAATCACGCGATTAATTCACGAACATCATTTAGCAGTGCAGGGAGTCTAACGGCATCAGTAGCGAATGGAACACAGAAAACAGGCTGGACGGAACTAACAGGCGATAACGAAACTAGACCGCGTAACGTCGCATTTATGTACATAGTTAAAGCAGAATAATTTAGAGATTTGGAGATTTACAATGAAATACAAATTACAACCAGAAACAGCAATTTTAGATGAGAACGGAATAACAACATCAGCAGGGTGGGTAATTGTTTATAATGTTATTTCGCATACAGGTGAATTTCAGAACGCAACATATCAATTTCTACCCGCTGGCGCTGGCTTACCTGCCCACGCATATTTAGACGCACCAAAACCCGTCAAGGGCGATAAAGCGATCGTCAGGGATGGCGATAAGTGGGTATACCCTGCCGATCATCGTGGCAAAAAAATCTATTTAACCGAAACAGGAGCAGAATCAACTGCAACAGAAATCGGTGATATTCCGAATGATTGCACGCTATTAAAACCGTCAAGCGAATTCGATAGTTGGGATGGTGAAAAATGGGTGTTAGATGAAAATAAACAGCATCAGCACTATGTAGCTATAGCAACAACACAAAAAAAGCAGCTATTAAGCGAAGCTACTACACAAATTAGTTATCTACAAGATGCAATTGATACTGATATTGCAACTGATGAAGAAAAGACGTTGTATTCAGCATGGAAAAAATATCGTGCACTATTAAATCGTATTGATGTCGATACTGCACCAGAGATTGACTGGCCAAAAAAACCACAGTGATAATCAATTATTCTGGATAATTGTATTTGTTTTTTGCGTATAAACAGTGCAATTATCTGGAATATCGTTATTTACAAATGACATTGCGCCGATTTTTACATTATTGCCTATTTTATTTCACCACCCAAAATAACTGAATTAGCACCAATAGAAACATTATCACCAATTATTATTTTAATCGGTTCATTTGCACCACCAATTGTTATATTTTGTAGAATATAACAATTTTTCCCTATTATCGTGTTTTTCGTTATTGTTATGGAGTACGGATGAGCTAATATTAAATTTTTCCCAATTTTTGCTCCTAGTTCTATATCAATTTTAAATCAATATATTAATTTTTTTGTATTTTATGGGCAATTTCTTTTTGTTTTTTATTTCCACATATAGACATTTCATTAGCTAAACGCCACCAAAATAAATACTCTTTTTTATTGAATATTGGTTTGACGTATAATTTCAATAATTGATAAAAGTTTATTTTTTTATTATTTGCGACCTCTGCCTGCCACCCCCCCCCTTCAAATGTGTTAAATCATTCGTCAATAAAAAATTAATTATATGTATATACTTCATAAAACGATCCTAACCAATTAATAATATTAGTCTAGCATATCTAATGTATTAATAAATAAACACTATCAATCTTCAACTTACAACACTTTATTGTATCGCTAAGGATAACCAAATCAGTCATATCTTATTGTGATTTCTATGTTTGATAGAACACATAATTGTGCTCGTCGTCACTGTTAATAATGTAGCATTCGCCGATGATTTCATTTTCGTAATCATCTGGCGTTTGACGCATGTAAATTGGTAGTGTGTAGTTTATTGTTATTATTTTCTACATAATTATTTGGTTTTATTCATCATAAACTAATATTGTTTTGGAGTGTGAATTAAAGAGAAAATCGGGAGGTGTGTCACAAGAATTCGCAAAAAATGGTATGAGTTTTACCCCGCAGTTATCCCAGCAAAAAAATTGATGTGAAAGTGAACCTTTATGAAGCCTTTTCGAATAAGGCTTTAGAATGGTACGCCCGGGTGGACTCGAACCACTGACCCCCACCATGTCAAGGTGATGCTCTAACCAACTGAGCTACGGGCGTAAATTTGAAACACGCAAATATTAGCTTTCAAATTGATTACAAGCAAGTAAAAAAATTATTTTTTGGTTGTTTTTTCAGCTGTTGAACATTTTTGACTATAAAAAACACAAAATTTGTTAGTTTTAAAACTATAACAAATCTAAATTGAAAACAAATATCAGTTCAAGGTGGTTTGTTGCTTTAAATTTAGCTATACTCGATAAATTAACAGCAGTGATTTATTTTTAGGTTAGCATGTCGATAAAAGATCAGATTGATACAGTTTTGCATAATGTTTTTGGTTATAAATCTTTCCGAAATCAACAAAAAGAGATTATCGAATCGATTATCGATGGGCGTGACACTTTAATTATTATTCCCACTGGTGGCGGAAAGTCGTTATGTTACCAAATCCCCGCTGTAATCCTACCCAAAACGGTAATCGTGATTTCACCCTTAATTTCATTGATGAAAGATCAGGTAGATCAATTAGCCGCAAATGGTATTCCTGCTGCTTATCTAAATGGTTCTCAATCGTCATCCGAACAGCAAAATGTCATTGAACAATACCTTAATCATTCTATTAAGCTTTTATATATCTCACCAGAAAGATTGGCATTAGCGTATTTTCAAAGTTTAATCGAACAAAATCCACCGTCTTTAATCGCAATTGATGAAGCACATTGTATTTCACAATGGGGGCATGATTTTAGACCTGATTATCGGCAATTGGGACAACTTTCAGCACGTTTTCCTGGTGTGCCGATTGTTGCTTTAACGGCAACTGCCGATAAAATGACTCAAGCAGATATTATTACCCAGTTAAATTTAGTGGATCCCTTAGTTGTCGTTCGTAGCTTTGATCGTCCAAATATCCGTTATACTGTTGTCGAAAAATATAATTTAACCGACCAAATTGTCTCATTCATTGAAACCCAAAAAGGGAATAGCGGCATTATTTATTGCGCTAGTCGTTCAAAAGTAGAAGATATGACTACCAGACTTGCTGCACGGGGATTTTCCGTTGCAGCTTATCATGCTGGACTGACTAATCAACAACGCCAACAAGCACAAGAAGCTTTTTTAAAAGATGATATACAAATCATTGTTGCAACCGTTGCTTTTGGGATGGGCATCAATAAACCAAATGTTCGTTTTGTTGTTCATGCCGATTGTCCACGCAGTATCGAGGCTTACTATCAAGAGACCGGGCGAGCAGGGCGTGATGGTGTGCCGGCTGAAGTTATGCTACTGTTTAATGCCAATGATCTGAGCTGGTACCGACAACAGATTAGTGAAAAAATGGAAGGACAACACAAAGATGTTGAATTCCATAAAATCGATGCAATGCAATCATTTGCCCAAAGTTTAACTTGCCGTCGTATCGTTTTACTCAACTATTTTGGTGAACAACGACACGAACCTTGTAATAACTGTGATATATGCCTTTATCCTCCTGAACATTATGATGGTTTAGTTGATGCGCAAAAAGTATTATCTTGTATATATCGTGTTGAGCAGCGCTATGGTGCGCAATATATAGCAGAGGTTTTACGAGGATCAAACCGATCGAAGATAAAAGAAAACGGACATGATCGTTTATCTGTTTATGGTATTGGAAAAGAACACTCCATTGATTATTGGCTTCATGTGATAAGGCAATTAATTTATCATGGCTATCTAATACAAAATATTGCTGCGTATAATACCCTACAATTAACAGAGCGTGCACGCCAAATATTGAAAGGTGAAATTGCATTATCCTTGGCTAAACCACGACTTGAAATTGTGAAGAAAAGCCGTTTAAATCGTTATGCAAGAGCAATAAATTTAACCACTATTTTATCTTATGAAGAGCGTATTTTATTTGGTTATCTTAAAAAATTACGTAAAGACATTGCCGATAGTGAAGATGTTCCACCTTATATTATTTTTAGTGATGCAACCTTACTCGAAATGGTACAAACGATGCCTGAAAGCAAACAACAATTACTCAATATTACTGGTGTTGGTAAAATTAAATTAGAAAAATATGGCAATCTTTTTCTTGATAAAATTAAAGAATTCATGATTAACAATATATAATATTAAAACTATTTAAAAATAAACTTAGCATAATAATTATTTGTATGATCCAACAGGAAAAGTTAAATAATTAACAACCAATAAAATGGAGCTTTTTATGTCAACAATGAATGATATGTCTCAAATGCTTGCATTAGTATTATTGCTACTAATTCTTTTTTTAGGCGATATCGTATCTACACGAACCAAAGCATGGGTGCCGTCAGTTTTCGTTTGTGCCGTGCTTTTCTTAGCAGGTTACTTCACTTTTTTCCCAAAAGATATTGTCGCTCGAGCAGGAATACCTAAAGTTGTTGCTGTCATGTTTATGTATCTGTTAGTCGTTAACATGGGAACTTTGCTTTCAGTTAAAGAGTTACTGCGTCAATGGAAAACTATCGTTATTTCACTGTCAGGTATTGTTGGAATCATCATTGTGGTTGTGATCGTTGGATACTTATTTTTTGACTACAATACAGTTATTGTTGCGATTCCACCTTTAGTGGGTGGGATCGTTTCCGCGATTATAATGGCAGGCGGAGCAACAAAAGCCGGTTTGCAAGATCTTGCCGTGTTCGCCATTATTATTTATGTCATGCAAGGCTTTATTGGTTATCCTCTCACTTCAATCATGCTTAAACGTGAAGGGCGCAGAGTGCTTAAACAGTATCATGACGGTACATGGAATGCTTTAAATGATCCTAAGCCTACATCGAATAAGGAAGAAACCGAATCTAATGATGAACATCCAATGCCAAAAATGTTTGCGATGTTTTCAGCACGGTATAACACAACCTATTTTATTTTTTTACGAATTGCGATTATTGGATTTTTTGCCTATTACGTGGCGAAAGTATTGGATCCTATTATCAGTATAAGTCCATTTGTACTTTGTCTATTATTCGGTGTGATTGCCGCATCGTGTGGTTTTCTTGAACGCCATCCTTTAAAAAAGGCGGGTGGTTTTGGTTTAGCGGTTATGGGGCTTATGCTGTTTATTTTTGACACATTAAGTCAAGCTACACCTGACATGCTAGTAAGATTAATTACGCCTTTGGTTGTCTTTATATTAGCAGCTGTACTTGGTATGTTTATCTTTTCGCTTATTGCCGGAAAAATGCTAAACGTTAGTCGAGAAATGGCGTTTTCGATAGCACTAACAGCACTCTATGGGTTTCCTGCTGATTATATTATTACCAATGAAGTGATTAATAATTTGACCAAAAATGAAAAAGAAAAAGAGGTACTTACTCGTCATATGTTACCGCCTATGTTGATTGGTGGATTTATTTCAGTCACTATAGTGTCGGTTGTTTTAGCAGGCTTTATGGTCAATATGATAGTCGCCCCTGCAATACAGTAAATGATAAATGTCTACAAGTTTGATGACAACTAATCGGATAACAAGATTTAAGAACAGTTTTTCTAACTATCTTCTTATTATGTTTTCAATATCAAACGCATTAATTTTGATGGACTAAATAACAAGAACAAAGGTAGTAAAATGATAAATCAAGATATTAAAAAGATAGTACAACAAAATATAAAAGAAATGGTCGCTTTTCGCCGTGATTTGCATCGTCACCCAGAATTACCGTGGGAAGAGTTCAGAACGACAGATAAAATTGCAGAGCAGCTTGATAAAATTGGCATCCCTTATCGTCGTACTGAGCCAACTGGTATTATTGCCGATATCCAAGGCGGAAAACCAGGTAAAAGAATTTTATTGAGAGCTGATATCGATGCGTTACCGGTGCAAGAGTTAAACGACAATATTGATTACAAATCAACCATAGACGGTAAAATGCATGCTTGCGGACATGACACGCATGCAGCCATGCTACTGACTGCGGCAAAAGCGCTTTATGCAATACGTGATCAACTAAAAGGTAATGTGAGATTGGTTTTTCAGCCTGCTGAAGAGATCGCACAAGGTGCAAAAGGCATGATAAAACAAGGTGTATTAGATGATGTGGATACAGCCTTTGGTATGCATATCTGGTCACAAACACCTGTCGGAAAAGTATCCTGTGTGGTAGGTTCAAGTTTTGCTTCTGCCGATTTGCTTACTGTCCGATTCAAAGGAAAGGGCGGGCATGGCTCGATGCCTCACGACACGGTTGATGCTGTCATGGTGGCATCTTCATTTGTGATGAACATACAATCGATTGTCTCACGTGAAGTGTCTCCGCTTACCCCGGCGGTGGTCACTATAGGAAAAATGGATGTCGGCACTCGTTTCAATGTTATTGCGGAAAATGCGGTTTTAGAAGGTACAGTTCGCTGTTTTAGTGTTGAAGTGCGAAATAAAATTGAAGATGCTATTCGCCGTTATGCCAATCAAGTTGCTGCAATGTATCGTGCAACGGCTGAAGTAGAATACATTTATGGCACCTTACCCGTCATTAATAGTGAACAATCTGCGCTATTAGCACAGAAAGTCATTGTTGAATCGTTTGGTGAACAAGCCCTTTATTTCGAGCCACCAACAACTGGCGGTGAAGACTTCAGTTTTTATACTGAAAACATTCCTGGTGCATTTGCATTAGTGGGTTCGGGTAATCCTGAAAAAGATACACAATGGCCACATCATCATGGTTGTTTTAATGTTGATGAAGACGGCATGACTATGGGCGCAGAATTTTACGCACAATATGCTTGGTCATATTTGAATCAACAATAAATATGAATAATCAACCATTATGGAATCGAAATAATGGTTGAGATTTATCTACTCTGGATTCAAATTTTCAACTACAATGAATCTGTATTAGTAAACACGCCCATATTTCTGAATAACTAACCACAACAAATTCAATTTATTCTTATTATTCATTTCTTATTAATAATCTATTTATTAAAAGCATTCATCAAAATAAACGTCAATAATAAAAATTGACTGGATTCTCATTCAATAAAGTATTGTAAATTGTTTACTGTCATCTTAAAGACTAATTTTACGCTTTATGATATTATTGATGCCAAATTGATTAGTTATACGCAATGGTGAATATGAGTTATCAAGTTCTGGCACGCAAATGGCGACCAAAATCATTTACTGAAGTCGTAGGGCAACAGCATGTCCTCAAAATTCTATCAAATGCACTTTCGCTAGGTCGGGTTCATCATGCTTATCTATTTTCAGGCACGCGTGGTGTTGGAAAAACCTCCATTGCTCGCTTACTTGCTAAAGGCTTAAACTGCGAAACAGGGATTACTGCCACGCCTTGTGGGGTATGTGATAATTGTCGTGATATTGAGCAAGGCAGATTTGTCGATCTTTTAGAAATTGATGCTGCTTCACGAACTAAAGTTGAAGATACACGTGAAATATTAGATAACATTCAATACTTGCCAACTAAAGGGCGCTTTAAAGTCTATTTAATTGACGAAGTGCACATGTTATCTCGCAGCAGTTTTAATGCCTTGCTAAAAACATTAGAAGAACCACCAGAACATGTTAAATTTCTGTTGGCAACAACCGATCCACAAAAGTTACCGATTACCATATTATCACGCTGTCTACATTTACATTTAAATGTGCTTGATACTTCGCTTATATCGGAACAGCTTTCTCACATTTTACAACTTGAAAAAATTGAATCTGAACCGAAGGCGATTCAGTTATTAGCCAAAGCGGCTAATGGTAGTATGCGAGATGCCTTAAGTTTAACCGATCAGGCCATTGCCTTAGGTAATGGCGTTGTTGATGCGCAATCAGTCAGTGTTATGTTAGGGACACTGGATAAAACAATTCCTTTTTTATTGGTTGAGGCACTTTATCAAAATGATGGCAATGCTTTGATGCAACAGATTGAAGCAGCTGCAACACAAGGCGTGGATTGGGATAACTTATTGGCTGAAACCATTACGCTTTTGCATCAAATCGCTTTATTACAAATTGTACCAACAGCATTGGGTGATTATACCGATAATGAAGAACGAATACGCTTTTTAGCACAATACATTGCGCCAAATGATATTCAGTTATTTTATCAAATATTATTAATGGGGCGAAAAGAATTAGCCTATTCACCCGATAAAAAAATAGGTGTTGAAATGAGCTTTCTAAGAGCATTAGCATTTCAACCCAAAACTAATGATAACAATACGTTAGTGTCAAATACAAAGCCAACGGTTCAGGCACCGCAGCCATCAAAGCCTTTACCTATTCAAGCATCAGCTAGTAAGAGTGACATATCAAACGCCACATCCGACTCGATGAGTAATGTACCGCCCGTGACTGATATTCATCAAAAATCAGCACCTGGCTCACCACAATCAGTGCACAATTTTCAACAAGTTGAGTTAGAAAAGACATCACGTATTGAGAGTAACGCACAATCTGATATAAAACACTCTCAAAATAATCAGCAACAACCGGCTAAACACGATATGCCGATCCCAGATGATGTCTCTTCAATGACGAAAAGTATTTTAGAAATGCGGATGCAATTAATACAAGAGGAACAAAATAAAAAAAAGTCTGAACTGGTTGAAAAAAATCAACCAATTCAGGCGAGTATCAATGCATCATTAGCGCATGGCACAGACAAACGTTCACACGTAGAGTCAAATGAAAATAACTTAAATAAGCCCGATAAGGATGAAGAGCAAATTACCGCAGAAAATTATCAATGGCAGGCGTGTGGGCTGATTGAAACCAAAGATGAATTAATCATTGATACGAAAAGTTTTCGCGAATCATTAAATGGTGATAAAACACCTGAAATGATGAAAAAATTAATTGATGAAATGGCGCAAAAAGACGCATGGTGTGCCGAAATTGAGCAACTTGATATTGCGCCTTTAATTAAGCAAATTGTGATAAATTGCTCTATTGAACAAATAGATGATGAAAATATCGTTTTACATTTGCGATCAGCGGTAAAACATCTCATTAATGCATCAGCAAATATTTCAAAATTAGAAAAAGCAATGTCGAATTATCGACAAAAACCGTTAAAAATTAACGTTATTATTGATGATAATCAAACGATAAAAACACCTTTGGAAATGCGTGAAGATCTTTATCAACAAAAACTTGCGCAAGCTAAAGTGACAATTAATCAAGATCCAAAAGTGGCAATGATCTGCCAATATTTTGAAGCCAAGATTGATGAAACAAGTATTCGTCCTGTATAATTATGGACTAAATATATTTAACGAGGAATAATTATGTTTTCAGGTGGAAAAGGCGGTTTGGGTAATTTAATGAAACAAGCCCAGCAAATGCAAGCAAAAATGCAGCAAGCGCAAGAAGAAATCGCCAAATTAGAAGTAACAGGAGAGTCGGGTGCAGGTATTGTTAAAGTCAGCATTAATGGCGCTCATAACTGTAAACGAGTTGAGTTAGATCCGTCATTATTGAATGAAGATGACAAAGAGATGTTAGAAGATCTTATTGCAGCAGCTTTTAATGATGCAACTCGCCGATTAGATGAAGCTCAAAAAGAGCGTATGGCTCAAGTTACAGGTGGAATGCAATTACCACCAGGTTTCAAAATGCCTTTTTAATTTAAGCAAATTATCAGCTGTTTCTACTTACTATTTTGCCGAATTGGTCGGCAAAATTTTTCCTTTTATTGCCTGTCTATTTATACAGTTTTTCTTTATTATTTCAATTTCATCAGGTAAACTAAACAACAATAGTTTATACACTCGATATCAATGACAACATACACTTTACTCATTAATACTGTATTTGATTGAGTAATTATTCTTTTTTCATTGTTACATGTCATTGATAAATCTGATAACACTCAATATTAAGGATTAATTGTGATAGGTCGTTTACGCGGAATCATTATAGAAAAACAGCCACCCAAAGTGCTTATTGATGTGGGCGGTATCGGTTACAATGTTTTTATGCCCATGACCTGTTTTTATGAATTACCCAACAATGGTCAAGAAGTTATCGTTTTAACACATCTGATTGTTCGTGAAGATGCCCAATTATTATATGGATTTAATCATGAACAAGAACGCGAATTGTTTCGTGAATTGATCAAAGTGAATGGCGTTGGACCAAAATTAGCATTGGCAATATTATCAGGAATGTCGGCTCAACAATTTATCGTGGCGGTTGAACAAGGTGAAATCAAAACGCTGGTTAAATTACCGGGCGTGGGGACTAAAACGGCAGAACGATTAATTGTGGAAATGAAAGATCGTGTTAAACGCTTTGGTGAAGAATTATCTGACTCAATGACCATTGTTGAAACTGGCAATATCAAAAAATCCTCAAATCAAATTGAAAGTGAAGCTGTTTCCGCCCTTATTGCTTTAGGCTATAAGCCACAAGAGGCCAGCCGTATAATCAGTAAAGTTATCAAGCCTGAAATGGATTGTGAAACGCTTATACGTGAAGCATTAAAATCAGCGTTATAAAAAGGTAAGCATTATGATTGAAGCGGATCGTTTAATAGCTCCACAAGCTCAAAAAGAAGAAGAGTCTCTAGATCGTGCAATTCGTCCAAAGTATCTGGATGAATATATCGGGCAACCTCATGTGCGTGAGCAAATGAAAATTTTTATTCAAGCTGCAAAACAGCGTAGTGATGCTCTCGATCATGTTCTTATCTTTGGCCCTCCCGGGCTGGGTAAAACGACCTTAGCAAATATTGTTGCTAATGAGATGAGTGTTAATTTGCGCACTACCTCTGGCCCAGTTTTAGAAAAAGCGGGTGATCTTGCTGCCATGTTAACTAATTTAGAGCCTAATGATGTCCTTTTTATCGATGAAATTCATCGATTATCGCCAGTCGTTGAAGAAATCTTATATCCGGCAATGGAAGATTATCAACTAGACATTATGATTGGTGAAGGTCCTGCTGCACGTTCAATAAAAATTGATCTTCCGCCTTTTACCCTTATTGGTGCGACAACAAGAGCTGGTTCATTAACATCGCCATTACGTGATCGCTTTGGAATCGTACAACGCCTTGAATTTTATCGTGTCGAAGATCTGGAATATATCGTTAGTCGAAGTGCCAAATTTTTGGGTATGGATTTATCCTGTGAAGGGGCTCATTTAATTGCTAAACGTTCACGAGGTACCCCTCGAATAGCTAACCGTTTGTTACGTCGAGTCAGAGATTATGCTGATGTAAAATCAAAAGGTATTATCGATGAAAAAATAGCGACCAAAGCACTCGATATGCTCGATGTCGATAATGAAGGTTTTGATTATATGGATCGCAAATTATTGCTAGCTATTATTGAAAAATTTATGGGTGGTCCGGTTGGTTTAGATAATATTGCTGCTGCAATTGGCGAAGAGCGAGAAACGATTGAAGATGTGCTTGAGCCTTTTTTAATTCAACAAGGTTATATTCAAAGAACACCAAGGGGCAGAATTGCAACACCGCATGCTTATCGGCATTTTGGCATTATTCACGAATAACGATTTTAATCTGTTTAAATTATTAATAGATCTCTAAATTAAATGGATTAAATACCGTCGATTGACGGTATCTTTTATTTTAAGTCATCCTAATTCTTTTTCGGTAAAAATCCCGCTAAATAAGTCAGTACTTAAATAACGTTCACCTGATGAAGGTAATATTACCACAATGGTTTTATCGCTATTCTCCGGTAAGTTAGCCAATCTATCAGCGGCAAAAACTGCTGCTCCTGAAGAGATTCCCGCCAAAATTCCTTCCTTTTCCATTAAAATGCGCGCAGTTTCGATCGCTTCTTCATTCGATACTTTTTCCACTAAATCAATTAAACTCAAATCCAGATTAGCCGGAATAAAACCCGCTCCGATACCTTGAATTTTATGTGGCCCTGGTTTAAGCGGTTCGCCAGCAAGTGCTTGAGTGATTACAGGTGACTGGCTTGGTTCGACCGCAACCGCCATAATATTTCGACCTTGGGTATTTTTAATGTAACGTGTTACGCCTGTGAATGTTCCGCCTGTTCCAACCCCTGCGACAAAAATATCTATTTTTCCATCAGTATCAAGCCAAATTTCAGGCCCGGTTGTTTTTTCATGAATTTCGGGATTGGCTGGATTGCTAAATTGTTGTAGCATAATATTACGTTTGGGATTACTTGCTACCATTTCCTCAGCCTTTTCAATGGCGCCTTTCATTCCTTTTGACGCTTCTGTTAGAACTAAATTTGCACCTAATGCTTTCAATAATTTTCGTCGCTCAATGCTCATGCTTTCAGGCATGGTTAACGTTAATTTATAACCACGCGCTGCGGCAACGGCTGCTAATGCGATACCTGTGTTACCGCTGGTGGGTTCAATCAATTCAACATCCGGCGTTAATAAACCACGCTTCTCCGCATCCCAAATCATATTTGAAGCTATACGACATTTAACACTAAAACTGGGATTGCGTGACTCCACTTTAGCTAAAATATTACCATGACCAAAATGCTTTAAACGAACAAGAGGTGTATAACCAATAGTTTGAGAATTATCATCAAATATCTTACCCATGAATAAATCCTTATTAAAATATTAGAAAGGGATAGCATTGGAACATTATCGCTAATCATAGCTAATATTATAAATAGAACTCAAAAAGATGATACTAATTATTCATTATAACATTATGCATTTTAGCTATATCTTTGATCAAAGGAGTAATGCAATAAATCTAGACGCTGATTTAGCGATTATTTAAAAAGTTCATCGAAGTCAACAATATGCATTCCGTGTGCATTGGCATTTTTTAATAAATCCCGCTTTCCGTATCTAATTCCTGTTCAATGTTTTTGATCGCTTGTTCACACCGATAAATACGATTATCCAGTGTTGCAATCTTGATTGGATCGATTGACTCAGCAGAAAGTAATAACTCATATTTCATTTCTTGCAATCGACGCAAATAATCTAAATGGCGACAATGTTTTTCAGAGAGTGTTTCTTGAAATGAAAGTTTAGATTCTTCTTTTTTACGAAGTTGATGCGTCGCTAATTCACGGGTGAGGGCGGTGATTTGATTAACTAACATTTCAGACAAATAGACAATTTGTTCATCTTTTTGATTCATCACATTATTGACTAAAGCTTGAAAAGTTTGTTTGATTTTTTCTAAATAAAAAGCGTTATCCGTATTGATTTTGGTGGTATTAAATAAGTGTTCATCAAAATAGTGTTCTTGATAATTTTGTTGTTCAGATATATTGACTTGTTGTTCAAGTATATCAATTTGTTTTTTTAGTGATGCCAGCCGTTTCTGCATTTATTTTGATCTTAATAATGAGTTTCTGAACTATCATCTTGAGCAAAGTAATTGCCAAAATGCTTTTTTGATAAAGTTATCAGCTTCATAAATGATTCGAAGGTTAATTTTTCGTTCGTTTCTTTATTTTCTACCAAAATTTTTTTTTCAATTAGTTTTGATTGAATATGATTATAGCAATCGACTAAATTGAGTGGTAACGGAGATTGTGAACGCTTGCCTAACCAATAGATACCCTGAACAGGTAAACTTAACGCAAACAAGATTGCGATAATCGTCACCGCTAATTGTGCTGGCATATAATATTGCCAAACAGCTAACGCAATAATTATTGGGGGTAAATACTTCTTCGCGGTTTTTATGTGGTTTATGATTTTTAATTCGGGAAATGAATACGAAAGTGCTTTATCTTTTGGACAAAGTTCCATATATCGTTGACCAGTCTTAAATGCCTTAACTAAATTCATAAATTTGTGATTCCTCGACATTCACCTATTATTGTCTTAAAATAGTGCCATCCAATTAGGGGCTTTCTTTATTTTATCTTAAAATGCAGAATATCAGAAGTCACCTTGTATATTCACATCGATTATTAAATCATGTGTAGAGTTACCAATTTTGATTGGTATATATCTTTTTATTCAATTTATAGGAATTACTATGTCGTCAAGTAACAATGTTCTTGTTCTAAATTGCGGAAGCTCATCTTTAAAATTTGCTATTATCAATCCTGAAAATGGCGATGAATTTTTATCTGGGTTAGCTGAATGTTTTAATCTTCCTGATGCACGCATTAAGTGGAAACTTGATGGAAGTAAAAACGAAGCATCTTTAGGCGCAGGAGCTGCACATAGCGAAGCAATTAAATTTATTGTTAATAGCATCTTCCCACAAAAACCAGAATTATTAGATAGTATTAAATCTATTGGGCATCGAATCGTTCACGGTGGCGAAAAATACACGCAATCAGTTGTAATTGATGATTCTGTTCTAAAAGGAATTGAAGAAGCAGCGGCATTTGCACCATTACATAATCCAGCGCATTTAATCGGTATTCGTGAAGCATTTGCAGCATTTCCTCATTTGAAAAATAAAAATGTGGCTGTGTTTGATACGGCATTCCATACAACCATGCCGAAAGAAGCATATTTATATGCAATTCCTAACGAATTATACACCAAACATGGTGTTCGCCGTTACGGTGCTCATGGTACAAGTCATTACTATGTTAGCCGTGAAGCGGCAAAATTATTAAATAAACCAGTTGATCAAACCAATGTGATCACTTGTCACTTAGGTAACGGTGCGTCAATCACAGCAGTTAAAAATGGTAAATGTGTTGAAACCTCAATGGGGCTAACTCCGTTAGAAGGTTTAGTCATGGGGACTCGTAGTGGTGATATCGACCCTGCAATTATGTTCTTCTTACACGACAACTTGAAAATGTCTGTTGCTGATATCAATAACTTGTTAAATAAAAAATCAGGTTTATTAGGTTTAACTGGTGTAAGTAGCGATTGCCGTTATGTGACAGATCATTATGACACTGATGAAAATGCGAAAAATGCCTTAGATGTATTTGTACATCGTTTAGTCAAATACATTGGTGGATATGCAATGTTATTAGATGGTCGTTTAGATGCGATTATCTTTACGGGTGGTATCGGTGAAAATGCGGAAGAAGTTCGTCGTATGGCGCTTCAAAAATTATCAATTTTAGGATTTGAACTTGACCAAGAACGCAATTTAGCTGCACGTTTTGGTAAAGGTGGCACAATCACTAAAGATGGTTCAGCAATTGCAATGGTTATTCCTACAAATGAAGAACTCGTCATTGCTCAAGATGCTGCGCGTCTAACAGCTTAAAAGACAAATAAAACCGCCTTTATGGCGGTTTGTTTTTATATTTAATAAAGAATTAAGAGGAAATTGATTATGTCTCGTACTATTATGCTAATCCCAACCGGAACAAACGTCGGGTTAACAGGTGTGAGTCTTGGTGTTATTCGAGCAATGGAGCGTCAAGGAATTAACTTAAATGTATTCAAACCTGTTGCTCAACCAAGAGCAGGTGGGGATGCGCCCGATAACACCACCACTTTAGTAAGCAGCAACACATCTATACCAGCTTTAAAACCACTAAAAATGAGCCATGTTGAAAATCTATTAGGTTTAAATCAACAAGATGTGTTAATGGAAGAAATTGTCGCGCTTTATGCTGAAAATACCAAAGGTGCAGATGTTGTTTTAGTTGAAGGGATTGTGCCTACCAGTGATTATCCTTTTGCTAACGAACTAAATAATAATATTGCTAAAACATTAGGTGCTGAGATTATTTTTGTTGTTAATATGGGTAAAGATACTCCAGAACAATTAAAAGAACGAATCGAAATTGCACGTTCTAATTTTGGCGGTATTAAAAATGAAAAAATCGTAGGTGTTATTGTCAATAAAGTGAATGCTCCCGTTGAAGAACAAAGCCTTGCACGTCCAGATGTGGCAGAAATTTATCATACACCAAAATTTGATGATAAAAAAATCACAATCGACGATTTAAATGCGCACAGTCCTTTACCGGTACTTGGCTGCATTCCTTGGAATATGGATTTAAGTGCATGTCGTGCAATTGATATTGCCAAACATTTTGATGCAAAAATCATTAATGAAGGTGAGATCAAAAACCGTCGTATAAAACACATCTCATTTTGTTCTCGCAGTGTGCCAAATATTGTTAATCATTTACAACCAAATGCACTACTTGTCACATCAGCTGACCGTGTTGATGTTTTAGTTGCAATCAGTTTAGCCGCAATGAATGGTGTGGCAATTGGAGGGGTATTATTAACAGGTGGTTATGATATAGATGAAAAAATCTATAAATTATGCCAACCTGCATTTGATACAGGTTTACCGGTATTTACGGTAAAAACCAATACATTCCAAACTTCAATCTGTTTACAACAGTTTAATTTAGAAATTCCTGTTGATGATAAAGAGCGCATGGAAAACACGCAAAACTTTGTTGCTGACCATATTGATAGCAATTGGATCAAGTCGCTAAACCAAGTAGTGAATTCTGTTCGTCGCTTATCTCCTCCTGCATTCCGTTATCAATTAACTGAACTTGCACGGAATGCGAAAAAAGTGGTGGTATTACCTGAAGGTGATGAACCAAGAACAGTTAAAGCAGCCGCTATTTGTGCAGAGCGTGGAATTGCAAAATGTGTGTTAATTGGTAATCCAGATGATGTGCGTAAAGTTGCTGCTTCACAAGGAGTGACATTGGGTGAAGGCGTTGAAATCGTCGATCCTGAAAATATTCGTGAAAAATATGTACCGCGTTTAGTTGAGTTACGTAAAAACAAAGGCATGACCGAAGTGATTGCGCGAGAACAATTGGCTGATAACGTTGTGCTTGGAACCATGATGCTTGAAGCAAACGAAGTTGACGGTTTAGTGTCTGGTGCAGTGCATACTACGGCAAATACAATTCGCCCACCATTGCAATTAATTAAAACGGCACCGGGTAGTTCTTTAGTTTCCTCAGTATTCTTTATGTTAATGCCTGACCAAGTATACATTTACGGTGACTGTGCAATTAATCCAGATCCGAATGCGCAAGAACTGGCTGAAATTGCGATTCAATCTGCTGATACTGCTATTGCCTTTGGTATTGAACCAAGAGTTGCAATGATCTCTTATTCAACCGGTAGTTCAGGTCAAGGTGCTGATGTTGAAAAAGTAAAAGAAGCAACTCGAATTGCTCAAGAAAAACGTCCAGATCTCATGATCGACGGGCCTTTACAGTATGATGCTGCTGTCATGCCTGATGTGGCTAAATCGAAAGCACCTAATTCTCAAGTTGCAGGTAAAGCAACCGTATTCATCTTCCCAGATCTTAATACGGGTAACACGACTTATAAAGCCGTACAACGTTCTGCTGATCTTGTTTCAATTGGTCCTATGCTTCAAGGTATGCGTAAACCAGTTAATGACTTGTCTCGTGGTGCATTAGTGGATGATATTGTTTATACCATTGCATTAACGGCGATCCAATCAGCGCAAGAACAAAATGCAAATAACTAATTTATAAAGGTTATTTCAATATAAAAAAGAGGTGAGTAACATCACCTTTTTTTATATGCATTGATTTTTACCACACGCTTTTTTATCGACTCCATTAACGCTATTTCATTAATGTTATTTGATTGGTCAAAAAAAGTGTTTTAATTGACTATAATAAGAGTCAATACTCAGTTTTTTTAAATTAAATTTTACAATATAAAGGGGAGTAGAGACACAAGAATAAAATATAAAAACAATTCTAAGATAATTCATACTGTTTTAACAAAAAAATTTCAATTCACTCTTCATCTCATAACTGATTAAAAATTAATTAATGCCTTGAATTGATTATCAATCTTAATTATTTTTTTATAAAAAATAAATTGATGAATTTTTATCTTTTATGTAATACAATTGTATGTAAATGTTAACAAAGGTAAAGTTATATGAAAAGTCTTGAGCAAGACTTGATTAGAATTATTGCACCGAGTTTATATCATGACACCTCATGGAATGAAGCTGAGGTATTAGGGGCTATGATCTGGTTATGGAATCGAAATCCTGAATACAAAAAAGCGGAATTAAACTCCGCTTTAACCGTTTTGTTACCTATTATTCAGTCTAAAAATTTTGCTCTATTTATTCGCAACAACCAACCGCTAGGTTATTTAAATTGGGCTTATCTCAATCGAGAACAAGAGCAACTCTATTTAAACAAAAAAAAACCTTATATCAATTTTGTTCAATGCAATCAGCCAATGGAATCTACACGCTTGTGGATATTATCTTTTTTTTGCCCATTTGGACTGCATGAAGTGTTACTAACCAAATCGTTAGGAAAAAAAGTCCTAAAAAATAATCTTTGCTTTTTTGGCTATCACAAGTCAAAAACAGAAACAGTCGTTAAAAAAGTTCAGTGCTAATCATTAATATGCAGTTTAAATCTGTTTTTTCTCTATAGTTTCAGATGGTTCTTAATTAAATCGTTGTCATTCTCGATAGTAATTTGTTGTCGTACTTATTTTTTATCGTTAATTTGAAGGAAATTAATATGAACCAAATTTATCAAACGAAATTTAATGTTATCACGGGTACTACTATAGTGTGTTCTGAATTAGTACGACGAGCAAGTAAAGCAATGATAACATTATGTGTTTTAGTTACCTCTGCTTCTTCGTTTGCTTTAGACTGTACCGCCAGTGCCGATGGCTCTTACTTGGTCGGTCAAAATAGCCCAAGCTGTAATAATATTAACGCAGCGACCGTTAACCAATCGGGTAATGCCAGTTTTTATATTCTTACTCGAAGCCGATTACATGAACAACTCAATGTCGGTGATACAACGCTTACCGCCAATGTAAACGGTGATTACACTGGTCTGGCTAATCAATATACCTATGGCGTGTCGGGCGGCTCAATTAATGCAGGTAATTTAAATTTTACCTTGAATAACAACGGTAACATGCTAGGTCTTGCCACTTATCACAATGTTAATCTGACTGCAAAAAATGTGGAATTAAATATCAATGATAACTATACGCGTGGTGGCAATTCAAGTGGTACGGTTGCCTCTTATGGTTTATTAGCTGGTTCGTCCGTTAATGCCGGTGAGAGAGATACGTATAATGGTAAATACAGTACAATCACAGTGGATAGTTTGAAAATTAATCAAACAGCAAAGGGGGGCAAAACCCAGCCAATTTTAAATAACGGTATTCGAGCAATTCAAGGCGCCTATGATAATTCAGGCGATGGTTCTGCAGGACAAGTTATTATCAATGATAATTTAGATATGACATTAACGGGAAATCGCTCAATTGGTATTTATGTTTCGGGCAATCCAACCAATCATGGCGTTGCAGAAAATAAAGGCCGAAACGGTCAGTTAACCCCAAAAGTAATTTTGAAAGGAGAGAAAAACACTATCATCATTAATAAAGGTAATGATAGCTCAAGGTTAAACTGGGATAGTGTGGGGATTAAACTGGGTAAAACCCGTAATACAGGTGAGGGGCCAGGTATTTTAGAATCACATGGGGAGTTGACTATTGATACCACTAACGCTTTAAATGGTAGTGGTATCAAAATGGTTAGGAATTCTTCATTAACAGCAAATTTTGATAATAGTAAAACGATCATTAAAACCAATGGTTATGCATTGGAAATTGGTACCCATGATGATGCGACTTCAAGTGGACAATTTGAACAAGCTGCATCACACAATATGAGTATCAGTTTAAATAATGCAATATTTACCACAACAGGAACAAGTGCTGATCCCGTAATTGAAGGTTCTGTTGCACGCAAAGATTTAATTTTTGTTGATCAAGGTCAACAAAATGTTAATTTTACAATTATGGGTGATGAAACCGATCTCCATGCTAATCAAGACGGCTATATTCTCAACGTCAGCGGTAATTACACTGCACCTAATTATCAATTTTTTTCTAATACGTATGATGCTAACGGTGTTGAACAAGGACATGATGACTATGAAGTTTCCTCTGTCAGCTTTTATGCTTATGGTAAAGGAAGTATGACTGGGTTAATTTCCAAAGGGCAAGTAAAAGAGAAGGAGGGTCAAATTCTTGATATAAATAAAGAACCAGGAGTTTGGTTAGATTTAGCTAATGACTTTCGTTGGAATTTGCAAAAAAAAGGTAATGATAATATATCAAAATTAAATACGATTCTAATTGAATCTGGTGGAACAATCAATGCAGCTTATAATGATGATGGTGGTAATGATTTTATCGTACAAGCTGATGTTTATAGCAATTCAGGCATTATTAATTTAGATAATTCCTCTCATCAAAAATATAATGATATATTAACTATCGATGGTAACTATACCGGATCTAATGATGCTCAAATAAGATTGAACACATCGTGGAATAATGCCAGCGATACTTATGCGATGAATTCACAATCTGATGTGTTAAAAATCACAGGTACTGCATCTGGTTGGACTAAAGTGATACCGATAGATGCGAATGGCACAGAAAACGTGATTGATGGTAATATAAGTCAAATTGACGCAGTGATAAATACTGTTCCCGTGATTTATGTAGGACAAAGTAAAAATGAACTTAATTTTCATGGTGAAGCGCACACAAACGGCGCGACTGAAATTCAACTAGCAAAACGTCAAACAGCTGATGGTGACGAATATTTCTGGACTATGCAAGCAGGTACGACACCACCACCACCGCCGCCGCCACCACCACCGCCGCCACCGCCACCGCCACCACCGCCGACGCCAGAACCGCCGACGCCAGAGCCACCGACGCCAGAGCCACCGACGCCAGAGCCACCGACGCCACCGACGCCACCGACGCCGACGCCGACAATTAAACCTAAACCCATTTTTGCCAGTCCGGTAGCAGGATATGTTGCTATGGCGAGAGTCAATCAGGAACAAGGATTTTTAAGTATTGGTTCTTTACATGAACGTCGGGGAGAATACACCAATTTTGATTTAGCAAATTGTAATACTTGTGAAGAGTTTTTAAGTGAAACTTGGGGTAGGATTTTAGGCAAACACATAAAACAAGATGGTAAAGATCGATTAAATTTAGAGAGCGATATATATGGATTCCAATTTGGTCATGATTTGCTGAATAATGTAAGTGATGATGGAAGTCATAATTATACAGGTATCTATTTAACCTATAGCAAAGCGCATACCGACTTTTCCGATAAATATCGAGCTGTACATGGGATAATTGACCATAATAAACGAACAGGAAAAGGCAAATCAGAATCGTTGAGCTTGGGATTAACCAATACTTATTTTTCAGTAGAGAATAACTATTTAGATTTAGTTGGACAGTTTTCCTATTTACGTAATAAATATGAAGCTCGTAATGGTAATAATCCACATACTCAAAATGGGTGGGCATTTGCCATTTCGGCTGAAGCTGGGCACACCTTTAAAATAAATCAGAATGATCTTGATAAAGACTATTGGATAGTTGAGCCTCAAGTTCAATTAGTGTACCAATATGTTGATTTAGATAGTTTTAAAGATAAATATCGTCGTGTTGATCAAAATAATCAGGATCTATTACGGGGTAGAATCGGTATTCGTTTGGGTAATAATAACCAAGCAACAGTTGAGCAGCATACCACATTCTATGCAATTGGTAATATTCTGCATGACTTTATCAAGCCAAGCCAAGTTACCATAGGTAGAGATAAACTGCGTGAAAATTATGCTCGTACATGGGGAGAATTGGGCGTTGGGTTAAAAACGCCTTTATTTGAAAAGACTTATCTTTATGGCGATGCTCGCTACGAACACGATTTTGGAAATACCAAACGGCAAGGTTATCGAGGAAATATCGGTATTGAACATAAATGGTAAGTGTAAATTAATAATGTAAATTATGATTTAGTTTCAAAGTGTTATCTATGTTACACTCATCT
Source organism: Gilliamella sp. CG22 (assembly GCF_046635725.1). Taxonomy (NCBI): domain Bacteria; kingdom Pseudomonadati; phylum Pseudomonadota; class Gammaproteobacteria; order Orbales; family Orbaceae; genus Gilliamella; species Gilliamella sp. CG22. The sequence continues at coordinate 75,903 of NZ_JBIDFK010000008.1, forward strand.
TATACGTAATGGCTTGTTTAGCATTACGTATATTTTTTATCTAACATAATAGTAAGTTACATAATAAAAAATATTGATTTTTTTAGACTTATTAATCAACTAAGTTTGCAGCAAGATAACTCAATAATCATAATGAATAGCTAAAAACAGCAAATACTTAAATTTTTAACTCAAGCTATTCTTCAATCAGTTCGGTTTTTTAAGAGTGTTAAAAGCATCGTCATAAAGTGCTTTTTATCCTCTTTTAATAATGAAAAAAATTCTTGATCCATTTGTTCAACTAAAGGAACGGTTTCATTTGCCTTATCAAGCCCTTTTTGCGTTAATACAATTGATTTTGCACGACTATCTTTGATTGAACAAGTGCGTTTAATGTAATCTTTTTTCTCTAAATTCTCTAATATTTGAGAAATAGTCATGACATCAATATTCGTTTTATGGGATAGAATAACTTGTGTTATCTCATCAGGATATTGAGATAAATAAGCTAGGGTCGCTAGCACAATAAATTGGGGATGTGTGATAGACTGTTTTTTTAAACAATTTTTTATATTTGTATGCCAGGACGAATAAGTTTTCATAAAAAGAAAACCAACAGAGTCTGAATCAGATTGGAATTGCGTCAAAAACTTATTGTCCTTTGCCATAACTTACCCTTCAACTAAACTATTTAATTTGTATGTTTTATCAATAATATCATCCGAAATCTGTTTAATAAAATTATAAGATGCATGAGTATCCATTTTCGGATCCGGTTTTAATGAAATTTCTGACTTCAATGCATATTGATTATGCGATAATTCAATAATTTGATGTGAAAAATAGAGTAAACCTATGTCAGGCATATCAAATTGTTCGGTAAATTCTTGTTCATTAATTATTTTAGATAACGTCACGTCCATTTCTGGCATATTTTGTAATTTAAAAATACCTTTAGAACCGGTTTTTAACTCGCCCGTGATACGAAAATCTTCAAGATCGGTTTCCCATAATTTTCTGAAATTAAGATCAGTATAGTATGGCCATATTTTAGATGGTGTAGCCTTTGTTGGTAGTACAAAAGAAATTGAAATAGTATTCATCGTTTTTTCCTCGTTTTGATAAGTCTGCATATTATAAGTATACTTATTAAATAAGTAAAGAAATTTTATTGTATTAAAAAAAATTATATTCATGATTAAAATCGGTTAGTTAATTCAAAAAGAAAATAATTAAGATCTGACTAATTCATATAAGGATTGTCGTTTTATTAACAAAATAAAATACCGTATCAGGATATATTGAAACTTGCAAAGGTAAAATATTTACAATTGTTTTTTTATTTAATCCGTTCAATTTAGTCGGTAAATGATACAATACCACCTTGATTTTGTAATAGACCATAGTTTAGGAACAAATTTGATGAAAAATGACATCCACCAGCAACGTATTTTAATTCTTGATTTTGGTTCACAAGTTACCCAATTAATTGCACGTCGGATTCGTGAAATTGGTGTTTATTGTGAGCTTTGGCCGTGGGATGTATCGGAAGAAAAAATTAAACAATTCAATCCTAAAGGGATTATTTTATCGGGTGGTCCAGAAAGTACGACAGCACAAAATAGCCCAAGAGCCCCCGAATATGTTTTTAACGCAGGTGTGCCTGTTTTAGGTATCTGTTATGGTATGCAAACTATGGCAATTCAAGTTGGTCAAGGTGGACAAGTCACCGGTTCAAATCAACGTGAGTTTGGTTATGCTAAAGTCGACATTATCGGACGCTCAAAATTAACTGACGGCATTTTAGATAGTACTAACAACGATGGTATAGATCAACTTGATGTCTGGATGAGTCATGGTGATAAAGTCACAACTTTACCGGATAGTTTTACGGTCATTGGTCGAACAGAAACCTGCCCATTTGCCATCATGGCTAATGATGAAAAGCAATTTTATGGCGTTCAGTTTCACCCCGAAGTCACTCATACAATAAAAGGGTTTGAATTGCTCCAACGGTTTGTAATTGATATTTGTCATTGTGAAAAACTATGGACACCATCTTCTATTATTACCGATGCAATTACCCGAATAAAAGAAAAAGTCGGCAAAGATAAAGTATTATTAGGGTTATCGGGTGGCGTTGACTCTTCTGTTACGGCATTATTACTCCATCAAGCCATTGGTGATCAGCTGACCTGTGTTTTTGTCGATCATGGTTTATTACGTTTGAACGAAGCGCAACAAGTTATGGACATGTTCGGCAATAAATTTGGGTTAAATATTATAGCCGTGAATGCCGAAGACCGCTTTTTAGCAGCCCTAAAAGGGGAGGCCGATCCCGAAGCTAAACGCAAGATTATAGGGCGTGAATTTGTCGCTGTGTTTGATGAAGAAGCGGCAAAACTCAAAGATGTGAAATGGTTAGCACAAGGTACTATTTATCCTGATGTGATCGAATCTGCGGCAGCTGATACCGGTAAAGCACATGTGATTAAATCGCATCATAATGTCGGTGGTTTGCCAGAAGAGATGAAAATGGGGTTAGTGGAACCACTACGAGAACTTTTTAAAGATGAAGTACGTAAAGTTGGGTTAGAGTTAGGTTTACCATATGACATGTTATATCGTCATCCATTCCCTGGACCGGGTTTAGGCGTTCGAGTACTTGGCGAAGTGAAAAAAGAGTATTGTGACTTACTCCGTCAAGCTGATGCGATCTTTATCGAAGAACTGTATAAAGCCGACCTATACCACAAAGTCAGCCAAGCTTTCACCGTATTTTTACCGGTACGTTCAGTCGGCGTAATGGGGGATGGGCGTAAATACGACTGGGTTGTCTCGTTACGTGCAGTTGAGACTATCGACTTTATGACCGCTCACTGGGCACATCTGCCATATGACTTCTTAGGACGAGTATCAAATCGGATCATTAATGAAGTAAACGGAATATCTCGCGTTGTTTATGACATCAGCGGTAAACCGCCAGCGACGATTGAGTGGGAATAAAAAATAACTTAATAATCCAGCATAATCGAAATATCAGCGCTGATAAAGCGCTGTTTTTTGCTGTAGTATTTTCCAATCTGCTGATTACAAACAGTATAACAGTCATTTGGGTAGAGAAATTGTCTTATTATCGTTGATGATTAAGAATCAGTGCTTAATGTCTAATTACAACCTTATCCTTTAAACCCAATCAAGATAAGGTTGTCATGTTTATTCCATAAAATGATCTAAAATAAACTATTTTTATTAACCGATTTTACTTTTTCTACATGGGACTCAATGACATCCCAATGTTCAACGATCTTATTGCCTTCGACACGATAAATATCACATACTTTATTTACAGTACCGTCTGGTAGGGAACATTTATAAAATACGTAAACCATATTCGCTTCACAACTGATGTTGATAATGTCGAGTTTGGGTTTAGTTTTAATAAACCCTTTGAAAAATTTAATAAATCCTGCTTGACCATCTTCAACTTGAGGATTATGTTGAATATAGTTTTCTGCAATATAATGAGGAATTTTATCCACATTACCGTTAATAAAAACATCTTTGTAATAATTTTCGATCAATTCTTTATTTTTCATCATAGTTACCTTTTGTTAGAAAGACATACATTCTATTGAAATTAATGACTTATTAAGAAAAGAAGAAAATCTGAATAGCTATTGTGTATTAAAAAATGGATATGATAATGATAAAGACTGTAAATAATAAATGGCAGTTAGTGTTATACCACCTCCTTAATCAAATGTCACGATTTCTGTTTAAACTCGATTAGTCTAAAGTCGACCATATTAGGTCATTTTAATCTTACTGGGATAACTTAACACAATAACTAATTATTTTATCAATATAAAGCATTCGTAATAGGAATCAAAAAAGTCTAAAGGCTATCACAGTCTATCTATTAAAATGTATTGGATAAGTATATACTTAAACAAATGCTGTGTATTTGTGATATCAGTAATGTTTCATTTATGAAGGATTATCAAATATGATTTTAGGTAATATTAACCATTTAAATTTAGTCCCTTATTTGCCTGCCAAAATAAAGCAATCGATTGAATATATCAAAGATAATGTCAATCAAAATACGCCTATAGGGCGTTATGACATTGACGGTGATAAGATATTTTTTATGCTATCTGATAGTTCAACTCGTCACATTGACAAGGCTAAACCTGAATATCATCAAAAATATATTGATGTGCAAATTGTATTAGACGGTCAAGAGGGAATGGCGATTAATACTTTACCACCTTACACTAACAGGCTCGATGATCAACTTACTACTAACGATATTGCATTTGTTGAAACCCCTAAGGAAGAAACATTACTGGTTTTGCATTCAAACGATTTCATTGTTTTTTTTCCTAATGAAGTCCATAAACCTTTGTGTGCAATAAACAATAACATTAATACTGTTCGTAAAGTGGTCATTAAAATAGCCTTAGATCATCTTTAATTTAGGAATCATTGCGCTAAATTGAGATGAATTTAGCGTATATACTATGACATACTTGCCAAAATTGCATCCAAGCTAATGAGTTTAATAAATAGTGAACATCTATTTTCAATGCTTACTTCGAAAAGTCGGTTAACTGGCACATTATGCTTAAATGTTCTGGCATTAACGGAGTACGATAAAACTCATTATGATATTTTGCTCATTGAATTTTATTGATAAATTTGTTAGCGTTAATAAAAGAACCGTAAAACCCATAAACTCATCAACGGTGAATTAGTACTATATTTCATCACTCATCACTGGTATAATATACAGTTAAATTTTCATTTGAATTGTACAAAAAACATACTTAAGAAGAGATCTATGTCAATTAAAGATATCGATATTCGAGGTGCGAGAACGCACAACTTAAAAAATATTAATGTCATTATTCCACGCGATAAACTTGTCGTTATTACAGGGCTTTCAGGTTCTGGTAAATCTTCATTAGCATTTGATACGCTTTATGCAGAAGGGCAACGGCGTTATGTCGAGTCATTATCCGCCTATGCACGACAGTTTTTATCATTAATGGAAAAACCCGATGTTGATCACATTGAAGGATTATCGCCAGCGATTTCAATTGAACAAAAATCTACATCACATAATCCACGTTCAACGGTCGGCACGATTACTGAAATTTATGATTACCTCAGGTTGCTTTTTGCCCGAATAGGAGAGCCTCGTTGTCCAAATCATAATTTACCGTTAGCAGCGCAAACCGTGTCGCAAATGGTCGATAGCATTATGGCATTACCGGCTGAAAATCGATATATGCTACTTGCACCAGTGGTGACCGAACGTAAAGGGGAGTTTGTTAAGCTTTTTGAACAGCTTTCTGCAAGCGGTTATATACGGGTAAGGGTAGACGGTGATGTCTATGATTTATCTGATCCACCACAACTTGAATTACAAAAGAAACATACTATTGAAGTTGTTGTCGATCGTTTTCGTATTCGTGATGATTTAAAACTACGTCTGGCAGAATCGATTGAAACAGCACTATCCATTACCAATGGTATAGTTAAAGTAGCTAATTTGGATGATCCAAAAGCTGAAGAAAAAATATTTTCGGCTAATTTTGCCTGCCCAATTTGTGGTTACAGCATTTCTGAGTTGGAACCTCGTTTATTTTCATTTAATAATCCAGCGGGTGCTTGTCCCGAATGTGATGGTTTAGGTGTTCAACAGTACTTTGATCCTAAACGCATTGTACAAATGCCTGAAGTTTCGTTAGCTGCGGGCGCAATAAAAGGCTGGGATCGTCGTAATTTTTACTATTTTCAGATGTTAAAATCTTTGGCGGATCACTATAAATTTGATATTGATAAGCCTTACGAAAAATTACCTGAAAAAATAAAAGATATTTTATTAAATGGTTCGGGTAGTACCGAAATTACCTTTGTTTATACTAATGATCGTGGTGATGTGGTTAAACGAAAACATACTTTTGAAGGTATCATAAATAACTTAACGCGTCGCTATAAAGAAACCGAATCACAAACGATTCGTGAAGAATTAGCTAAATACATCAGTAACCGCCCATGTCCATGTTGTCATGGATCAAGGTTATGTACAACAGCAAGACATGTATTTATTAACGATACAAATTTACCAACGATTAGTGATTTAAGTACTCAACAAGCAAAAGAATTTTTTGACAACTTAGTATTAACCGGCCAACGTGCCCAAATTGCAGAAAAAATTCTGAAAGAAATTAATGACCGATTACAGTTTTTAATTAATGTTGGACTTAATTATTTAACGTTATCACGTTCGGCAGAAACCTTATCCGGCGGTGAAGCGCAACGTATTCGCTTAGCCAGTCAAATCGGTGCCGGTTTAGTTGGCGTAATGTATGTACTTGATGAGCCTTCTATCGGTCTTCATCAGCGTGATAATACTCGCTTAATTGATACATTGACTCATTTACGTGATTTAGGTAATACCGTCATTGTGGTTGAACACGATGAAGAAGCGATTATGGCTGCCGATTACGTGATTGATATTGGTCCGGGGGCAGGGGTTCACGGGGGCGAAGTTGTGGCTCAAGGAACACCTAAACAAATCATGGAAAATAATGCATCGCTTACAGGAAAATATTTATCCGGTAAAGAAAATATCGAAATCCCCGCAACACGTACTAAAGTTGATAAAAAACGGATGTTATCGCTAATCGGGGCAACGGGTAATAATCTTAAAGATGTCACGTTAAATATTCCGGTCGGACTGTTTACCTGTATCACAGGGGTATCGGGATCGGGCAAATCCACATTAATTAATGATACTTTATACCCACTCGCTCAAAATGAACTCAATGGCGCTGAAAAAAGTGATATTGCACCTTATAAATCCATTAAAGGTCTTAACTTTTTTGATAAAGTTATCGCGATAGATCAAAGCCCGATTGGACGAACACCACGTTCAAATCCTGCTACTTATACCGGATTTTTTACATCGATTCGTGAGCTTTATGCAGGAGTACCTGAAGCACGAGCCAGAGGGTACAATCCGGGGCGATTTAGCTTTAATGTAAAAGGTGGACGTTGTGAGGCTTGTCAAGGCGATGGCTTAATTAAAGTTGAAATGCACTTTTTACCTGATATTTATGTGCCATGTGATCAATGTCATGGTGCACGCTATAATCGTGAAACGCTTGAGATCAAATACAAAGGTAAATCTATTAACGAAATTTTAAATATGACCGTTGAAGAAGGGCGTGAATTTTTTGATGCGGTTCCAATGATCTCTCGAAAATTACAAACCTTGATTGATGTTGGTTTGGCTTATATTACTATTGGTCAATCGGCAACGACATTATCGGGTGGGGAAGCTCAGCGAGTTAAATTAGCCAAAGAACTATCAAAACGTGACACAGGTAGTACGCTCTATATTTTAGATGAGCCAACGACTGGTTTGCATTTTGCCGATGTTAAACAATTACTTGCGCAATTGCATACTTTACGTGATAAAGGTAATACTATTGTCGTCATTGAACATAATTTAGATGTCGTCAAAACCGCTGATTGGATCGTGGATCTTGGGCCAGAAGGGGGGAATGGTGGCGGTGAAATTATTGCCGAAGGTACACCAGAAGAGGTTGCAAAATCGAAAATATCTTACACGGGTCAATATTTAAAACCACTATTAGATAAACAAAAAAGAAAGTAAAATAGAGTCAATTTTGATTAAAGGATTAAAAAGGACGGGAGGCAACTCCCCACTTTTATTTATTTCTCTATTAATAAACATCGATAAAAAGTTCATTAATTGAATTAGTTTAACTTTTTATCGATATAATAATCAGAAAATAGGTACATCTAGGGAGGGGCTTTTGTCATTAGAAATCTTAGCGATGATCATCATCGCCTATCTTTGTGGTTCATTGTCAGGTGCTATGATAGTTAGTCATGCTATGAAATTGCCCAACCCCTTAACGCATGGCTCTCACAATCCTGGGGCAACCAATATCCTACGAATTAATGGTAAACTACCTGCTATTGTTGTCTTAATTTTTGATATGTTCAAAGGTACGCTACCTGTGTATCTGGCGTATCGAATAGGAATATCGCCCTTCTTTTTAGGTATTATTGGCATTTCTGCTTGTCTTGGGCATATTTTCCCCTGTTTTTTTCATTTTAAAGGTGGTAAAGGGGTTGCGACAGCATTAGGGATGATGGCTCCGATTGGACTTGATTTTACAGGATGTTTTATACTGACTTGGCTAATAACCTTATTGATAACGGGCTACTCATCAGTTGCAGCTATTATCGGGTTTCTTATGGCGCCATTTTATGTTTGGTTGTTTAAACCTGAGTTGACCTTACCGGTAACTATGCTTTCTTGCCTCATTATTGTTCGCCATAGTAGTAATATTATGCGTTTATTAAAAGGTGAAGAACCAAAAAGCTTAAAGCGATTAAAACTGTAATTTAATGGCATCAGTCGGATTCAGATCGGTTAACATAACAGTATTGACATGACGATAGCGATGAAAAATGAGTTGTTAACTTCACAAATTATTACTTGATGATTATCAGTTAGAAATTCGCCTAAAAAAGTATCAATCTCAATAAAATTCTCGAAAAAAGAACACGTACATTGATGATGATTGATTCTTCATCGAATTAATTGGTGTTATCACTTTCCTTTTAACTTATCCAAAAATAATCATCTTTTCAGTTTAATGGTATTGAGTATATTGCTCTTTGGATTCATCATTGACCAAAAATAACGTTGTATCACTGGCTAACACCGCGTTATGCAAACGTATTTTATCTTGTTCATTAAGCTGCTTAATACAAGCAACGACATAACTACACGTTTTATTTTGTAAGGCTTTTTCAATCGTTGATACCAGATTTTCATTTTTTATATTGGTGATATGGATTACTTTTTGCTTATCTAAACCGGCAAAGTTAACCCAAGATCGCTTTAACATCGGTCTATCGGATAACCAAAGCTGCCATTTTTTTGCTTTATTAAATGAACGTAATAACGGTCGCTGTTGTTGTAATACTTGCTGAAAAGGAGATTCAAACTCAAACGCCATAATTTGTTGTGATGATTGTTCAATAAGCATAATGACCTCTAACTGTATTAATATACAGTGTATATTAATACAGTATTTTAAGGTTGTAAATATTTTTTATGTTATGTTAGGCTAATCAATTATTAGGCTAACAAAACGATCAAGAACGAAAATATTGATAAGTCCAAATGCCTAAAAAAGTCATCAATACCGAGCCAACAACATGGATACCTATTGTCGCTAATGCCCATGTTACTCTGCCTTCCTGTAAAAAATTAACAATTTCAGCCGAAAAAGTAGAAAAAGTTGATAAACCACCACAAAAACCCGTGACGATTAATAAACGCCATTCAGGGGAAAGATTAGAATGATTAAAAAAAGCGATGGCAAAACCAATAATATAGCCAGCAATTAAATTAGATAATAGTGTTCCGATTGGAATAGTAAAGGCAACCACATTGAATTTAAGTGATAAAAACCAGCGAAGTAAACCACCCGCTACAGAACCGAATGAAATGGCTAAAATAAGTTTTAGCATCAACAATCCTTAATAAAATTTGAGAAATGATTTTTACTCAGTGAATGAGAATGTCATTATAAAATGACTTAATAAATATTGACTAGTTTTTGTATAACAAATTCTAATAACGCTGCTTGAACACTGAGTTTCAATAGGGTATCAAAAAAATAGAGTTCTTAGGGTATATCTAATAGTACTTAACATAAGTTATTCAAACCAATCTTAACCGATTAAATTGATTTGTTAAGGAATGAATGATAAACATAGAAATTTATTATTAGATTACGATAAAATGGAGATCTCAAAAGATTCAAACGGAAATAATATGTTTACGGGTATTGTACAGGGTGTTGGTCAAATAATTGATATTAACGATCAAGATAAATTACGAACTTATAAAGTTAAACTTCCAAGTCAGCTAACGCAAAATATTGAAATTGGTGCTTCGATTGCGAATGATGGATGTTGTTTAACGGTAACAGGTTTTGCAGATGATTGGGTCTCATTTGATATCATGCAAGAAACGCTAGCTTTAACCACATTAGGCGATAAAAAACTGAATGATTACGTTAATATTGAACGCAGTGCAAAATATGGCGATGAAGTCGGTGGACATATCATGTCTGGACACATCTCTTGTACAGCAACGATTGTTGATATTCAAAAAACGGCAACCAATTGCCAGATGCAACTTACACTACCCAAACAGTTTATAAAGTATGTTTTATATAAAGGTTTTATCGGCATTGATGGGGCTAGTTTAACGGTGGGCGAAGTAGATGAAAATCGTTTTAAAATTCACCTTATTCCCGAAACATTAGCGATAACAACGTTTAAAAATAAAAAAGTTGGTGATAAAGTCAATATAGAAATTGATTCACAAACTCAAGCGATAGTTGATACGGTTGAGCGAGTATTAGCAACTAAGTTTAAATGAGGTTGAAATAGAACATTGTGATGTAAACTGCCGATTAGTCAATAAGTTAGTTATTTATTTTATTCATTTAAAATATAAGGAGTAAACATGCGTCATTCTACCAAATTGAAACCCTTGTTTTACGGAGTATTATTGTTATTCACTAGTTACAGTTATGCATCTGAAATGCAGCTATCCAGTCCTGATTTAAATAAAAATGGTTTTACAGATCAATTTATTTATAATCAATTTGGTTGTCAGGGTAAAAACCTATCGCCTAGCATTGAATGGAATAATGTACCTAAAGAAGCAAAAAGTTTGGCATTAACCATGTATGATCCAGATGCGCCAACCGGATCAGGATGGTGGCATTGGACGGTTGTCAATATTCCGGTCGATGCGACAGCGTTAAAGCAATCAGCTGGTAATAATATTGATTTATTGCCTAAGGGAAGTCAGCAAGTTCGTAATGATTTTGGTACGGCAAATTATGGCGGACCTTGCCCACCAGAAAACTCTAATCACCGTTATCAATTTACACTCTATGCACTTGATATAGACAATATCAATGTTGATGATAAAACAACGCCAGCTTTAGTTGGTTTTATCATCAATTCGCATCAAATCGCTAAAGCATCCATTACCTTCAATTACGGTCGTTGATGAGAAAGTTACTCTTCAATATGAAGTCTTTTATTAGTGATTGAATATAAAAGTTTGATAATATCGAAATCAACTAATCAAACCAAAAGTATACAAAATCAACATTATTTGATTTTGTATACTTACTCAACGAAAAGTTTTATTTATCTTGCAGGAATTTAGCGATATTAGCAATATCGTTAGGCGTGGTTTGACAACAACCGCCAATTAATTTAGCACCAGATTCTATCCAGTTTGTTAACTGATTAGCAAAGGTACAATTATGTTGCGGGTTAGGGTGCCATTGTTTGATTAAAGGATCATATACTTCGCCAGAATTTGGGTAAACGATTAATGGTTTTGATGTGAGTTTGTTTAACACATTTAGTGACCTTGTCACTTTTTCTAATGCAATGCAATTGATGCCTACACTGGCAATTTGCTCAATATTATTTAAATATTCGACAACTAATGATAACGGTGTTCCATCACTCAGATGCTGATCATCTTTCAGTGTAAATGAAAACCAGCAACGTATTGCAGGAAATTGTTTAATCACCTTTGTTAATGCTTTTATTTCTGTAAAAGAAGGCAAGGTTTCACAAGCGAGTAAATCCACATTGGCATCGATAAGTGCTTTTATGCGGACATAATGAAACTCCATAAAGGCTTCTTCACTCAGTTGATAGGCTCCTGTATATTCGGAACCGTCAGCTAAATAGGCGCCATAAGGCCCAACAGACCCGGAAATGAGTAAAGGTTTAGGTTGGTCTAATTCGCTTAAATATTGTTGTTTAGCTTGTTGTGCAAGTTCAACACTTTTTTGTATTAACGCAATAGAATCATTGAGATTAATCCCTTTTTTAGCAAATCCTAAAGGTGTTGCTTGATAGCTTGCTGTAATGGCACAGTCTGCGCCAGCTTTAAAGTAGTCATAATGAACTTGCCGAATTAATTCAGGTTGCTCAAATAATACTTTTGCTGACCATAAACTATCATTTAAATCGCATCCACGACGTTGTAACTCGCTGGCAAGTGCACCGTCAACAATGATAAAGTTTTTTTGGTTTAATAAATTCTTAATCGGATTATTATTAATCATTTTGAGTAACTCGAGTGTGATACTTATGCGTCAAATGGTAAGCCATAAAACAAACAATGACAAAAGGGATGCCACAATATAGTGCTATTCGTTGCTCGGGATCAAAAGCCAGTCCAATACAGGCAATCACGCACAAAATTGTGCCTAAAATCGGGACTAAAGGGTAGTAGGGCGCTTTATATTTTAAATTAATAATTTGTTCTTGAGAAAGCTTTTGTCTAAAAAAGTAATGTGATACACAAATACTTAACCAAACAGCAACCACGGCAAAACCTGAAATAGCCGTTAATGCAACAAAGACTGTATCAGGTGCAATCACACTGGAGAATAGCGCCAGTAATCCCCCTAACATACTCACTGTTATAGCGGTGGTTGGAATACCTTTAGTGGTTAATCTTGAAAAGCATTTTGGCAAAGTACCTTGATTTGATAACGACCATAACATTCGACCCGATGCATAAAGTCCTGAATTAGCCGCCGATAAAATGGCAGTTAAAATCACAAAATTAAAGATATCGGCAGCATAAGGGATACCAATATTTTCAAAAACCATCACAAATGGACTCTTAATGACGCCTGCTTGTTCCATGGGCAATAAAGCCGCCAGTACAAAAATAGTGCCAACAAAAAAAATGATTAACCGTAAAATGGTTGTTTTTATGGCTAAAGGAATACTTTTTTCAGGCTGCTTAGTTTCACCCGCGGCAATACCGATTAGTTCTGTACCAGAAAAGGCAAAATTAACCGATACCATTGTCATGATGATAGGTGTCAATCCATGTGGAAACCAACCATTATCTGTAATATTGTGTAGAAATGGGGCTGGCATATCGTTTTTCATCGGTATAAAACCAAAAATAGCTGCGCTGCCCGCAATAATAAAAACTATAATCGTAATGACTTTAATTATTGAAAACCAAAATTCACTTTCCGCAAAAAATTGTGCAGTCACAATATTCAAAACAAATATAACTGCACAAAAAATTAAACACCAAACCCAAACAGAAATATCCGGAAACCAATACTGCATACACATACCCGCAGCGGTTAGACTTGAACCCAATGCAACTGTCCAGGTTAGCCAATATAACCAAGCAACGGTATAGCCTGTAGCGGGGCTAATGAAACGTGAAGCATACGTATGAAAAGCACCGGTTTCGGGCATAGCAACCGCAAGTTCGCCAAGGCACAACATAACTAAAAAAACGACCAAAGCACCAATTAAATAGGCAATAATCGCTCCCACGGCTCCTGCGGTTGCAATAATATAACCGGTATTAAAAAATAATCCTGTGCCAATCACGCCACCTAACGATAACATAATTAAATGCCGAGTTTGCATAGTACGTTTAAATTGATTCTCAGGTGATTTAGATAGATGATTGTTCATAACATGGTATGTCCGCTAGCGTATTAAAAAATTATTTATTGTCTCAATTCACATCAAAAATGAGTGAAAAAATCGTCTTCACTATAAAATTTACCATTCACTTCTGCTTGATGTGTATCACTTGAATAGTTGGCATCTGAATATATCCCTTCCATTCCATTTTTTTCAAAAGTGAAAAGAATTGATTCATCTAACCACGATTTTATATCATTTCCTAATACTATTTTATCAATTTGTTCTTGTGTAACAATGTTTTGTTGATAATTTTCAAATTGAGCTGCAATATAATTTATAACGTCAAATGGCATATCAAGTTTAAGTTTGAAAAGATGAATATTATCGTCACTAGATAATCCACGAAAACTCTCATTACTATCATAATCAATTAATAAATCAGCATTAATATCGCCGACATTAGTATGCCAATTAAATTTATAGGACATGCTCCTATTAAGTTTATCAGGATTAACATAATGAGGATCGCTCGATTCGAATCCATATCCAAATTCGCCTAATACAAACGACAGCATACTGATTCCATCCATATTTATAAATTCATTATTCGATGAGATTGAACCAAGGTTTTGGTTTCCATACGTTAATGAACCTATCTTAATGTCTATTGAATCATAATAATCCTCATCAGTTTGATTTATTGATTGATTTATTAATATTTGGTTTAATATGGCGGTTGCGTTGTCATTGAAAAAATTCTGGGATATAACTTTATAAATGGTTAAATTGTTATGTAATATTCCATTTTTGACATCACCATTTCTGACAGCTTTTACATCCTGAAAATTTAGCTCTTTTTTAAATGTCGTAACATATTGATAATTTCTGTCAATAAGATCATAATTTTCTTCTGAATAATAAAGATTTTTCAACTCCAATACATAATTTAAAGAGTTATGACTGCTTTCGGGCTCGGTTTTGATAGAAACTTGATCAAGTTTTAAGGATAGGTTTCTGAATTCCGATGTTAATTCTAATTTGTCCCAGTGTGAATTTACGCTGACAGTTGAAAAATCTTTAGAAACATTGAAAAAGCACTCACCTTCAGATAGGTAGAAATTGTTTTTGCCAAACACATGATTGACCAGATTTATATTAATAGGGTTATTTTTCAAATAAATATTGAACTCTTTTTGAAAACTTAAACTGGCATGACCAGTGATGAATGATTGGTTATTCGACCATTTCCAAAGCTCAGGAAATGCTTTTTCAGTCATTTGATAATCTATCGTTGCGACTTGAGGCGTGAAATCACCTTTTGCGATATTGACGAAAGGAAAAGGACCGTGATAAATCGTAATATCATCACTAAAGAGGATATTTTTATCATTATCAAGATCCGTTTGATAATCTAATGATTCGGTGATAGTCAGGTGTAATTTCGTTGAAAATAGACCTTTATCATAATGACTTTTGGTTATATTGATCTTACTCATATCCTTGCTGCTATTAATGTTTTCACTAATTAATGACAGGGTATTATCAATTTCTTTTTCAATTTTATTGCCAATGTACCAAGTTGAACCTAAATATCCTATGCTTAAAACTGTAACTATTCCTATTGTAAATTTAATTTTTTTCATTGTTTTCCCGTTATTTTTTATAATTCTTGATTTGATTTTGATAAACTTAAAGCAATGCCTAGCTAGCCTATCAAGCTAATTAGGCGTAACTAAAAAGAGTCTTAAAGAGAAAAAATTAGACGATTAAAATCATTTTTATTCATTTTTTGTCCATTGATTATCACGTCAGAATCACTCTGTTTTATTTTCAAATCCATATAGATACCTTGCTTATCTTCATCAATAGAAATAAGAGGATGATCTTTAATCTTAGATTTCGCGATCAAATTAATCATATATAATTTTCCAGCAATCATATCATCAGTCACATCCGTTTCATTGTAATTTTCCGTTTGTGCCCACATACGTGCTAATACTTTGAATGGAATCTGAATATTATAACTTAACATGCGATCGGGGGTAATATCATTATTATTGTCATCTGTTGATAAGTTGTTATCGACTATAGCTGATGTGTTGGCAATAATATCGCCTGCAGCATTATGCCAATTTAACAAACCATCCCATTGAATTTTTGAAAAGTCAGATGCATTTTGTTCAATAAATAAACTTTCAAACGGATTCTGTGTGTTAACCCCTTCAAAATTAAACTTAAACTCACCATGACCTAAATTTTGTTTGCCAAAATTGAACGATTCAATATTAGCCTCATAACTGCCCTCTGTGCTATTATTTGGATTAGATCGAACATCTTGCTTAAAGAATATATTATTAAAAACAAATGGCGCTTGTGGATTGAAACTTAAGACAGTTGTTTTCAATTTTTCTATGTTCATCTTGGATTGATAATTAGGTATATTAGCTCCATTGATCGGATCAAATGTTATTGTGTACTGAGCTGAACTACTTATATTATCAATATCTATTTGGACTGGAAGACTTGATCGAGCGTTTATCGTTAAAGTATCAACGTTTGAGTTTAGATCAACGATATCATCTCCTTTATTTTCTAAGTTAACCTTAAGATTGCTCAATGAGATTGAACTAACCTGATCAATTTTATATCTTAATTTATCAAGCTTTATAGACATCGATGAGGTCAATTCATTTAAATCACTGGTGATGGTGATGTTGCCTTCTGAAATATCTATTCCTTCTTTAAACTGAGGCATGTCAATAGTATTCAAGGCTTTTGTGGTAATTTTTGTGACGACATAATCACTAAATTTAATCCCCATAGTGGCGGTAATAAAAGGTTTATCTCCTGCAAGTTTCCAAAGAGTTGGATTGTCTTTTTCAGTCATTTCATATTCAATCCATGCCAATTGGGGGACAAAGTTACCTTTAATTAATGCGGCCATAGGGAATGGACCATGATGGATAGTTATATCGTCATCAAAAACGGTTTTTGGTTCATTGACATCATATTCAATACGGGGTTTTTCGGTTATAGTAAGGTGAAATTTGGATGTAAAAATATTTTTTTGATAATTGCTTGTTTTGATTGATATATCATATTGATTTTGGTAGCCATTAATCGTTTCATTAATGTTGATTAATTGACTATCTAATTCTTTCTCAATTTTATTGCCAACATACCATGAACTACCTACATATCCGATTGCTAATAGCGCTACAAAGCCGATAGCTAATTTACTTTTTTTCATTGGTTTTCTCTTTTAATTCATTGTTATTACATAAATTATGTGCTCATAATTCAGAGACGAGTAAAACTAAATTATTATCAATAAACTATCTTATTATGAATAAATAGTTTTATGCGATTCTGACCTTTCAATTCTAATGGATTTCAGAACGATAAGCGAGTTTTTAAGTGATTTTATAAAATCACAATTTATTAGAGAAAATATTGATTCTAATTTCATCGCACACTTAGCGATACAGATAAAAAAGCATAGCTAATGGTCAAAATGAGTATGACCTTACTCATTAAGAAGGATAAAGAAAATGTTTGGTAGATAGGAATCAAAACATGATAGTTATTCAGCTAACAAATAACGTTTTATATTAACTTCAAATTGACCGGCAATATTAATTTAGCTCTGCTCATTGCTATGTGGGTGGCATCTATACAGAGCAATGAGCTATTTATTAAACAATTTTCAAGATGTTGTGTGTTATGTTTGATGTGTGGAAAATTCAGTTAACAAGTTTTTGATATATTCAATACGCTCTACACGTTGTAAATCAGTTTTTTGTAATCTTAATCTATTATTGCCTTCTAAACGATAATTTTTAGGTTCTTTTTGAATGGTTTCAATTAAATAATCAACTGAAATTTTATTATTACTACCAAATTCGATAAACCCACCTTTTTCACCAAATTCAATTTTAGTAATGCCTAATTGATTAGCATGAAAACGAATTTTAGTTGTTTCTAACAAAAAGAGAACTGCATCAGGTAATTGCCCAAAACGATCACGCATTTCAACTTGTATATCGGTCAATTCATCTAAATTATTGATACTCGCAATACGTTTATACAAAGATAAACGAGTATTAACATCCGGAATAAAATCGTCTGGAATCAATGTAGGTAAACGTAACTCAATTTCCGTTTGTTGACTCGTCAACAGTGATTCAAGCGTAGGTTCTTTTCCTTCTTTTAAAGATTTTACGGCATCTTCTAGTAGTTCAATATATAAATTAAACCCAATAGTTTCAATTTGACCACTTTGATCGCTTCCTAACAACTCGCCTGCACCTCGAATTTCCAGATCATGCGTTGCTAAAGCAAAACCTGCACCCAAATCTTCTAGGGTTGCGATAGCATCAAGACGTTTTTTTGCATCTTTACTCAATAATTTAGGATGTGGTGTTAATAAATAAGCATAAGCTTGATGATACGAACGACCAACCCGACCACGCAACTGATGCAATTGCGCTAAACCAAATTTATCGGCACGCTCAATAATAATCGTATTAGCATTAGGAATATCGATACCGGTTTCAACAATGGTGGTACAAACTAAAATATTAAAACGTTGATGATGAAAATCATTCATCACTCGCTCTAAATCTCGTTCATGCATTTGACCATGACCAACGCCAATACGTGCTTCTGGCACTAATTCGGCTAGCTTTTCACTCACATTATTAATATCCGAGACATCATTATGTAAATAATAGATTTGACCACCACGCAAAATTTCACGCAGGATAGCTTCTCGAATCACTAAATCATCGTATTCTCTGACAAAGGTTTTCACTGCTAATCGGCGAGCAGGAGGCGTGGCAATGATAGAAAGATCACGCATGCCACTCATCGCCATATTCAATGTTCTAGGAATAGGGGTAGCAGTTAGGGTCAAAATATCGATATTGGCTCGCATAGCTTTGATACGTTCTTTTTGACGAACACCGAAGCGATGCTCTTCATCAACGATCAATAGACCAAGATCCTTCCATTTTACATCTTCCTGCAATAATTTATGCGTGCCAATGACAATATCGACTTTACCTTCTGCAAGTGCATCAATGACGGCTCGTTGCTGTTTTGCGGTTTTAAAACGAGACAAACTTTCAATACGTATTGGCCAATTAGCAAAACGATTACAAAAACTTTCATAATGTTGTTGAGCAAGTAAGGTGGTTGGCACCAAAACTGCGGCTTGCTTTTGATTGACGACAGCTAAAAAAGCAGCGCGAATTGCAACTTCGGTTTTGCCAAAGCCGACATCCCCACAAACCAATCGATCCATAGCATAAGGTGAACACATATCCCCGATAACGGCGCCAATGGCATTTTGTTGATCTTCCGTTTCTTGATAAGGAAAGGCTTGGCAAAACAGTTCGTATTGTTCACGATCTTGCTTAAATTCAAATCCTGGTTTACTTTCACGCTCCGCATAAATATCTAACAATTCGGCAGCAACATCACGGACTTTTTCTGCTGCTTTTTGTCTGGCTTTGCTCCAAGCATCTGTCCCTAATTTATTTAAAGGCGCATTTTCTTCATCACCGCCAGAATAACGGCTGATCAGGTTAAGCGATGAAACAGGTACATAAAGTTTGGTATCATTTGCATAAAGCAAAATAAGATATTCAGCCGTAATACCGCCTGTTTCTAACGTTGTTAACCCAGCATAACGTCCTACACCGTGCTCTAAATGCACGACTGGTTTACCAGGGGTTAATTCGGCTAAACTACGAACTAAACTATCGGTATTAATAGCTTGTCTGTTCTCATTTTTACGACGGATAACACGTCGTCCTAATAGTTCATTTTCGGTAATAAATGCAAAATGCTGTTGTTCATCAATGAAACCTTGTTCACCCGCACCGACCATGACACAAAAGCGGTTATCAACCGTTGCTTGCTGATCAAGCTGATTAATGCTGGTTGGATAAATACGAATTCGACCTAAAATCTCTTGTAATGCTTCTTTACGACCTTCTGATTCAACCGAAAAAATAATCTTGCCATTAAAGTTTTCAGTGAATTGATTAAATTGATGATAAGGGTCTTTCAATTGAATCTGAAAACCAATATCAGGCAAACTCATAAAAGGTAAATTGATATTTTTAGATGACTCATCCACCGTGTTATTCGATACAATCATCCTTGGATAATGTTTAAAATTAGCAAAGATTTCATCCGTTTTAGACCAAATAACCGCGGGTTCAAGTAAAGGACGCATAGGATCAACTTTGCGACTTTCATAACGTTGATTAATATCTTGCCAATATTTATTGGCAAACTGCTCGATATTGACCGTATTAATAATTAACGTATTATCTAAAAAATAAGAAAAAAGTGTCGTTAACGGCTCACTAAAAAACAAGGCTTGCCAGTATTCAATCCCTGTTGGTAAGATATTTTTACTGACTTGCTGATAAATACTTTCAGGCTCTAATCTGACTTCAAATTTTGCACGCCATTGGCTACGAAACAATTCAATAGCCGCTTTATCAAAAGGAAACTCATGAGCTGGTAATAACTCAATTTCAACAATTTCTTCAAGCGTTCGTTGTGTTTCAGCATCAAACGTTCGGATACTATCAATTTCATCATCAAAAAAATCAATACGATAAGGTTTATCGCTACCCATAGGAAAAATATCAAAAAGTGCGCCTCGTGTAGCATACTCGCCATGTTCCATGACTTGGCTAACAGCGCGATAACCGGCATTTTCTAATTGCATTCGCAAATGTTCACGGCTAATTTGTAAGCCTTTCTTCATAATGAACACATGCCCACCTAAATAACTTTTTGGGCAAACTTTTTGCATTAACGTATTGATCGGTAAAATTAACGCGCCTTTGGTTAAATGTGCAAGATGATAAAGGCAAGATAAGCGTTCAGATACAATATCTTGATGAGGTGAAAAACTATCATAAGGCAAGGTTTCCCAATCAGGAAACGAAATAGCCGGAAAATGGCTAAATTGCTTCAGCTCTTCATAAATGCGGGTTGTTTGCTGCATATCATCGGTGACAATCACCACTAAACCGTTATGCGCAGCAATTGCATCGGCACACAGTTTCGATAATGATGATCCTACCAGTTGTCCAAACTGTTTTACTTCACCGGGTTTTTGTGGAATAAGTGTTGAAATATTGAGTTTTTTAGACATGATAAATTTAATTGATATTGGTGCAAAAAGTATTAATACATTATAACGTAATTACTTGGATGTTTTCTATAACTGTTTAATCCTGTATGATAAACGTCTTCTATTTAACTTGCAAAACTTTGTCAAAAAGTTTCGGAAATGATAAACATTTATGTCAAAAATATTTCGTCCATTAGTGCTTTATATTGGGTTACGTTATGTATACGGTCAAAAGACTGATGGCTTTGGTCGCTTTGTTTCATGGTTATCGATGATAGGGATCATGCTTGGATCATTGGGATTAATTCTGGTGTTATCGGTCATGAATGGACTAGAAGATCAGATGCAAAATAGTGTGTTAAAGTTCTTACCGCAAGCACAAATCACCACACCACAAGGCAAAATCGTCATAGATAACACGGCATATGAACAATTTGGACAGATTAATGGCGTAAGTCGCATTACGCCGTTAGTCACTAGCGACGTGGTATTGCAAAGTGAACAAAGTATCAATGTAAGTACCTTGATGGGCATCAATCCAGAAGATGATGATCCCATTCAAGATTATATTTATACCGGATCGATATCCGATCTACAGGCTGGGCAATATAATGTAATCTTAGGACAAACATTAGCCAATCAACTCGGCGTGACAGTAGGTAATAAAATACGTTTAATGGTTACCGATGCCAGTCAGGTCACACCAGTGGGGCGTATACCATCACAACGTTTATTTACTGTTGTTGGACTATTTTCGGTTAACCATGACATTAACCAAACCTTAATTTACGTCAACCAAACCGATGCCCAAAAATTACTCCGTTACCCAGCTAATACAATTACCGGTTGGCGATTATTTTTGAAACACCCTCTACAAATTGCTGAAATTACGAATACTCCGCTACCGGAGGGACTCGAATTTAAAGATTGGCGAGCAAAACGGGGCGAATTATTTCAAGCAATAAAAATGGAAAAAAACGTCATGGGCTTACTGATTAGCCTTATCGTGATTGTTGCAGCATTTAATATTATTACGTCTTTAAGTTTATTGGTGATGGAAAAACAAGGTGAGGTCGCCATTTTAAAAACTCAAGGATTATCACGTTTTAAAATAATGCTAATTTTTATCATACAAGGCGCAAGTTCAGGGGTAATAGGTACACTACTAGGAAGCACATTAGGACTTGTACTTGCTTGTAACTTAAATAACATCATGGAAACCTTAGATTTATCGCTTGCAGGTATAGAATTACCGACATTAATCGAACCTTCACAAATTGTTTTTATTATTATCGGATTACTCATGTTATCGCTAATATCAACCTTATATCCTGCTTATCGTGCTGCAACCATTCAACCTGCCGAGGCGCTACGTTATGAATAATACTCAGCCATTACTGACTGCTAAAAATCTCTATAAAACCTATAAAGAAGGGAAAATGGTGACTGAAGTCTTAAAAAATGTTTCATTTGATCTTCATCCTCAATCATTACTCGCTATTATAGGAAGTTCAGGTTCGGGTAAAAGTACACTATTACATCTACTGGGTGGATTGGACAAACCGACATCAGGTGAAATCATATTCAAATCACAACAGCTTAATCAATTATCAGAACAAGCAAAAGCAAAATTACGCAATCAAGATATCGGTTTTGTCTACCAGTTTCATCACCTTTTACCCGATTTTACCGCACTTGAAAATATCGCTATGCCACTCTTAATTGGTGGTGTATCGCCCAACGAAGCCAAAAAACGGGCAAAAGACATGTTAGCATCAGTTAATTTAACAAACAGAGCCGAACATCGTCCGTCCGAACTATCGGGCGGAGAACGTCAACGTGTGGCAATAGGACGGGCATTAATTAATAACCCGTCTTTAGTCATGGCGGATGAACCCACCGGAAACTTGGATAAAGCAACAGCGGATGCCATATTTGATTTGCTTATCAAACTCAATAAAGAACAAGGAACCGCTTTTTTGGTTGTTACTCATGATCTTGAATTGGCTAAAAAATTAGATAAACAATTGGTTATGAGTGACGGGCAGCTTTCTGAAAGCGGACATTAAAAAAACGATTTAGTGGAAAACAAAATGAATCTATCCTTAATGACGGCAATAAAATTTCGTCAAGGTCGCCGTAAAAGTGGCATGGTATCACTTATCTCGATTATCTCAACTTTAAGCATTGCAATTGGAATTGCCGCACTCATTATTGGCTTAAGTGCCATGAATGGCTTTGAATATGAATTAAAAAACCGAGTGTTATCGGTTGTACCACATGGACAGATATATTCTCAATATGGCAATTTAGATGACTGGCAGCATATTCAACAAGAGTTAGAAGAAGATAAAAATATTGTTTCAGCGGCACCATTTATCAGCTTTACAGGGCTTATCGAAAATGGAAGCAAGCTTGGCGCCGTTGAGGTACAGGGAGTTGATCCACAGCGCGAAAAAGCCATAAGTGCATTACCAAAATATGTGTTAGATGATCGTTGGCAATATTTTAAAACCGATAGTCAGCAAATTATTATCGGATCGGGACTGGCAAAAAAACTGTCGGTAAAACAGGGCGCATGGATAACATTGTTAATTCCGGTATCAAGTGATAATAACCAACTCAAACCACCTAAACGTGTGCGTTTACAAGTGGTGGGTATTTTAGATTTAAGTGGTAGCTTAAGTAACAATGTTGCGTTAATCCCTTTAGCTGACGCACAAAAACTTTTAAATATTGGTGACAGTGTCACAGGAATAATGGTCAACGTTAACCAAGTTTATTTGGCTAAAAGCCTATTAGGAAGGGCGATATTAAATCTTGACGAAAACGTCACATACACCAGTTGGGAAAACTCGTACGGGTTTATGTACCGAGACATTAAAATGATACGACAAATCATGTATTTAGCAATGATTGTGGTGATTGGTGTTGCCTGTTTCAATATTGTTTCGACATTAGTGATCGCTGTAAAAGATAAACAACGAGATATTGCAATTCTTAAAACACTGGGCGCAAATAATCGCCTAATTAAACATATCTTTATTTGGTATGGGGTTATTTCAGGCTTAATAGGCAGTTTACTCGGCGTTGTTTTAGGCGTTCTATCCGCTTGGCAGCTGTCAAATATAATGAAAATAATTGAATCGCTGATCGGGCATAAAGTATTAAATGGAAATGTCTATTTTATTGACTTTTTACCTTCAAAAATTCATGCAACTGATGTGCTAATTGTATTTATTACTGCCATGCTATTAAGTTTAATCGCCAGTTATTATCCGGCTAAGCGGGCATGTAAAATTGATCCGGCAAAAATATTAAACAGTTTTTAATATGATAAAGCAGGCGCTGATAGCATTAGTTATCAGCGCAATATAATGTAATTAATAATGATATTTTAAATTATCCGGTAATTCATAATGCACATAGCCCATATAAATTCCCCAGATAGTCACGATAAATAATAAACAAATAAACAGTATTGTAAATTTACTTGAATAACCAAACCATTTTATCAATAGCGACACGACCAAACCCAAACCAAAACCGGCAACAGCCCCCCCCAAATGCGCCATATTATTAATACCAGGAAGCAAGCCTAAGCCAGCGGTAAGCACTAAGCTAATGATAATAGCATTGATGGGCATTTCTTTAAGATTGGCCCGATTAACCAAACTATAAGCCAATAATGCGGTAATAATTCCTAAAATTGCACCGGATGCCCCACAACTAATCACGGTACGATCAAGATTAGCAATATCACTGACTAAATTACTGATTAATCCAGAAAGAAAATAAATACCAATAAAGGCAAATTTTGGAAGGCGCTTTTCTAAAATGATGCCCACACTCCATAAAGCGATCATATTCATTAACAGGTGTGACAGGCTGACATGCATAAATAAGCTAGTGAACATGCGCCAATATTGCCCCGAAAAAGTCAATTGCGATACATCGGCGCCCCAATCAACCAAAAACAAGTTTTTTAAAGAATCAACAAAACTACGGCTATCACAAAGACGGGATATAACAAACCAAGCAATATTAATCACAATCAGTGAACTGGTTATTTTGGCTTGGCGTCCTAGATAAATTAAATTTTGTGAAATGGTCATGTAAACTTGTATCCTTATAAATAAATTACATAAGTTATTTGATATTGACAACGTTTAAATAAGTGATTTTCCAAAAATAATTAAATCACGCTTTACACCGTCCAGTTCGGCAATCTTTGGACATAATCCCCATTGCTGATACTGCATTTTACTAAAAAGACTGATACTGGGAATATTATGACCAAATACATAACTCAATATGCTATCGATACCGACTTTACGGGCATATTCTTCAATTTGAGCAAGCATATATTGCCCAATTTTTTTACCTCGAAACTGTTCATGAAGATATAAACTCACTTCGACCGTTTTAGAATAAGCAGGTCGCCCATAAAACGAAGATAAACTAATCCAACCACAAGGTTGATTTTGATGCTGAATTAACCAAAGAGGGCGGTTATTCTCATTATGTTGTTCAAACCAATCACGCTTACTGTCGATTGAAACAGGTGATGTATCAGCTGTGACCATACGGCTGGCAATGGTCGAATTATAAACCTCAACAATAAAAGGCAAATCACTGAGTGTGGCATGACGATACGTGATCATAAAATAGAGTCTGTCAATGGATAAGGGAAGGTATTGTAATGAGATTATTTAAATCAGACAACCAATTAATTACCGAAACCGAGTTAACCATTATCAATAAATACAGGACGAAAAATAGTCAATAAACGTAGTTGCAATCATGCTTGAAGGACAATCATTATCACCACGGTTATAAATTAACTCTATGATAAACAAATAATTATTTTGCAATGTGTGTTAGGGTCTTTTATAATGGCAAAGTGATTATCACTACAATGAATAGGAATAGCAGAATGAATGGAGCCGTTAACCAACCTTATATCGCCTTTGATCCTGAAGAGGCAGAATTTTTGTGTGATTACGATGTCAAATTAGAGTCTAAAAAAATTATTCTTTCCAATATCCACAATATAGTTCTTCGATTTCACCTTCCTAAAAAAAGAATACTAACCTTTATCGCATTAATTGCGTCTTGGGTACTGCTTACTGTGCTATACCTAAATTATAATCCGACAGATAAACTATTTTTTAATCTTCTATTAGTCATGTTGCTAGGTGCTATCATGATAGTATTTTCGATCCTTCAACATTATATTGCAGTTTCATTTGAAATCAGGCGACTAAAAAAACTTTACAACAGCTTAAAATGGCCTGTCACCAGTTATTATGCCTTTTTTGAAGAAGGAATTTTAGTCAAATCTTATGATATAGAAGGGATATTTTATTGGGATGACTTTAAAAACATCATAGCCAGTTCTAACGTTATTACTTTTCAATTTTATCCTAAAGGTACCCCAAAAGGTGACTTACTAAAAAATCACTATCCAAAATTACGCCCATTTTATTTAATTATTGATGATGACAAAAAAATCCAGTCAATTTTGGCAAAGGTCAATCATCAACATGATGATTTGGTTGAATTTAAGTGATGAATTTAAGCAAGTCAAAATTTTATTATAATGAAGATCACCGTAGGATTATTGAGTTGATATTAGGGTATAAGTAAGATAATTAATTCCACGATTTTCATCATAATCTCCATACAGTCAACACCGTTTTATAATCAACTATCACTTTTGAAAAATTATCTTTATTCAATATTTTTAGAATAATTAAAATACAACGTTAATAAAAAGCTTACTTCGATATTTGAATTTACACGTTTTTTAATTTATTGTTAATTTTACATAACTTATCAAAAATTATATTGCAAATTTTTGATAAGTAATATAATTTTTTATAAATAAGATTATCGTAATTGATAATACAAAATAAATAAAAGTTAATTAATAGGGATAAGTATGGATATTAAGGAGTAGTTGTGGTTCGTTGTTTAGTGCTATCAGATAACCGATTACCCATTTATGGTAATTTCTGGCATTATCGTGATGATTGGTATCTTAATTTACAATCATTATCACATCAATTTCTTGATTCTTTTCTGATTATTAATACCCCCAATTATTCCAACTTAATCAACCGAAATCATTATTACCCAAATAACGTTGGAAAGCTGACTAACCAGTCCGACACATCAGCAAAGGAGTAACCCATGGCGAACAAAATAACTACCC